>JACCTY010000126.1 GCA_013812145.1 Geodermatophilaceae bacterium | reverse complement strand
TCTGGCTGGTCCTGGTCGCCCTGATCGGCGGCACCGCCACACTTCTCGTCTGGCTGGCCGTCGGCGCGACCATCGAGGCGGCGCTGCTGTTCGCGATCACCGTCGTGGTCATCACCTGCCCCGACGCACTCGGCCTGGCCACCCCCACCGCGATCATGGTCGGGTCCGGGCTCGGCGCGAAGCGGGGCGTGCTGTTCAAGACCGCCACCGCCCTGGAAGCCTCCGGGCGCATCGACACCGTCGTGATGGACAAGACCGGCACCCTGACCAAGGGCGAGCCGGAGGTCACCGACGTCGTCGTCGACGGGATCAGCCAGGACGACCTCCTGCCGCTCGTCGCCGCCGTCGAACGGGAGTCCGAGCACCCGCTGGCCGCCGCCGTCGTCCGGTACGCCGATCAGCAGGGCGCGCCGAGCCTGCCGGCCAGCGGCTTTCGCAACGTGCCCGGCCACGGCGCCGCCGCAGAGGTTGACGGCCGCCGGGTCCTGGTCGGCAACCGCAAGCTGATGGCCGCCGAGAACGTCGACGTCGCCGCCCTGCTCGAGCGCCGCGACGAACTGGCCGCCGCCGGGCGGACCGCCGTACTGGTGGCCGTCGACGGCAAGGCCGTCGCCGTGATCGCGATGGCCGACGCCGCCCGCGACACCGCCGCCGCCGCCGTGACCGCCCTGCACGACGCCGGAGTGCACGTCGTCATGCTGACCGGCGACAACGAGGCCACGGCACGACGGATCGCCGCCCAACTCGGCATCGACACCGTCATCGCCGAGGTGCTGCCCGGCGACAAGTCCGCCAAGGTCGCCGAACTGCAGGCCGCCGGCAAACGGGTCGCGATGGTCGGCGACGGCGTCAACGACGCCCCCGCCCTCGCCCAAGCAGACCTCGGCATCGCCATCGGCGCCGGAACCGACGTGGCCATCGAAACCGCCGACGTCGTCCTGATGCGCTCCGACCCCCTCGACGTACCGGTCGCGCTGCAGATCGGCCGCGGGACGCTGCGCAAGATGCGGCAGAACCTCGGCTGGGCGATCGGCTACAACGCCATCGCCCTGCCCATCGCCGCCGGAGTGTTCGAACCCTCCCTCGGGCTCGTCCTCAGGCCGGAGATCGCAGCCCTGTCGATGTCCGGATCCAGCTTCCTCGTCGCCGTCAACGCGCTACTGCTCAAACGGCTCCGGCTCCCCGAGCCGGCCGGCGCCACCCCGGCAGCACCCCGGCCAGCCGCGGAAACGGTCCCGGTCAGCCGGTAGCCGGCAGTCCGCAGCGATCAGCCGAGACGTGATCGCCGGTACCTGCACGCAGCTGGCACAGAGCCGCTTCGGCGCATACGCCCGGTCAGGGCAGCGCAACTCGCTGGGCGTGGCTGTAGCCGCCCCACGCGTCGAAGTCGCGGATGCTCACGACGCTGCCGGTGTTCGGCGCTTCGATGAGCTGATTGCTGCCGACGTAGATCCCGACATGGCTCACGGGGCTGTAGTAGAACACCAGGTCCCCCGGCTGCAGCTGGGTCCTGGCGGTGGGTGTGGCGGGCAGCGTGCTGGCCATCCCCGCCGTCGCGCACGCGGAGGAGACCACCTGCCGGGGCAGCCTGGGCGCGGTGACGGTGGACAACCTGCGGGTGCCGCAGGGCGCGTCGTGCACCCTGACCGCTACCCGGGTGCAGGGCACCGTCAAGGTCGAGGCCAACGCCTCGCTGACCGCCCGCAACATCCGGGTGATCGGCAACGTGCAGGCCGAGAACGCGCGGTCCGTGCGGGTGAGCACCTCTTCGGTGGGTCAGGCCGTGCAACTGGTCCAGGGCGGCAGTGCCTCGATCACCGGCTCCACGATCGGTGGGTCGCTGCTATTCGACGAGAACGACCGCAAGCTCACTGCCGGAAACAACACCATCGAGGGGGACCTGCAGGTCTTCCAGAACACCGGCGGCGTGGCGATTAACCGCAACCGCATCGACGGCAACCTGCAGTGCAAGGAGAACCAGCCGGCTCCGACCGGCGGCGGCAACATCGTGCAGGGCAACGAAGAAGACCAGTGCTCAGGCTCTGACTGAACAAGCCGGCCGCGGGCCGGGACCGACGTGGGCTGCCGCTGTACGGCCAGGCGGTGGCCCACGTTGGCGAATCGTCTCAAGCACCGACGTGTCATGACTGAACGTGGACCATTCAAGCGCAGGGACACCCCACCCGGGGCACCACCATCTTGCACGTAAGTTGCACGCCCGGAACCATGAGGCCTCCGGCTGGGCTCTGACCTGCATGCTTGTGGTGGGCGATACTGGGATTGAACCAGTGGCCTCTTCCGTGTCAAGGAAGCGCTCTCCCACTGAGCTAATCGCCCCTGCCGGGCGGCTGCCCGGGTGAAGCTCTCGAGGTGGAGACGGGATTTGAACCCGTGTAGACGGCTTTGCAGGCCGTTGCCTCGCCTCTCGGCCACTCCACCACCGCGACAGCGTTTGCTGCGGCCGGCTCCGAGCGGACGACGGGATTCGAACCCGCGACCCTCACCTTGGCAAGGTGATGCTCTACCAACTGAGCTACGTCCGCCTGCCGCTCGACCAGGGTAGCTCGTGATCGGCGCTGGCCGACTCTAGCCGACCACCTCACCGGTCCTCAAACGGCCGCGACGGAGGTAGGGCCTGCATCCGACGGCGACTAGCGCGGCTCCGGCGGAGCCATTCCAGGTTCGCCGCCCAGCAGCGCCGCGAGGTGCCGATCCACGGACATCGTCGCCGTCTCGCCGCCGATGGGGACGACCTGGTCGGTCTGGACGAGAAACCGCTCGATCCGACCCGCGTCCGCGGCGAAGATCGCCCGGCCCGACGGTGAGCACAGTTCCATGAAGATCTGGTCGCCGGCCTCGGACGGCCAGACCTGGACGTCACCCTCACCGCAGATCGTCGTCAGTCCGGCAACGAGCAGGTCCCGGGCGAAGATCCATTCGATCGGGTGAGTGCCTTCGCTGTGGAACACCAGCATGACCGCGTAGGGCTCTTCGCCGCGATACCGCAGCCGAGCCGCCACCGGCGTGGTCGCAGCTTCGGTGAGCATCCGCATCGTCAGCTGGATCTCGACTCGGCCTCCGCTCACGCTGCTGGTCCTCTCCACTCGCCGCACGGTGCGTGCAGGGACTTCAACGAATGCCGGCAGCCGCAGTGACGCGCGAGCGCCACCCAATCCGAAACACCACCGGTAGCCGAAAGACCTGTGTGAGGATGGCGCTTGTGACCCGGGCACACGACCGCTCGAGCAACTCCGACCGTATTTCTGACGCTGAACTCGTCGAACGGCTCACCCGAGGAAGCAGCGGCGCCCTGGAAGACCTGTACGACCGGTACGGACGACCTGCGTACTCACTGGCCCGGCGGATCCTCGCCGACGCCGGGTTGGCCGAGGACGTCGTCCAAGAGGTTTTCATGGCGCTCTGGCGTCAGCCGGAACGCTTCGACACCACCCGCGGCAGCTTCTCCAGCTGGCTGACGGCGATGACCCACCACAAGGCCGTCGACGCGGTCCGCCGCGAGGAGGCGCTACGCCGCCGGCGCTCCCGTGCCGCGGACGAGGACGAGTCGCTCATCTCCACGGCCGCCGCCGGCCCCGATATCGACGACCAGGTGATCAGCAGCGTCCGGGGCGACGGCGTACGCCGGGCGCTGCTGGAACTGCCCGAGGTCCAACGTGAGGCGCTCACGCTGGCCTACTTCGGGGGATACACCCAGCGCGAGGTGGCGGCGCTCACCGGAGCTCCGCTCGGCACCGTCAAGACCAGGATGCTGGCCGGCATGCGCCGGTTGAAGGAAGCGTTGGGCGGCTCGGCCTCCAACCAGCTCGCTCTCGGTGAAGGGGCGGGGCTGTGAGCCAGGACGCGGGTCGCAACGCCCACGAGGAGTTGGACGAACTCGCGGTCGGGTGGGCGCTCAAGGCGCTGGAGCCCGACGACGAGAGCCGCTTCGCCAAGCACATTCTGGACTGCTCGCGCTGCAACCAGACGGTGCAGGAGGCCCAGGAGATGACTGCGGCCATGGCCGTTTCGGTGCCGATGGAGGAGCCGTCCGACGCTCTACGGGCACGCATCTTGGCGGCGGTCGCCGCGGAACCGCGCGACGCCACGCCGCCCCCGCCGGCGCAGCTGCCCACGCGCCCGGCGGCACGGGTCCTCAGCACGGCTGGCCGCTCGCATCACGCCGTACGGCGTCCACGCGGTCGGGCCTTCGTGATGGCCCGCGGCCTGGTGCTTGCGGCCGCGCTCGCGCTGGTGGTGGGCCTGGGCGTCTGGAACCTCGAGCTGCGCAGCGGCCAAGCCGACGCGCAGGCGGTCGCTGCTCGGCAGTCGGAAGTACTGGAGCAACTGAGCGATCGCGGCATCTACCGCATCGCACCCCTGGAGACCTCCAGTGGCGAGGCGGTGGGCACGGTCGTCGTGCACGACGGGGCAGCCAAGGTGCTCTCCGACGGCCTGCCGGTCAACGACGTCGAGCAGGAGATATTCGTGCTGTGGGGGATGCGCAGCCAACTCTCCCCGGTCGCTCTCGGGACGTTCGACGTGGTCCGCTCTGAACTCGACGTGCGCACCGTAAGCTCCACGTCGACCGGGCTGGACCAGTACGACGGCTTCGCCATCAGCCGCGAGCCCGGTCGCCAGGCTCCGCCGGCCCCGACGGAGATGGTCGCGACCGGGACGGTGGGAAGCTGACTCGAAAGGCAGCCGGCGGTTCGTCCGCCGCAGGCACTGACAAGGACAAGCCCGGCCTGCGGCAGCGGCTGCGAACCAATCCCGCCACTAGGCACACCTACCGCATCGCGGTCGGTGTGGTAGGTGGCCTGGTCGTCCTCGGTGGGCTGCTCGCCATCCCGTTCCCGGGGCCGGGCTGGCTGCTGGTGATCGCCGGTCTGGCGATCCTGGCCTCGGAGTTCGAGTGGGCGAACCGGCTGCTGCAGTTCACCAAGCGCAGGGTCCGGGCATGGACCGATTGGGTGCTCGACCAGCCGCTGTGGCTGCGGCTGCTGATCGGGCTGGCCACCGCCGCGATCGTGTACGGCGTACTGGTGCTCAGCCTGCGCCTGACCGGCGTACCTGACTGGATCCCGGACTGGGTGCCGCTCTGGCGCTGAGGGCTCGGGCGGCTAGCATGGCGCGGGTCGGGCGATTGGCTCAG
>JACCTY010000120.1 GCA_013812145.1 Geodermatophilaceae bacterium | reverse complement strand
GGCTCGGAGTCCGGCCGCTGTCAGCACCGGCATCATCGTGCGGTAGAGCAGGGACCACGTCGGTTCGCCGTGCAGCAGCAGCACCGGTGGCCCGTCAGCCGGCCCGTGTTCGACGTACGCCATCCGGAGCGTTCCGCCCTCGCCGTCCGGGATGTCGGCGTACCGCGGCTCGTAAGGGAAGTCGGGCAGCCCGCTGAAGCGGTCTTCCGGCGTACGCAGGATATCCATGACGCCAGCGTGTCACGCCATGGCAGGCTTACTCGGGTGGCGGAGTGGCGTTTCGACGGGCTGCGTGCCGTGTTCATCAACTGCACGCTGAAACGCTCCCCGGAGCAGTCCCACACCGGTGGTCTGATCGACATCAGCGCGGCGATCATGCGCAAGCACGGCGTCGAGGTCGACGCGATCCGTGCCGTCGACCGCGACATCGCCACCGGCGTCTGGCCGGACATGACCGAGCACGGCTGGGACAGCGACGACTGGCCGGCCATCTTCGAGACGGTGCTGGCCGCCGACATCCTGGTGATCGCCGGGCCGATCTGGCTCGGCGACAACAGCTCGGTGACCAAACGCGTCATCGAGCGCCTCTACGCCTGCTCCAGCCAGCTGAACTCCGACGGCCAGTACGCGTTCTACGGCCGGGTGGGCGGTTGCCTCATCACCGGGAACGAGGACGGCATCAAGCACTGCGCCAGCAACGTGCTGTACAGCCTCCAGCATCTCGGTTACACGATTCCGCCGCAGGCCGACGCCGGGTGGATCGGCGAAGCCGGCCCGGGACCGTCCTATCTGGATCCCGGCTCGGGCGGACCGGAGAACGACTTCACCAACCGCAACACCACGTTCATGACGTGGAACCTGATGCATCTGGCTTCGATGCTGCGCAGCGCCGGCGGCATCCCGGCGTACGGCAACCTACGCACAGCCTGGGACGCGGGCAGCCGCTTTGGATTCGAGGGCCTCGACCACCGCTGAGGAGGAACGCATGCTGTTCGGCGACGAGCACGTACGTCGTTACGAGGAGACCGACGGCGAGGAGGGTCACGACTGGATGGGCACGACGGTCCTGGTCCTGACCACGACCGGACGGCGTACCGGTAAGAAGCGCAAGTCCGCGCTCATCTATCGGCCATACGGCGACGGCTATCTCGTCGTGGCATCCAACGGCGGAGCGGACACCCCGCCGGCGTGGTACCTCAACCTGCAAGCCGCCCCAGCCGTCGAGGTCCAGGTCCGCGCGGACAGGTTCGCGGCCACGGCTCGGACGGCCACCGCCGCGGAGAAGCCGGACAGGTGGCGCACGATGACGGCGGCCTGGCCGCAGTACGACGAGTACCAGACCAAAACCGATCGGGAGATCGCGGTGGTGGTGCTCGAACGCGGCTGATGGGTCATCAGGTCGGATCTCGTCGAAAGATGACGATCAGCACGCGCAGAACGAGAACGACCGCGACGATGAGCAGCCCGTACCCGAACAACGAGTAGAGCTCCACCGACTCGGTTACCTGCGGGCCGTCACGGATGCCCAGCAGCAGCACGGCCATCACGCCAGCGGCCGCGCCGAGGACCGTCAGCAACGCCTGATGCAGCAGATCGGTGATCACGCGGCGGTCCCGGCTGTCGGCGAACAGCCGAACATTCACGCTGAGGCGACCATGTTCGACTGCGTCGGCGATGCGGTCGACCCGGCGCGGAAGCCGGCGCAGCACTGGCAACAGGGCGGCGAGCTCGTCCTCGGCAGCCTGACGCAACCGCTGCGGCGCCAGTGCCTCGGTCGCCCGGCCACGCCCGGTTTCGCGGGCCTGGGCTACGAGGTCGAACTGCGGATCAATGATCAAGAGGGTGCCCTCGAGCGTCGCGAACGTTCGAAAGACCGCCGCCACCTGAGGCGGAACAGCCAGGCGCTGCGAGGTGATCAACCGGAACAGCGCGGAAAAGGCGGCCGCGCCGGTGGTGGCACCGGGTGAGGTGTAACGCACGATCAGCACGCCGAGGGCACGTTCCATCTCCCGCTCGTCGATCTCCTCAGGCCGGTCTACGAGCTCGAGCAGCGCATCGCTCGCGGCCAGGGAGTCCGTTCGCCCCAGTGCAGCCATCAAGCGCCCGATCGCCATCCGGGTCGTGCCGTCGAGCCGACCCACCGAGCCGAGGTCGAGCAGGCCCAATGAGCCATCGTCATCGACCAGTACGTTGCCCGGATGCAGGTCGACGTGGAACATGCCTCGCTCGAGCACCTGGTCGAACACCGTGTCGAGCAGCGTGGCGGCGATCCTCTGCCGTTCGTCGTCGCCCAGCGCGGTCAACACCGGTTCGGCGGTGGCAAGCGGCGTTCCGGTCAGCCTTTGCATCACCAGAACACGTTCGGTACACAGCTCCGGATGCGGTCTCGGCACCCGTACCCCGCGACACGCGGACGTGTCGAGTGCGGCAGCCATCACCCGCAGGTTGTCGCGCTCGGTGGTGAAGTCGAGCTCCTCGCGTAGCGCGTCGGCGAAGCCGCCGGCGAGGTTGGTCAAGCCCAAGGACCGCCCCCAGTGCGTGCGGACCTCGAGGGTATGTGCGAGGCGGAGCAGGATGTCCATGTCGCGCTCGACCACCTGTGCGATTCCCGGGCGCTGCACCTTGACCACCACGTCGGCTCCCCCGGGAAGCCGAGCGGCGTGCACCTGCGCGACCGAGGCGGCCGCCAGCGGCTCCTGATCGACTACGGCAAACACGTCCTCGACAGGGCGGCCCAGTTCGGCCGTGAGGACCTTCTCGACCTCCTCCCACGGGATCGGCGCCGCGTTGTCCTGCAGATTCGTCAGCTCCTGGACGAATTCCGCAGGCACCAGGTCCCGCCGGGTGGACAGCTGCTGGCCGAGCTTGACAAACGTGACACCGCCCTCGTCCATTGCGCGGCGCACCGACCGCGCCAGCTCGTGACGGGACGTCGACGATTCAAGGCCGGTGTGTCGCCACCCGCGAAGAAACCTCCCGAGACCGTGCCGGACAGCGATCCGCAGAATCTGGGAGTACCGACGTGATCGGGCCAACCGGGTCCGCCAGCCACGCCAGAGCTCGACCGGGCCGGGTATGGACCCGTCCGGAACGATCACCTCTGCGATGACCAAGACGATCATGGCCAACAGACTCGCTCCGCAGATGGCCAGTGCGCCGAACAACAGCGCGGTGCCCAGATCGGTCTGCCCCGACTCCGGCAGTAGGGCTCGCAGCAGCGGTTCGGCGACCAGAAACGCGAGGACGGCTGCCAGCACCGTACGCAACAGTCCCAGCCGAACCCCAAGCAGGCGGCGGATAACGGCGCCGAACACGAGCACCGTCACCACGGTCGTCGGAATCAGCAGCAGATTCCTCAGCAGCGTCTCCATGCCAGCCCTCCTCGTGCACGGCTCAACTGAAGACGTTCTGCGATGAGCTTCCCGACCTGCTCTGGGGTTCGTGCAGCCGTCACGACCACGTGGGTGGCTAACTCTCGGCTGGACGCATGCCCGATGTTGTCCCGGTTGAGTTCATCGAATGCTTCCAGAATCGCTGCCGGCACGTCGGCGGCAGCGATTCTGATGCGCTCTTTGAGGACCGCGAACGTGGCGGTGTCGTCGGTTGAAAAGAGGAGGAGCACGACTGCCCCCGCCACGGAAAGCGCCGCCCGAGCCCGGTGCAGATCACTGACGTCGCGATACACGCTCTGTCCCGCGCCGAACGCGATCACGTGGCCGCGCCCGAACTCGGTCATGACCCGCTCCACGCTGTGCAGCTCGAACGGCTTCCAGTACGCCGTGAGCCCGTGGAGATCCCCAGCCGTAAACAGTCGGTCAGCATGCGCCTCGTCGTACTCGAGCTCCGGGTAGTAGCGCTGACGCAGATCGTCCAGGTCGAGCGGTCGCCGGTCCAGCAGCCGAGCCAGAATCGGGGCGACGGTCGACTTGCCGCTTCCGCTCGGCCCGATGAGCACGATGCTGGGTCGCGTCGACATTGTCCGTGCATCCTGCTCTGGTTGGGCTGGTTTTGTCGGGGGCGGGTCGTATAATCGAACATGTGTTCGACTTCGAGGGTGTTTCGGATGACGGGCTGGTCGACGCCCTGCGCGCCGCCGAGGGCACCGTCCGGGCGGCGCAGGCCCGCCAGTTCGCGG
>JACCTY010000113.1 GCA_013812145.1 Geodermatophilaceae bacterium | reverse complement strand
CCCGCTGACAGGGGGCGGAGCTCCCGTCAGCGGGCGAGGCTCCGGGGGCGTGCCCCCGGCGGGGGGTGTCAGGGGGGCGGAGCCCCCCTGAGCAGGGGGTCCGGGGGGCGCCAGCCCCCTGGGGAATGATCAGCTCAGGCCGCCGCTGTGGTCTTCCTCCACCTGGCTGATGTCGGTCACGCCGTACTTGTCGATGGCCGCCGCGAGCGCCGCCCGGTCGTAGTCGCCCCGCTGCACGAGTGAGGTGAGCACCCGCAACACGAGCGACTCCGCATCGACCCGGAAGTGCCGGCGCAGCGCCGGCCGGGTGTCGGACAGCCCGAACCCGTCGGTGCCCAGCGAGGCGAAGTCCCCGGGAACCCACTGCGCGATCTGATCCGGTACGGCGCGCATCCAGTCCGACACGGCGACCACCGGCCCGGGCTGCTCGCCGAGGGCCGTGGTGACGTACGGCGTGCGCTGGTCGCCCTCCGGGTGGTCGAAGTTCCACTCGTCGCAGCCCAAGGCGTCGCGGCGCAGCTCGTTCCATGACGTCACCGACCACACGTCGGCCTGCACGCCCCAGTCCGCGGCGAGCAGCTGCTGCGCTTTCAGCGCCCACTGCACCGCAACCCCCGACGCCAGGATCTGCGCCCCCGGACCGTCCTCGCCCGGGGCCGGCGCATACCGGTAGAGACCGCGCAGGATGCCGTCCACGTCCACCCCGTCCGGCTCGGCCGGCTGCTGGTAGGGCTCGTTGTAGACGGTGAGGTAGTAGAAGACGTCCTCATCACGTTCGCCGTACATCCTCGCGAGGCCGTCGCGGACGATGTGGGCGAGCTCGAAGCTGAACGCCGGGTCGTAGGCGACGACCGCCGGGTTGGTGGCCGCGAGCAAGAGAGAGTGCCCGTCCTCGTGCTGCAGCCCCTCGCCGTTCAGGGTGGTGCGGCCGGCGGTGGCGCCGAGCAGGAAGCCCCGGGTGAGTTGGTCCCCGGCTGCCCACAGGCTGTCGCCGATGCGCTGGAACCCGAACATCGAGTAGAAGATGTAGATCGGGATCATGTGCTCGCCGTGGGTGGAGTACGCCGTACCGGCGGCGATGAACGACGCGGCCGAGCCGGCCTCGGTGATCCCCTCGTGCAGGATCTGCCCGGTCTTGGACTCCTTGTAGGCCAGCAGCAGCTCACGGTCGACGGACTGGTAGTTCTGCCCGTGCGGTGAGTAGATCTTCTGGGTCGGGAACATCGCGTCCATGCCGAACGTGCGCGCCTCGTCCGGGATGATCGGCACGAACCGCGGCCCCATGTCCGGGTGCTTCAGCAGTTCCTTGAGCAGCCGGACAAAGGCCATGGTGGTCGCCACCGCCTGTTTGCCCGAGCCGCGACGCAGTACGTCGTACGACTTCTCCTCGGGCTGCGCCAACGGTTTCGCGCTCACGATCCGGCGGGGGATGGACCCGCCGAGTTCGCGTCGGCGTTCGAACATGTAGGCCAGCTCGTCGGAGTCCTTGCCCGGCTTGTAGTACGGCGGGAGTTTGGAGTCCAGCGCCTCGTCGGGGATATCCAGGTACAGCCGGTCGCGGAAGGCCTTGAGGTCCTCCGCTGTGAGCTTCTTCATCTGGTGGGTGGAGTTGCGGCCCTCGAAGTGGCTGCCCAGCGTCCAGCCCTTGATGGTCTTGGCCATGATCACGGTCGGCTGGCCGGTGTGTGCGACCGCGGCCTGGAAGGCGCTGTACACCTTGGAGTAGTCGTGGCCGCCGCGCTGCAGGTTCCAGACCTCCGCGTCGTTCATGTGCTCGACCATCTTCAGCGTCCGCGGGTCGCGGCCGAAGAAGTGCTCGCGGACGAAGCCGCCGTGCTCGGACTTGTAGGTCTGATAGTCGCCATCGGGCGTGGTGTTCATCAGGTTGACCAGGGCACCGTCGACGTCAGCCGCGAGCAGCGGATCCCAGTTGCGGCCCCAGATCACCTTGATGACGTTCCAGCCGGCGCCGCGGAAGTAGCTCTCCAGCTCCTGGATGATCTTGCCGTTGCCGCGGACCGGCCCGTCGAGGCGCTGCAGGTTGCAGTTGATGACGAACGTGAGGTTGTCCAGCTCCTCGCGGGCGGCTACGCCGATCGCGCCGAGGGACTCCGGCTCGTCCATCTCGCCGTCGCCGAGGAACGCCCAGACCCGCTGGCCGCTGGTGTCCTTGATCCCGCGGCTGTGCAGGTAGCGGTTGAACCGGGCCTGGTAGATCGCGTTGATCGGTCCGAGGCCCATGGACACGGTCGGGAATTCCCAGAAGTCCGGCATCAGTCGGGGGTGGGGGTACGACGACAGCCCGCCGCCCTCGTGCGACAACTCCTGGCGGAACCCGTCGAGCTGACCCTCGGTCAGCCGTCCTTCGAGAAAGGCACGGGCGTAGATGCCGGGGGAGGCGTGGCCCTGGAAGTAGATCTGGTCGCCGCCGCCCGGGTGGTCCTTGCCGCGGAAGAAGTGGTTGAAGCCGACCTCGTACAGGCTGGCGCTGGAGGCGTACGTCGAGATGTGCCCGCCGACGCCGATACCCGGGCGCTGCGCCCGGTGCACCATGATCGCTGCGTTCCAGCGGATGTAGGCACGGATGCGGCGTTCGACGTACTCGTCGCCGGGGAACTCAGGCTCCCGATCCGGCGGGATGGTGTTGATGTAGTCCGTGCTCCGCAGCGCCGGTACGCCGACGTGCTGCTCCCTCGCCCGCTCCAGGAGCCGCAACATGAGGTACCGCGCCCGGCCGCGCCCGGCATTGTCGACCACGGCGTCCAGCGAGTCCAGCCACTCCTGGGTCTCGTCCCGGTCGACATCGGGCAGTTGACTGGGCAGGCCGTCGATGATGCTCGGCCGCTCCGGTGTCGAGTCGCTGGCCACTGTGCCTCCCACGCATTGTCGGCGCCTTGCCCTACCCCTTCAGTGTTCCACCAGCAGAGGACACCACCCGGTCAGGTGGTGCCCCGGTATCACCCTTGGCCTACGCTTTCGTAGCTGCGACCAGGGAAACTGGTCGTTCCGTATCGGCGACTGGAGCCGTATGCCGGGCTTGCGCTACCCCGTGACGTCACTCGTCGGCGCGTCGGCGCTGCTCGCGGGCCTGGTCGCTTGCGCGAGCACAGTGACCGGCCAGGCGGAGTACGTCGGCGCGGGTCCGACCACGACGACGACCACCACGACGACGACGACGACAACCACCGAGACGACGGACCCGTCGACGTCCGGTCCCAGCGAACTCGAGACGACCGCCTGCTTCCTGATCCCGTTGAGCGACCTCGACGCATTCGAAGCGTTCAACACGCTGGCCGACATGCCCGAGGCGGATCAGACCCAGGACATGCGCAACAACGTTGCGGCCCTCTTCGACCAGGCGCAGATCGAGGTGCAGACATACATCGACCCGCTGCCGCCCGGCCCGATCCGAGATGCGGCGATCGGCTATCAAGCCGCGCAGGTCGAGGTGCGGGACAAGCTCAACGCCGGGACCGATGTCAATACGCAGGTGATCCTGGACGCGCAGGACATCCTCGAGGCGGAGTGCGGGACGGGCTGACCGGTCTGAGAACTTGCGTACGCCGAGACGAATGTGTGAACTACGCGGGTCGCCGGAGTTTCCGGCCCGCTTCGAAACCTAGGAGAGCCAGCAGCTGTGAGCACCACCGCGGACCGGGCGGGAGAGCGCAGCCCGGCCGATCGCCTCGGCGTCCAGCCGGGCCAGGTAGTGCAGGAACTCGGCTACGACGATGACTGCGACGAGGAACTGCGCGAGTCGGTGATCGACCGCAGCGGTAGCGAGTTCGTCGACGAAGAATCCGACGAGGTGGTCGACATCGTGCTGCTGTGGTGGCGCGAGGACGACGGCGACATGGTCGACACGCTCGTGGATGCGATCGGGCCGCTTGCCGACACCGGCGTGGTGTGGCTGCTCACCCCCAAGGCCGGCCGGCCGGGCCACGTCGAGGCGAGCGACATCAGCGAAGCTGCTCCCACGGCCGGTCTGCAGCAGACGAGCACCGTCAACGCAGGCAAAGATTGGTCTGGCGCCCGGCTGAGCACCCCACGCGGCAGCCGCGGCCGTCGCTGACCACCACTATTTCGAGTATTTCGAGGAGACAGATGTCAGTTCAGGTCGGAGACGCCGCCCCCGACTTTTCGGTGCGGGACCAAAACCACGAAGAGGTCACCCTGTCCTCGTTCCGTGGCCGCAAGAACGTACTGCTGGTCTTCTACCCGTTCGCGTTCAGCGGCGTGTGCACGAAGGAGTTGTGCATGGTCCGCGACGACCTGCCGTCGTTCCAGAACGACGACGTACAGCTGCTGGCAGTGAGCGCCGATCCGACGTACACCCTCAAGGCATGGGCCGGGGCGGAGGGATATCAGTTCCCGCTGCTGTCGGATTTCTGGCCGCACGGTGACGTCGCCAAGGAGTACGGCGTCTTCGACGACACTCGGGGAATGGCGGTGCGCGGCACGTTCCTGGTCGACCGCGAGGGCATCGTGCGCTTCGCGGAGGTCAACGGCCCAGGCGAGATGCGTGACCAGGACGGCTGGAAGCGGGCGCTGGCCGAAGTTTCTGGCTGACGCTGATCGCGGGTAGGTTTCGGCGGACCCACGACGCGGGCGCGTAGCTCAGCGGTAGAGCACCCGCCTTACAAGCGGGTGGTCGCTGGTTCGAACCCAGCCGCGCCCACGATCATGATCATGATCACCTCGGGGAAGTCAACGCGTCGTTGACGCCGGATACGTTGATTTCCCCGAACTGGGCGGAGGCCACAACAGTCAGGTAGGTAGACCCGCTGCGCTTGCATAATAGGGCTCCCTCGACCCCAGCGGATCTACTCCACAGCGGCCCTACAACTAGTCGATTTCCTCGACTCGGCCGGCCGGCTGCGCGCTCCGGATGCCCTGACGAAGCGGGACCTCGAGGCGTTCCTGGAGCACATGACGACCACCCGCTCGGCGTCGACGGCAAACGTGACGTACGGGGCGCTGCAGCAGTGGTTCCGCTGGATGATCGACGAGGAGGAGATCGCCACCTCGCCGATGGCGCGGATGCACCCGCCGATCGTGCCGGAGCAGCCGGTGCCGGTCCTGGACATGGACCAGCTGCGCGTCCTGCTGGCCTCCTGCAAGTCCAACGCTGTGCTGGACCGGCGGGACGCCGCGATCATCCGGCTGCTGGTCGACACCGGCGGCCGGTTGGGGGAGGTGGCCGGCCTGGCCGTCACGGACGTCGACTTCGAGGGCGATGTGTGCACGTGATCGGGAAGGGCCGGCGGGGCCGGGCACTGCCGTTCGGGCAGCAAACCGCCGTGGCATTGGGCCGCTACCTGAGAGCGCGAGCGCGCGACCAGTGGGCGGCCCGGCCGGGAGCTGTGGCTGTCGGAGAAGAACCGCGGACCGCTGAAGGCCGATGGGATAAAGCAGATGCTGCGCCCCGCCGCGGCACCGCCGTCGGATCGACGGGCTGCACGCGCACATGTTCCGGCCCTTGTCAGGACGGCGGGAGCTTGGCGTCCGTGGCCTATGGCTGTGTGGTCGTTGACTCGCTGTCGGTGGGTCCGAACTGCGCCGCTCGGGACCTCAGCTCGACGACCTGGTGGGGTCCGGTTACGCGGGTGGCGTCGTTCCTGGCGACTTGCTCCTTGCGGTAGGGGCCGATCGCGACTGGACGGCCGTCGACCTCGGTGAGCACTACGTACCGGCCCGCGACGCTCTTCTCGCGCGCTTCCCGGATCTTCTTCGGCGCCTCCTTCCGGACCTTGTTCGCCAGTGCGGCCGCGCCCGCAACCACCGCCGCTGCCTTGACCTTTGGAGCGACGCCCTGCCCGGAGTCCTCCGGTTGCTCGGCCGCGCCCGGGGTGGTGGGAGGGGTCGCGGTCACCGGCTCAACGCCGGCCGCCGGGGTCGCGGCCGGCGTTGACGGGGAGCCAGGGGTTGCTGGCTCTAGCGGGGTGGTCTGCCCAGGTGAAACCGGGGCGTCGAACGGGTCAGCGTACGAAGGATCCTGGGGGTCTCGTGGAATGCTCATCGTTTAGCTCCTTATCCCGGAATGACTACGGCTCTCTTCAAACCCTGCATCGTCGGTGCCGCCTCGCCGTTGTACCTTCTTAGCAGGTCGCCTCGGCCAGCAGCCAACCCGTCGGCCACCCAGGCAGTTCGCGCAGCCTGCTTCTTGGTCTTGCTGCAGCCGACGATCAGGAAAGCCACTCGGCCAGCGGTCACCGGGATCCGGCCGTTGGGTCACCGAATTGGTGCCCTGAGCCGGGTCGGCACCGCGCCGGCGTACCCGAGCCCGGCTCAGCCGCCCTGGACCGGCATCGGTTGCTCACTCACTGGCCTGATCCTGGCGGTCGACACCTTCATCCCCGGGAGCAGAAACCTGTTGAGCTGCTGGACGTCGTCAGCCTCCACGACCAGGTAAATCGTGTGCTCCATGAAGCAGCCGTAGACCGCCTTCACGTCGCCCCCGTCCACCGGGGCGTCGCGCAGGGACCGCGAGCCCCCTTGCCCTAGGAACAGTTCTCCGGGGTGTGGACTTGCTCGATATGGAACAGCACGCTCGTTCTCCCCCACGTGTCCCGCACAAGCCACGAATCCCGCGGCCGACAGATCGGCTCGGCCAGGACAGTCAACCGCTCGCGCCGCCCGCGCGGCTCCATGACCACATTCGCCAGGCACCCGAGCCCATAGCCACACTGTGCGTTCTTTTCCCACCACCAGCTCGTCAGGCGATACGAACGCGTAGTGCACCCTGCGGCAGGACTCGATGACAGACCGTTAGCGCGGTGGCAGAACGAGCGGCAGGGTGGGCTGTGGGTCGTGCACTCTTGGCGTTCGGTCCACAGGCTGCCGACGCCAAGTACGACGGCAGACGTCCAGGCCGGCCGGCGCGCGGCCGACCTGGACGTCCGGGATCAGGCGAGATCGAACCGGTCGAGCGTCATGACCTTGTCCCACGCGGCGACGAAGTCGCGTAGGAACGTCTCCTTTGCGTCTTCTGACGCGTATAGCTCGGAGATGCCTCGGAGCACGGAGTTCGACCCGAATACCAGGTCGACGGCGGTGGCGGTCCGCCCGACCTCGCCGGTGGCGCGGTCGCGGCCCTCGAACACGAGCTCGTCGGAGGTGGAGGTCTGCCATTCGGTGCCCGCGTCGAGCAGGTTGACGAAGAAGTCGTTGGTCAGCGTCTCGGGCTGATCGGTGAAGACGCCGTGCCGCGACGTCCCGACGTTGCCGCCCAGGACCCGCATGCCGCCGATGAGCACCGCCATCTCCTTGACTGTGAGCGTCAGCATGTAAGCCCGGTCGACCAGCAACGTCTCCGGTGGGAGCTTCTCGTTGGCGTGCACGTGGTTGCGGAACCCGTCGGCCCTCGGCTCGAGCACGGCGAACGTGTCCACATCGGTCTGCTCCTGCGAGGCATCCGTGCGTCCCGGCGCGAACGGGACCGTGACCTCGTGCCCGGCGTTCCTCGCCGCCTGCTCGACGGCCGCGCACCCGGCCAGGACGATCAGGTCGGCAAGCGAGACCTTCTTGCCGCCAGCCGCAGAGCTGTTGAATTCCTGCTGCACCTGCTCCAGCGCCTGCAGGACGCGCGCCAGCTGGGCCGGGTTGTTGACCTCCCAGTCCTTCTGCGGCGCGAGCCGGATTCGCGCCCCGTTCGCGCCGCCGCGCATGTCGGTGCCGCGGAAGCTGGCCGCCGACGCCCAGGCGGTGGAGACCAGCTCGGAGATCGACAGCCCCGACTCGAGGACCTTGGCCTTGAGGGCAGCGACGTCCTCGTCGCCGATCAGCTCGTGATCGACAGCAGGGACGGGGTCCTGCCACAACTGCGGCTCGGGGATCCAGGGGCCGAGGTAGCGCGAGAGCGGACCCATGTCGCGGTGCAGCAGCTTGTACCAGGCCTTGGCGAAGGCCTCCGCGAACTGGTCGGGGTTTTCGAAGAACCGCTGTGAG
>JACCTY010000109.1 GCA_013812145.1 Geodermatophilaceae bacterium | reverse complement strand
CGGGGACGGCGATTGTGTACTCGCCGCGATGCCGAACAGGGCGAGCATGAGCCGCGGTTCGAAGCGAGCGAGATCGAGCTGCGCGGCCCTCACCCGAGACACGGTACGGCGTGCCGCCCGAGCCCCGACAACAACGCCTCGCAGACGCTTCCCTCGTGTCCGGACTGACCAGCCACCCCCTGCCACGCCTCAGAACGGCGAGCCGGGAGAGGCCGTAGCTCCTAGTCAGGCGCTAAGACTTGCACGTTGTCTACGCGGACACGGCAGGCTGGCTGACACTGGATCTCCGGGTCATGGTAGATACCGAGGCGCAGGTGGCTGGGAATCGCCGCACCGGCCGGGATCCCGTCCTCGTCGTTCTCCTCACCGTTCGGATCAGGTATCTCGGTCTTGAGCGTGTCGGTGTGTATCGCAGGCGCCGCCTCGTACTGATCGAGGGCGTCACCGTCGCCGTTCAGATCAACGAAGAAACGGATCCAGCCTTGGTTTGGGTCGGGCGAGTAGTACACGTCGACGGCGAAGCGCACCCACGTCGACTTGCGCGCGGGCGCCTGCCAGATCAGATTCCAGTTGTTGTGTGCCTCCCATCGACCATCCCGGGCGTTCATCTCGAGGATCGGGCTGTAGCCGTAGTCGGTACCGCTCTCCGCCAAGTCGGAGGGGTTTGCCTGCTTCATCTGGGCGACCACCTGCCAGCGCTGCGTCGCGAGATCGAAGCGGGACGGGAGCAATAACGAGAAGAACGTGATTCGACGCGTCCCGGGCTGATAGAGGGTGAAGGTTCCCTGCTCCCCGTCACGGTGCTCATTGCGCCCGAGCTCGCACCGCTCGCCGTAGTAGTCGTCACCGTCGCGCACCTCGAGCTGTCGCCAGAAGTCGTTGCCATCGGTGACGCCGAGCGCAGTGGGGTGCGGATCGTCCGATCCCGCTCGACGGCGATGCCGAGTGGGGTCCTCGCAGTCGATGGAGCCCCACCTGGGCGCCGGATCGGCGGCCAGGGAGTCGTCCTCGACGACTAGCCGGCAGTCCCCGACGGCGGTGAAGTCTGCGCGGTCGAGGTGGCAGCGGCTCACATCCGCCGAGCTAGCGGATACCACGGATGGGTCACCAGCATCTGCTGCCTGGGGCTCGCCGAGGACGCTTGCGACAAGGACTGCTGCACACACCAAGGCGCGGCCTGATTGTCTCATCGGCGTCTCCAGGTATGCGTTATCCCTCGTGAACGCACTGTAGCGATGTAACGCGCCGCAACTCCTCCGATCAGAACGGCAATACAAGTCGGGCCGGTCGTCGCGGACCGCCGTCGCTGAGAGCAGGGAGTCAGCTCCGGTGGGCTACCGGCCGGTGAAACGCGAGCCAACCCGGCTGAGGAGACCGCGCCGGGAGGAAAGCGAATATCCTGCGGGTGGTGTCGTCGTCCTCTCAGCGAAGATGTGCACCACCCGCGAAGACCAGTCGCCGGCAATTCGGTTGGCAACAGCGTCTTCCCGATTGGCGGCCACCCGGAAGGACAGGATGAGACGCTCGCGATCGTGGCCGGTGGTCGTGGCCGCAGCCGCGCTCGCGCTCAGCGGATGTACGGCGGGTAGCAGCTCCGAGGCTGAAAGTGTCGACCCACTGAATTCCGTCGAGAGCCCGACGGCGACACCGCCCAGCGACGGGGACCCCGACCGTCGGCTGATGTTCGCGGTCGTCACGCACGGCACTGCGGGCGACCCGTTCTGGGATGTCGTCAAGACCGGCGCCGAGGAGGCGGGTGCGGTCAACAACGCCGACGTCGACTACCAGGCCGACCCGGAACCAGGCGGCCAGGCTCAGCTTGTCGATGCCGCCACCTCCAGCGAGGTCGACGGGCTGATCGTGTCCATGGCCGACACCGACGCGCTGCAGGAGTCCATTACGGCCGCGGTCGCCGCCGGCATCCCGGTTGTCACGATCAATGCCGGTGAGGAGCGCTCCCAGGAGTTCGGCGCGCTGACTCACGTCGGGCAATCGGAGTCCAGCGCGGGACAAGGCGCCGGCGACCAGCTCCGAAACGCCGGCGTGACGAAGCTGCTCTGCGTGATCCATGAGGCCGGCAACCTGGCGCTGGAGGAACGCTGTCAAGGAGCGGCGACGGGACTCGGTGGTCAGGGAACCGACGGCGAGCAACTGGTCGGTAACGTCCGCACCCTGCAGGTCAACGCCAGCAACATCGCCGAGACCGAGACAACGATCGCCTCGGAGCTGCAGGCCGATCCGGCGATCGACGGCGTACTCACCCTCAACCCAGCGGTGGCCGCCGCTGCTGCCGACGCGATCGACACGTCCGGGTCCACTGCCCCGCTGGCGACTTTCGACCTGAGCCCCGACGTCGTCCAGGGCATCCGGGACGGTCAGATCCTCTTCGCCGTCGACCAGCAGCAGTACCTGCAGGGCTACCTCCCCGTCGTGTTCCTCGCGCTGTATGCCCGCAACGGCAACGTCGTCGGCGGCGGGCAACCCGTCCCCACCGGACCGCGCTACATCACCACTGACAACGTCGACACCGTGGAGGACCTGGCCTCCAACGGCACCCGCTGAGCGGTCGGGCAAGGCAGACTGTGCACTTCATGCCGGTGAACGGAGGGCGGTGACATGAGCATGACCCCGCCCCTGACCGCGACGACCTCGTCGCGCGGTACCCCCGTCAGCCCTGGCCGCAACCCCGTCGTACGCGCCCTGTCCCGTCCGGAACTCGGCTCGGTGATCGGCGCCATCGGCATCGCAGCGTTCTTCGCCACCCAGACCGACCAGTTCGCCACATCGGCAGGCATTGCCAACGTCCTCGACGTCACCGCCACCCTCGGGATCATGGCGGTAGCCGTGGCCCTGCTGTTGATCGGCGGCGAGTTCGACCTGTCCGCCGGCGTCCTCACCGCATCCACCGGACTCGTCACTGCCCTGCTCGTCGATCAGCTCGGAGTGAACATCTGGGAAGGCATTGCCTGGTCGCTGCTGTTCGCACTCACCGTCGGCCTGCTCAACGGCATCCTGGTGACCCGCACCCGACTGCCGAGCTTCATCGTCACCCTCGGCACCTTCTTCGCGTTGCAAGGAATCAACCTCGGCGTCACCAAGCAACTCACCGACACCGTCCAGGTCAGCGGTGTCGACGAGGCTGCCGGGTACGCCGGAGCGCGGGCGGTGTTCGCCTCCAGCGTCACGGTCGGAGACGGCCAGTTCCGGGTGGCGATCCTGTGGTGGATCGCCGTCACGGTCGTGGCCACCCTCCTGCTGGTACGGACGAAGTTCGGCAACTGGATCTTCGCCGCCGGCGGATCGCCGATGAGCGCCCGCAATGTCGGCGTACCGGTCGGGCGGACCAAGATCCTGCTGTTCATGACGACGGCCACCGCTGCCTGGCTGGTCGGCACCATCTCGGTCGTGCGGCTGACGAGCGTCCAGGCGAACGTCGGGCTCGGGGAGGAGTTCAACTACATCATCGCCGCGGTGATCGGCGGGTGCCTGCTCACCGGCGGCGTCGGTTCGGCGATCGGCGCCGCGATCGGCGCCCTGATCTACGGGATGACTCAGCAGGGCATCGTCTTCGCCCAGTGGGACACCGATTGGTTCCCGCTATTCCTGGGCGGGATGCTGCTCGCGGCCGTCCTCATCAACACCGCCGTCGTACGCCGCCGAGCGGAGGACTCGCCCGGATGAGACCGGACCTGCACCCGATCGACGACATCCAGGCCGCACTCGACTCCGGCGGCGACCGACTGCCGGAGTCCGACGTACCCCCGCACACGCCGCTGCTCGAGGTGCGGGGACTCGGGAAGCGCTACGGCGGCGTCGTGGCGCTGCAGGGGATCAGCGCGACCGTCAACTCCGGCGAGGTGACGTGCGTGCTCGGCGACAACGGGGCCGGCAAGTCCACCCTGATCCGGATCCTGTCCGGCGTGGTGACCCACGATCAGGGGCAGTACCTCGTGGCCGGCAAGCGAGTGAAGTTCTCCTCCCCGCGGCAGGCGCTGGACCGGGGCATCGCGACGGTGTTCCAGGATCTGGCCGTCGTACCACTCATGTCCATCTGGCGGAACTTCTTCCTCGGCTCGGAGCCGACCCGCGGCATCTGGCCGTTCCGCCGGCTCGATATCGAGCATGCGCAGCACGTCACGGTTGCCGAGCTGGCCCGTTTCGGGCTCGACGTCCAGGATCCGCACCAACCCGTCGGGACACTGTCCGGCGGAGAGCGGCAGTGCGTCGCGATCGCGCGGGCGGTCTACTTCGGCGCACGTGTCCTCATCATGGACGAGCCCACGGCCTCGCTCGGGGTCAAGCAGGCGGGGATGGTGCTGCGCCACGTCGTCCAGGCGCGCGAGCGCGGGCTCGGGGTCATTTTCATCACCCACAACCCGCGCCACGCCTACCCGGTCGGTGACCGGTTCATCATGCTCAACCGTGGCGCGATGGTCGCCAACGTCACCCGCGAGGACATCGACCTCAACGACCTGACCCAGCTGATGTCCGGCGGCGCCGACCTCGACGAGCTGTCCCACGAGGTGCAGGACCAGCAGCGCTGACCCGCTCGGTGTCCATGATCGCAACCCGCCCCCACAATCGGCCTGTTTTCGGCCGCCCCGGTGGCGATTCGCCGGCGTGTCGTGCGCGTGTCGCCCGGCAATGTGGGGCCTGGTTGCGATCATGCCGCCTGCCGGGCAAGCACCTGCCTGATCGTCTCTACGACGCAGTCCGGCCGATGCACAATGTCCTCGTAGGAGAAGCGCAGGAGCACGTAGCCGCGCTCGGTGAGCGCGTTGGCGCGTCGCCGATCCACCCGGTAGTGCGCCCGGGTCGAGTGATGCTCGAACCCGTCCGCCTCAACCACCAGCCACCCGTCGAGAAGCATGTCCACCCGGCCGACTCCGGGGACGCGCACCTGAAGCTCCACTCTGGCTAGCGGCCGGGCCAACAACCTGAGCAGGGACTCGATCGGTGACTCCGCACCGGAGTCGGCCAGCGCGACAACTCGGCGTATCGCTCGTGCCCCTGGCCCGGCAGCCGCTTTCGCCGCTTCATGCAGCACCGACGACGCCAGGCCGAGGCGCAACGCGGCATCGCAGATTGCGACCGCCTCACGGATGGGGAGTTCTCGGGAGCAGTCGAGCACCGTGCGCAGCAGGGTGGTGCACAGACCGTCGTGCTCGTCGGGCTTCAGCTCTCGACGGTGGACGACCACACTTCCCTGCTGGGCATGTGACCATCCGCGAGGAACTGTGACGTGCGCGCCGCGAGGAATGAGCAACGGAAGGCCGTGGTAGCGAGCGGCCGACACGCACGACAGCACACCGCCCAACCGCACTGCCGCCACCATCGCCGCATCGGCGCCCGGCAGGGCGTAGCCGCCTCGGCAGAGCCGGTCTACGTAGCCGTGAACGACTGCCAGCCAGAGGGCATGCCAGGTGACCCCGACTGCCCGGAGTCGGCGCCACGACGCCGCTCCTCCGCAGTCCTGAAGGGCTCTGGTCGGATCCACAGCGGCGAGCGTCGGCCAACGTCACCACGGCAACGCGCTATTCGGAGGATCTGTGGACGGCGCAAGGGCTGTCCACAGCCGGTCAGCCGAGGAGGTGCGCTGCTTCCGGATCGCATTCGCGCAAGAGTTCGGTACAGCGGTGAGCCTCGTCGAGTTCACCGATGGCAGCCGTTGCCCTGGCCAGTACGGCGACGCAGCGCAGAAAGCCGCGATTCGGCTCGTGTGACCAGGGCACCGGCCCAAAGCCCTTCCATCCGTTGCGCCTGAGTGCGTCGAGGCCGCGGTGATAGCCGGTCCGTGCGTAGGCGTAGGCCTCGATGGTGCGGTCACCGTCCATCGCCGATTCGGCAAGTGCCGCCCAGGCCACGCTTGCCGCTGGGTGACGAGTCGCTATCTCGACCGGCTCGACGCCGTCGGCCACCTGCTGCGTTATCGCCGGCTGCGCCGGCAGCAGAGTCGGAGGCGGTTCGGGCAGCAGGCTCCGGCCCGTCATGAGCACGGCTCCGTCCGGGGGCACAAAGCAGGAGCGGACTGGACGGAGCCGGGCGAGGTGGCAGCCATGGCTGCCATCCTGCCTGATGGAACCGACCTGCCTGCCACAGTCTTGGAGGAGGTAGGCGGGTCAGCGACAGGGGGCGGACAACGGTGGAGGGCTTCTCCGAGTTCGTCGGCAGCCGCTATCCCGCCCTCGTCCGGTACGGCGTACTGCTCACCGGCGACCGTGGGCACGGCGAGGACCTCGTCCAGTCGGCGCTGGTCAAGACGTACCGGGCGTGGGGCCGGCTCCATCCCGACGGGCAGCCCGAGGCCTACACCCGAACAGTCATGGAGCGACTGGCCTGGCGGATGGTACGGCGACGCTGGCGCGGTGAGTTGCCGACTGCCGAGCTGCCCGATCGGCCGGATGACAGCGATGACTATGCGGCCAAGGATGAAGCCGAAGCCGTGCTGGCGGCGCTGCGGACGCTGCCGGCCCAGCAGCGGATCGTGCTGGTCCTGCGGTACTGGGCCGGGCTCAGCGAATCCGAGATTGCAGAGCGGCTGGGCTGTTCCACCGGAACCGTCAAGAGCCGGGCCTCCCGGGCGGTGGCGTTCCTCCGAGCCAGCAGGTTGCTCAACGACGTACAGCAAACGATGGGAGCACGACGATGAGCGACGACCGGTCGATCCATGACCTCCTCGAGCGGGCGGTCCGCGACTACTCGCCGGCGACCGCCGATCCGGAGCGGGCCGTGCTCGCCAGGGCGCGGCGGGAGCGCCGCCGGTCGGTCCTGCTGACGGTCGCCGCCACCCTGGCCGTAGTCCTCGGCGGCGCCGGGATATTAAACGTCGTCGACACGCGGACCCGCGGGGACGGTCCGGCCGCCGGGCCTGGGCAGTGATCGGCAGCATGGGAATCCGGCCAGCCCGAGGACGCCCTCGGCCGGGACACCGCAGTCGATGCGGGGAACGGACTGCTGGTTGGCCTGCCGGCCGACCCTCTGGTCATCACACCGCCCGGTTGGACGGAGTTTCCACCAAATGATGAGGAGGATCAGCTCGATGTAGGCGATCTCGCGTGTCCGACGACCGCCAACATGGTGTACCGATTGACGATCTCGCGGCCCGGTCTGGACGACGTAGAACGACCGTGCGACGGCGAGGTTGTTGCACCGTACATCTGGGAGCGATCCGGCTCGCCGCCCACAGCAGGGAGCCTCATCACTCAGACGGTGCTCGTCGACGACACCTTCCTGTGGTCATGGGGTCAGGGCGGTTTCGGAGGAGGCAAACTGCCATACTCGCCCTTCGTCGGCGTGTTCGTACCGGCATCGGGGCACTCGGTCACTGCGTTCGGGGTGCCGACGGAGGAACTGTTGACTTATCTCGAGCCGGCAGAGACCGAGCCGACGCAATTCAGAGTGCCATACGCCGAACCAGACTTGAGCGTCCAAGTCGTCCGCGCCGGACGCTGCTGCAACGTCCAGGCGGTGTCCGACCCTGAACTTGCTGACCTTCTCACTGAACTGGAAAACGTTGCGAGCTCCGAGGAGCAGCCGTGCCGCTCGATCAACAACCAGTATCAGATCGAGTTCCGAATCGCGTCGTGGCCGACGGCACTCATCGTGGTGGACAACGTCGACGGCTGCGCGACGGCGGTATCGAGCCTTGGCGGCGGTGCTGCACGAGTGTCTCCAGGACTCGTACCGATGCTGGTAGGCCTCAGCCTCGAAGGCTAATCCGCGTCAGTGCGGAGGATCACTACCTGTGCGGGAGGCGGAGTGGGTGGCGGTGCTCGATGCCGCCGCTCTGCTCCAGCAGCCGGTGCCGGACGCGGTTCTGGTCGCGGCTCAGCGGCGGCGTACCACGCCGGGCACCGGTGTCCTTCGACGACGATCACGTGGTCGCAGACCTGCGCGAACGTTTCGACGACGTGCTCCTCGCGCTGGAGGACTCCCAGGGCTGGGTGACCGCCCGGCTCAAGCCGCCGGTCCGCATCTTCGGAAGCCTTGACGGCGTCGAGACCGGCGTCCGCAACCTGATCCGGACAAGGCCGCTGGAGGTCGAGCGGGTCGCTGGCGGACCATCTAGGCCGGCCGGCCGCGGCCGACGTGCTGCTCACCCTGGACGACTATTACGAGATCAGCGCGGCTCCGGTGGACACCGGATCGCAACGCAGGTCGCCAAGCAGCTCGCCGAGCCCGCACCCGGAGACCTCGGCGAGTTGGCCTTGACGGCGTACGGCGACTGCAGCGACGCTGGCAGGACTGCACGGCAGTCGCCGACGCGTCCCGGACACTCGCACTGGCCATGCTGGATCGACTCGCCAAGCAGCCCTGATGCTGCACCGCCACCTGAACTATCCGGCGGACACCGCTCCGGCCTCGGGGCATGATCGTCAGGGCGAAACGGTCGCTGGACAGCCAGCATGCACTGACGATCACCGGGGCTCAACCGGCGATCGACGTACCGGCTGACAGCAGGTTCTCGCAGGCCAACTGGACCCGCGCTGCCATCGCGGTCTGGGCGGCCTTGAGGTAGCTCCGCGGGTCGTACAGCTTCTTGTTGCCGACCTCGCCGTCCACCTTCAGCACGCCCTCGTAGTTGCTGAACATGTGCGCGGCGATCGGCCGGGTGAACGCGTATTGGGTATCCGTGTCCACGTTCATCTTGACCACGCCGTAGCCGAGCGCCTCGCGGATCTCCTCCAGCAGCGACCCCGACCCGCCGTGGAAGACCAGGTCGAACGGCTTGCTCCCGGCGGGCAGCCCAAGCTTCGAAGCCACGACCTCCTGGCCGTCACGAAGAATCGATGGGCGCAGCTTCACGTTGCCGGGCTTGTAGACGCCGTGCACGTTGCCGAACGTCGCCGCCAGGATGTAGCGCCCCCGCTCACCGGTACCCAGCATCTCCGCCGTACGAAGGAAGTCGTCGTTCGTCGTGTAGAGCTTCTCGTTCAGGGCGTTGTCGACGCCGTCCTCCTCGCCGCCGACTACGCCGATCTCGGCCTCCATCACGATCCGCGCCTTTGCACACGCGTCGAGCAACTCGGCGGCCAACGCGAGGTTCTCCTCCAGCGGTACGGCGGACCCGTCCCACATGTGCGACTGGAACAGCGGCTCCTGACCGCCGGCGACCCGTTCGGCCGAGATCGCGACCAGCGGCCGCAGGTAGCCGTCCAGCTTGTCCGGTGGGCAGTGGTCGGTGTGCAGCGCGAGGTTGATCGGGTACTTCGCGGCCACCACGTGGGCGAACTCGGCGAGGGCAACCGCACCGGTCACCATGTCCTTGACGGCAGTTCCGGACAGGAACTCCGCCCCGCCGGTCGAGATCTGCGCGATCCCGTCGCTCCCGGCATCGGCGAAGCCGCGCAGCGCCGCGTTCAGCGTCTCCGAGGACGTGACGTTGATCGCCGGGTAGGCGAACCCCTGCTCCTTGGCCCGGTCGAGCATCTCGTTGTAGACCTCTGGCGTGGCGATCGGCATCGGGATCCTCCGTACGGCGACAGGCTCTGGTCGGTCCCGGGCAGTATCTCGCAGCCTCCGGTGTTAGACCTACACCGGAGCCACCGACTGAGAGGACCCATCATGCCCAAGGCAACCTGGAACGGTCAGACCATCGCCGACAGCGACGACACCGTCGTCGTCGAAGGAAACCACTACTTCCCCCGCGACTCGGTCAAGGCCGACTACCTCCGCGAGAGCAGCACGACGTCGATGTGCCCGTGGAAGGGAACGGCGTCGTACGTCTCGCTCGTCGTGGACGGCGAGGAGAACACCGACGCCGCCTGGTACTACCCGGAGCCCAAGCCGGCCGCCGCGGAGATCACCGATCGGTTCGCGTTCTGGAAGGGCGTGCAGGTCGCCTAGGCCCGGGCCGCCTTGCGAGCGGTGATCGTCACCGGGTCCAGCGTCGGGGAGAACGGCGGCGCGTAGGACAGATCCATCCCGGCGATGTCGGCGACGGTCATCTCGTTCCACAGCGCCGCGGCGAAGACGTCGATCCGCTTGGCCGACCCCGGACCACCGACGATCTGGGCACCGAGCAACCGTCCGGTCTCGCGTTCGTGCAGCAGTTTGGTCACGATGGACGCCGCCCCCGGGTAGTAGCCCGCGCGCGTCGTCGATTCGACGATGGTCGAGTCCGCGGACATCCCCGCCTGTTCGATCTCTCGGCTGGCGAGGCCGGTCCGCGCCACCTCCGTCGTACCCACCTTGGTGATGGCCGTCCCCAGTACGCCGGGGAACGTGGCCGTGCCTCCACCGATGTTCGTGCCCGCGATCCGGCCCTGCCTGTTCGCGTGCGTCCCCAGCGCGATGCTCAACCGCTTGCCGGTCAGCCGGTGTGTCGTCTCCGTGCAGTCCCCCGCCGCCCAGACGTCGTCCCGGCACGCCTGCCGCGCGTCCACGAGCAGGCCGCCGGAGTCGCCCACCGCGAGTCCGGCGGCACGGCCGAGGTCAGCATCCGGACGAACCCCCAGGCCCAGTACGACGATGTCCGCGTCAAACCCACCGGACTCGGTCAGGACTCGGCGCACACCGCCGTCAATGCCAGTTTCGATCCCGGTGACCGGGGCGCAGGTGACCACCTCGATCCCCATCGCGCCCATCGCCGCGCAGACCCGCTCCCCCATGTCCTCGTCCAGGAGCGCCAGCGGCAGTGGGTCGGCGAGCACCACGGTGACGTCGAGGCCGCGTTCGAGCAGCATCTCGGCCATCTC
>JACCTY010000074.1 GCA_013812145.1 Geodermatophilaceae bacterium | reverse complement strand
CGGACACCGAGCGGCAACGGCTCAAGGACATTCTGCGCCGGATCGTGCCTGAAGAGGCGGGCGTCATCATCCGTACTGCCGCCGAAGGGGCCAGCGAGGAGGAGTTGACGCGGGACGTCAACCGGCTCAAGGCGCAGTGGGAAGTCATCACCGTAAAGGCCGCCCAATCCGGTGCAACTGCGCCGGCGCTGCTGTACGAGGAGCCGGACCTCGCGATCCGTGTCGTCCGGGACGTCTTCAACGAGGACTTCTCGCAGATGGCGGTGGCCGGGGACGAGGCTTGGGAGACCCTGCGGGCCTACGTGTCACACGTCGCTCCGGATTTGGCATCCCGGCTGGTCGAGCACTCCGGCGACGACGACCTGTTCGCTGCGCTGCGCGTCGATGAACAGCTGCTCAAGGCAATGGATCGCAAGGTGTTTCTGCCCTCCGGCGGGTCGTTGGTCATCGACCGGACCGAGGCGATGACCGTCATCGACGTGAACACCGGGAAGTTCATCGGCTCCGGCGGCAACCTCGAGCAGACCGTCACCCGCAACAACCTCGAAGCGGCCGAGGAGGTCGTCCGGCAACTCCGGCTGCGAGATGTCGGCGGCATCATCGTGATCGACTTCATCGACATGGTGCTCGAGACCAACCGGGATCTCGTCCTGCGGCGGCTCACCGAGTGCCTGGGCCGCGACCGGACCAAGCACCAGGTTGCCGAGGTGACGTCGCTGGGTCTGGTGCAGATGACCCGCAAGCGCGTCGGGCAGGGTCTGCTGGAAGCGTTCTCCGAGCCGTGCGACTGCTGCAACGGGCGCGGCCTGATCGTGCACACGGAGCCGGTTGACGACGCCGCGCGGCGCACCAATGGCAATGACCGTTCCGATCGGCGTCCGGCAAAGAGCGAGTCCCCCGGGCGCGGCCGGAACTCCGCTGCCCTCACCCAGCCGGCAGCCAAGCCGTTGGCGGCGTTGGATCCTGCCGCTCCAGGCCCGCACTCCGTCGCTGCCGCGACGTTCGCCGCCACGACACCGGCAGCCGGCCCTTCGGTCGACGGCGCCTCGTCTGCCAGCGGGGGCCTGGCTGGCACCGACGCCGTTGTGGTGCCGACGGCCGGCGTACCCAAGACGGAGCTCCCTCCAGCCACCCGATCAGCGGCGGACCCTGCGGCAGAAGGTGACGGGCTGTATGGAGGGTTGCCGAGTGCTGAGCCGGCCCCCGAGCCGGCTCCGAGGCGGCGGCGCCGCGCGGCCAGCACTACCACCACGACTGCGGCTTCAATCCCCGTCGAGCCGGCTTCGGCTGGCGCGGACGCCGAACCATCCGGTCCGTCCGGGGCCGCGGCCACGGGGTTGCCCCAGCAGGACGGTGCGCAGGCACCTGGGGGTGATGCCATTGTGGATGCCAGCCCTGCAGTACAGATCGCCGCTACACCCGATCCCGCGGGCGAGCCGCCGCGGCGGCGCCGCCGATCAGCGAGTCGACCGGCCGGCCCGCCCAGCGCTGAGGCGTGAGTTCGGGTTGCCCACATGATCGTGAGGCTGGATTAGACGGTTTGCGCACAATCCAGCCTCACGATCATGAAGCGCCGGGCCGCCACGACATCTCAGCCCGCTCAGCAGGCCACCTGTGGCTGGTAGCAGGATTCCGTAGGCAGCCGGTCGTGGAATACCGTCTCGGAGTCACCGGCCGGAGCCGGCGTCACCTCAGGGCTGCGGGCGGCGAGGTATACCGCCACGGCCGTCATTGCGACCAGTGCCAGACCGAGGGCCATCACCACGAACTGGTGCCACCGAGCGGGGGCCGTCGTCGGGACGGACTGGGTTGCTGAGGACATGACTTCTTCTCTCCGAGCCGCCTGGACGCGGTGCTCTTGACCTGGCCGGGCCGCTCGGTCGTCGCCCCGCCGGACGGGGAGCCGCAGGCAGGTCCGGCGGCTGCCACGACAGTGCGCCAGGGCGGCGCCGTGCGGTATTCGCCAAACGGCGTATTTCCTGGTCAATCGAGCGGGGCTAGCGTCGGTCGCGTCACAGGTGAGGAGGCGGCGATGGCTGGCTTGGCAATGCCGTCTGATGGTGACCTGCGCGCCCTGATGGCCGTCATCGACGACGGTCTGCGTGACGAGCCCGGTGAGGCGATGCCGTGGGCGGTCCTCGACGGGCTGCTCCGCCTCGTTACCTGCGACGTGGCGGTCTTCAACGACATCAATCTGGCGGAACAACAAGCGATCACCGTGCAGGCTGTCGAGGCCGGTGGCCTACACCTGCTTGAGGTCGGCGAGAACTTTGGGCCGGTCTACCCACAGTATTGGGCGCACCGGCAGCGCTTCCTGCCCTCCGACTACACGGACCGCAGCGGTGACGTGGTCACTCCGTTGGTCAGACTTCTGCACCACATCGGAGCTGAACAACACACCTTTCTACACGGAGTGCCTGAGAACGCATGGGGACAGGTTCAGCGTGTCCGTTCCGATGCCGAGACCCGGTCCGGGTCGGAGCCGCAGGCTGTTCTTGAGTCGGGAGTCGGGACCAGATTTTAGCGAGCGTGACCTGCTCCTGCTCCGCCTGCTACGGCCGCACCTGCACGAGGTCTTCGTCGCCGCTGAGCGCCGCCGCAGCCGTATTCCGCACCTGACCCCTCGGGAGCGGGAGATCCTCGAACTCGTCGGTCAGGGCTGCCGCAGTGCCGACATCGCCTCGAGGCTGTTCATCTCAGTGGGAACGGTTCGCAAACATGTGGAGCACATCTTCGAGCGCACCGGGGTGCGGACCCGCAGCGCGGCAGTGGCGTTGGTCCTGCCGTATGCCGGCCAAGCCACCCGCCCCGAGGCAACCGCGCCGGCGGGTCGGCTGAGCCGGGGCGGCTCGGTGCTACCGGTTCCGGCTATCGGGTAGTCTCGCTGGTGCGCGCCATGAACGCAGCGCGCCCTCTTGAGTGGGTCGGCGGCGGTGCCGTGAACTCACACGCCATGGATTGACGAAGGTAGGAGCGGGTCGTGTACGCAGTGGTGAAGACCGGCGGCAGGCAGTACCGGGTTGCCGTGGGGGACGTCCTCGAGGTCGGAACACTCGTCGGTCAGCGTGGCGACACCGTGAACCTGCCCGCCATCCTGGTTGTGGACGGGGACGCTGTCACCACTGAGGCCGCTGCGTTGGCCGCCGTATCGGTGACCGGAGAGGTCGTCGAGCACACCAAGGGCCCCAAGATCAAGATCCTCAAGTACAAGAACAAGACCGGTTACCGCAAGCGCCAGGGTCACCGGCAGGGCCTGACCCGGGTCAAGGTGACCGGCATCGACGCGAACGGCGCCGGCGCGGCCGCCACCGACAGCTCCGCTACTGACACAACGGCTGCCGACACGAACGAAACCGGAGAGTAGGACGAGCTATGGCACACAAAAAGGGCGCGTCCTCCTCGCGCAACGGCCGGGATTCCAACTCCCAGCGTCTCGGCGTCAAGCGCTTCGGCGGTCAACTCGTCAAGTCCGGTGAGATCATCGTGCGGCAGCGCGGCACCCACTTCCACCCCGGCGCCAATGTCGGCCGCGGCAGCGACGACACGCTGTTCGCCACCGCGGCGGGCGCGGTGAGCTTCGCGGCCAAGCGCGGGCGCAAGTTGGTCAGCATCGTCCCAGCCGACGCGACCGGCTGAGCCGGAGCCGACCAGAACCGTCGTGGCCTCGTTCGTCGATCGTGTCGTGCTGCACATCGCCGCGGGAAACGGCGGGCACGGCTGCGCCTCGGTGCACCGCGAGAAGTTCAAACCGCTCGGCGGACCGGACGGCGGCGACGGTGGGCACGGCGGTGACGTGCTGCTCGTCGTGGACCCCGGCGTACACACCCTGCTCGACTTCCACCATCATCCCCACCAGACGGCCGGAAGCGGCCGGCCGGGGCAGGGCTCCAACCGTAGCGGCGCCAGCGGGGCTTCGCTGCGCCTGATCGTCCCCGACGGGACGGTCGTCAGTACGCCGGACGGCCACGCCCTCGCCGACCTGACCGGTCCCGGAGCCAGCTACCTGGCCGCGCGCGGCGGCCGTGGCGGTCTCGGCAATGCAGCGCTCGCGTCGGCCCGCCGCAAGGCTCCCGGATTCGCGCTGCTGGGTGAGCCGGGCGAGGAAGCCGACGTGGTGCTGGAACTCAAGAGCGTCGCCGACGTCGGGCTGGTCGGGTTCCCTTCGGCGGGCAAGTCCTCACTCATCTCGGTCGTGTCCGCAGCCCGGCCGAAGATCGCCGACTACCCGTTCACGACTCTCATCCCGAACCTTGGCGTCGTCCGTGCGGGCGACACGGTCTTCACGATGGCCGACGTCCCCGGGCTGATCCCGGGAGCGTCACAGGGCAAGGGCCTGGGCTTGGAGTTCCTGCGGCACATCGAGCGCTGCGCCGTACTGGTCCACGTCATCGACTGCGCCACCCTCGAACCCGGCCGCGACCCGGTGAGTGATCTCGACGCCTTGGAGCACGAACTCGCCGAGTACGGCGAACTGGCCGATCGCCCGCGCCTCGTCGTACTCAACAAGGTGGACGTACCGGAGGCGCGCGAACTCGCCGAGTTGGTCCGTCCGGATCTCGAGGAGCGCGGCCTGCCGGTATTCGCGGTCAGCGCGGTCAGCCGGGAGGGACTGCCGGCACTGACATATGCCCTCGGCGCCGCGGTCGGGCGGGCCCGCGCCGCGGCCGCCGCACTGATCCCGCCGCGGATCGTGCTGCAGCCGCCCGCTGTCGACGACGCCGGCTTCCGCGTGCTGCCGGACGAGGACTCCGACGGCGGGTACGTCGTCGCCGGTGAACGACCCGAACGCTGGATCCGGCAGACCGACTTCAGCAACGACGAGGCGGTGGGCTACCTCGCCGACCGGCTGGCCCGACTCGGCGTGGAGCAGGCGCTGGCCGCGGCCGGTGCGCAGCCCGGCTGCCCCGTCACCATCGGCGACGTGACGTTCGACTGGCAGCCCGCAGCCGCCATGGACCTCGTTCCCGGCCATCGAGGCAGTGACGCCCGGCTGGACACCGCATCCCGGCCACGGGCCGACGAACGGCTGGCCGCCAAGCGGGCTCGCCGGCAACCCTCCGACCCGACGTGACGCTGTGACGGGGCGGGCCCGGATCGCCGCCGCGCACCGGCTCGTGGTCAAGGTCGGCTCCTCGTCGCTGACCAGCAAGGCGGGCGGCCTGGACCCCGTTCGGCTGCGAGCCCTCACCGACGCGATCGCCGGCCAGCGACTCGCCGGCCGTCAGCTCGTCCTCGTGTCATCCGGCGCGATCACCGCGGGGATGGCGCCGCTTGGGTTGGCCCGCCGACCGCGGGACCTGGCAACCCAGCAGGCAGCGGCCAGCGTCGGGCAGCTCCTTCTCGTCGAGCAGTACGCCGCCGCGTTCGCCCGGCACCAGCTCACCGTCGGGCAGGTGCTGCTCACCGCCGACGATCTGCACCGTCGGGCGCACTACCGCAACGCACAGCGCACCCTGGAGCGGCTGCTCGCTCTCGGTGTCGTCCCGATCATCAACGAGAACGACGCGGTCGCCACCGACGAGATCAGGTTCGGCGACAACGACCGGCTCGCCGCGCTGGTCGCCCACCTGGCCGTCGCCGACGCGTTGGTGCTGCTCTCCGATGTCGAGGGTCTGTACGACGGAGATCCCCGTCGCGCCGGTTCCCTGGTGATCGCCGATGTCCGCGACCCAGGCGATCTGGTCGATGTCGACGTTCGGAGTCCGGCCGCGGAGGGCGTCGGTACCGGCGGCATGGGCAGCAAGCTGGAGGCGGCGGGCATCGCCGTACAGGCCGGTGTTCCCGTCCTGCTCGCCTCGGCTGCCCGCGCCGCCGAGGCCCTGGCCGGCGGGCCGGTCGGCACGTTCTTCGCCGCCAGCGGCCGGCGCCCGACGATGCGGTTGTTCTGGCTGCGGCACGCCAGCTCGCCGCGGGGCAGGTTGTGCCTGGACTACGGGGCGGTGACCGCCGTGGTGGCCCGGCGTACCTCCCTGCTCGCGGCCGGAATCACCTCGGTCAGCGGCGAGTTCGTCGCCGAGGACCCGGTGGACATCGTCGATCCGGCCGGGCGGGTCGTGGCCCGCGGGCTGGCCGGCTACGACGCGGACGAGCTTGCCGGAATGCTCGGCCGGCGCAGCGCCGACCTCCCGGAGGAGTACCGGCGGGCCGTCGTGCACCGAGACGACATGGTGCTCCTCTAGTTTGCCCGGGTGACCCACTGGGGAAGCTCACGACATGGTGAAAATCGGCTACACGATGATGTGCGAGCAGGCCAGCCCGCGCGAACTCGTCCGTGACGTGGTCGCGGCCGAACGGGTGGGATTCGACTTCGCGGTGATCAGCGACCACTACTTCCCGTGGCTGGTCGAGCAAGGCCATTCGCCGTACGCCTGGAGTGTGCTCGGCGCCGCAGCGCAGGCGACCGAGCGGATTCCGCTGATGACGTACGTCACCTGCCCGACGTTTCGCTACCACCCGGCCGTGATCGCCCAAAAGGCGGCGACCGTCGCGCTGCTGTCCGAGGGCCGCTTCAGCCTCGGTCTCGGCGCCGGCGAGAACCTCAACGAGCACGTGGTGGGCGGCGGCTGGCCCGGCGCGGACGTACGACACGAGCGGCTGCGCGAGGCCGTGGAGATCATCCGCGACCTGTGGGACGGGGAGTACGTCAACTATCGGGGCAAGCACTTCGAGGTGGAGTCGGCGAAGGTGTGGGACCTGCCCGAGAAGACCCCGGACATCGGCATCGCAGTGTCCGGGGCGCAGTCCTGCCGGCTGGCCGGTGAGCTGGGCGACCTCATGATCGCGGTCGAGCCCGAGGCCGAACTCGGCGAGCTGTTCGACGCCGCCGGGGGAGCGGGCAAGCCGCGGATCGGCCAGCAGCCGCTGTCCTACGGCGAGGACGCCGAGGCTGCGATGACCCGTGCTCACGAGCAGTTCCGCTGGTTCGGGGGCGGCTGGAAGGTCAATGCTGAACTGCCCGGGCCGGCTGCGTTTGCCGCCGCGTCGTCGTACGTGCGGCCCGAGGACGTGGGGGAGTCGATCCCGTGCGGGGGCAGCGTCGACGACGTCATCGAGGCCTGCCGGCCGTTCATCGACGCGGGCTTCACCCACCTCGCCCTCGTGCAGATCGGCGGCGACCAGCAGCAGCCGTACCTCGACTGGGCAGCGTCGAGGTTGCTGCCCGCACTCAGGGAGGCCTTCGGCTAGGCCTGCGTGGATTGCGGCAGGATGGCGTACATGCCGCAGCAGTCGCCAGCCTTCGCCAGCGTCGCTGACGTCGGCAAGCGATTGTCCGCCGCCGGCTACCTGACCGATCCGGCGATCGCGACGACGGTCTTCCTGGCCGACCGGCTCGGCAAGCCGCTGCTCGTCGAGGGGCCGGCCGGAGTGGGCAAGACCGAGCTCGCCAAGGCGATCGCCTCGGCGACCGGGTCGTTGCTCATCCGGCTGCAGTGCTACGAGGGGCTGGACGAGGCCAGGGCGCTGTACGAGTGGAACTACAAGAAGCAGCTGCTCCGTATTCAGGCCAGCCCAGACGACTCCGCCTGGGACGCCGTCCACGACGACGTGTTCAGCGAGGAGTTCCTGCTGTCGCGGCCGCTGCTGTCGGCGATCCGCCAGACCGAGCCCACCGTCCTGCTGATCGACGAGACGGACAAGGCCGACGTCGAGGTCGAGGGCCTTTTACTGGAGGTGCTCAGCGACTTCCAGGTCACCATCCCCGAACTCGGGACGATCACCGCCGTACGCCGGCCGCTCGTGGTGCTGACGTCCAACGCGACGCGGGAGCTGTCCGAGGCCCTGAAGCGGCGCTGCCTTTACCTGCACCTGGACTACCCGGCTGCTGACCGGGAGCGGGAGATCGTGCTGGCCCGCGTTCCGGACATCGGCACGGCTCTCGCTGACCAGATAGTGCGGACAGTTCGGGCGCTGCGGGCGCTGGAGCTGAAGAAGTCGCCGTCCATCGCCGAGACGATCGACTGGGCGCACACGCTGCTCGCCCTCGGGTTGGACACGCTGAACGAGGAGGCCCTGCGGGCAACTCTCGGTGTCGTGCTGAAACACGCCAGCGACCACCTCCGAGCAGCCGGCGAACTCCGGCTGAACTGACGTCCATGGCTGCTCCGGGTCTGCTCGATCACCTCGCCGACTTCGTCCGCGCGTTGCGCTCGGCGGGGGTTCCGGTCGGGGTGAGCGAGGGAATCGATGCGGCAGCGGTTCTCGGGGCGGTGGACGTCCTGGACCGTCGACAGCTCCGGGCCGGTCTGGCCACCGTCGTCGTCAAGCGACCGGTCTACCGGCCGACGTACGACGCCCTGTTCGACCTCTGGTGGCCAGCAAGGATGGGCGACGGCGCGAACCGGCCGGATGTCGACGCGACGCCGGTCGACCCCGAGGCGCTGCGCGACGAACTCATGAGATTGTTGCTCGACGGCGACGAGGAGGCGCTGCGCCGCTTCGCCCGCGAGGCGGTGGCGACCCTCGGCGGCGGTGACGCTGTGCCCGGCCGGCAGTCCTTCTTCAGTTATCGGGTGCTGCGGGCGCTGTCGCCGGACACCCTTGTCTCCGGGTTGCTCGACGCGCTGCTCGCCGGGGCGGCCCGGGGCGGCCTGGCCGAGCAGGTGGCCAGGCAGACCATCAAGGAACGGATCGGCGCGCTCCGCACCGCCATCGAGGAGGAGGTGCGCCGCCGCGTCGCCGAGGAGCGGGGGCGGGACAGCGTCGCACGGACAACCGTCCGGCCGATGGTCGATCAGGTGGATTTCCTGCGCGCCCAGCAGCAGGACCTGGCGGCGCTGCGCCGGACGGTGGCACCGTTGGCACGACGACTGGCCGCACGGCTGGCGGCGAAGCGGCGCCGCGGGCGCTCCGGCCGGTTGGATTTCCGGCGTACCGTCCGGTCTTCGTTGGGCACCGGCGGCGTCCCGATCGTCACGCACCATCGACCGCACTGGCCGCACAAACCGGAGCTGGTGGTGCTGTGCGACGTCTCCGGCTCGGTGGCCGGCTTCAGCCACTTCACGCTGATGCTCACCGCGGCGCTGCGCGAGCAGTTCAGCCGGGTCCGCGCGTTCGCATTCGTCGACACCTGCGACGAGGTGACCCGGTTCTTCGCTCCCGGCGCCGACCTGGTGGACGCGACTCAGCGACTGTCGCGAGAGGCGGACCTGGTCTGGTTCGACGGGCACAGCGACTACGGACACGCGTTCGAAGTCTTCGTTGAACGCTGGCCGGATGCGGTGGGACCGAAGACCTCGTTGCTGGTGCTCGGCGACGCCCGGACGAACTACCGATCGCCGGGGTCGGCCACCCTCAAAGGCCTGGTGACGCGATCTCGGCATGCCTACTGGCTCAATCCCGAGCCCCGGCGGCAGTGGGGCAGCGGCGATTCGGCCGCCGATGTCTACGCCGAACTCATCGAGATGGTGGAGTGCCGCAACGCCGACCAACTCGGCGCGTTCGTCAGCCGGCTACTGCCCGTCTAGGTGGTCCAGCGCGCCGTCGAGCGGTCCGCGGCGCAAAGAAACTGTCAGCTCGACCCGTCACCTCCAGCTCGCTTGTGCGTTGTCCTGTGTGCAGGCACTCACTGCATGTGGAGGATGATTCGTTCGATCGAGTCATCGTCGGCGGGGGCACGGCCGGTCACACGGGGGGACCGGCCACCCGCCCGCCCCGCACTAGCCAGCTGGCTGATCCGGCTCGGCCTCAGCCTCGTCTGGCGAGCCGGGCCGATTGCGCAGCAGCCATCCGTCGGCGTCGACGACGACCTCCGCCATCGCGCAGTGGGGCTACCAGTGTGCCCGGGACAGCTCGGGCCCGACGTTGTCGCACAACCGGGGAATCGCCAGCGACATCACCCGCCATGGCTGACGACCGGTAAACGCCGCCTCGCCGTGGCGTACGACGAGAAGCGTGGCGGCACACTGCAGATCGGGTCACGGTAGCCACGACACTAGGCTTCGGCGTCGTGAGTGCGCGGACCCGGCTGGGCGTCATGGGGGGCACGTTCGACCCGATCCACCACGGGCACCTGGTCGCCGCCAGCGAGGTCACCAGCCTCTTCAGCCTGGACGAGGTGGTGTTCGTCCCGACCGGGGAACCGTGGCAGAAGCACAAGGGCGATGTGAGCCCGGCCGAGGACCGCTACCTGATGACCGTCATCGCGACCGCCTCGAATCCTCGGTTTTCGGTAAGCCGCGTGGACGTGGACCGCGGTGGCCCGACGTACACGGTAGACACGCTGACCGACCTGCAGGTCGAACGTCCCGACGCGGAGTTGTTCTTCATCACCGGCGCCGACGCCCTGGCCCAGATTCTGTCGTGGCGCCGGGCCGACGAGGTGTTCGAGCTGGCCCACTTCATCGGAGTGACTCGACCGGGATACGTCCTCGACGACGACCATCTCCCGGCCGGCTCGGTGAGCCTGGTGGAGGTGCCGGCGATGGCGATCTCCTCCAGCGACTGCCGCGATCGGGTGTCCCGTAGCTTGCCGGTGTGGTACCTCGTCCCCGACGGCGTCGTGCAGTACATCGAGAAACGTCGCCTCTACCGCGGGCCCGTCTCGTGAGACAGTGGAAGCACCGGAGGGGAGACGCCGACCTGTGACCGCATCCGACGACGCCGTCGACCTTGCCCTGCGCGCGGCCCAGGCCGCCGCCGACAAATTGGCCAACGACATCGTCCTCGTCGATGTCAGCGAGCAGCTCGTGATCACCGATGTGTTCCTCATCGCCTCGGCCCCGAACGAACGGCAGGTGCAGTCCATCGTCGACGAGATCGAGGACCGGTTGCGGCTGGACGGCGTCAAGCCGGTACGCCGGGAGGGCCAGCGCGAGGGGCGCTGGGTGCTGCTGGACTTCGTGGACGTCGTCGTGCACATCCAGCACGCCGAGGAGCGGGTGTACTACGCCCTCGAGCGGCTCTGGAAGGACTGCCCGACGATCCGGTTCGTCGACGCCGCCGAGCCCAGTCGATGAGATGATGGCCCGGCGGCTCCTGCTGTGGCGACACGGCCGGACGGTGTGGAACGCAGAGCGCCGCTTCCAGGGTCAGACCGACGTGCCGCTGGATGCGGTCGGCCTGGCCGAAGCAGCCGCCGCGGCTGTCCTGCTGGCCGAGGAGAAGCCGGATCTCATCGTGTCCAGCGACCTCACCCGCGCGATGGTGACCGCCCAGGCGCTGTCCGACGTCACCGGCCTCCCCGTGTATGCCGACATCCGCTTGCGGGAAAGCAGCCTGGGGCGCTGGGAGGGCCTGACCCGTACCGATGTGAAGCGTGACTTTCCGGACGAGTGGCTGCGCTGGCTGTCCGGTGCGCTCGCCCGCCGTGGGGGCGGGGAGCTGCACCGCGAGGTCGCCGAACGAGCGCTGGCCGCGGCCGCCGACGCCGAGGGGCAGACCGTCGTCCTGGTCACCCATGGCGGCACGGCCAAGGTGCTGACGGCTCGGCTGCTCGGCCTGCCGGTCCCCTTCTGGCGGGTGATCGCGCCGCTGGCCAACTGCCACTGGAGTGACCTGCGGCGCGAACCAGCCGGGTGGCGGCTGGATCGACACAATGTAGGCCCATTCCCGGAGCACGAACCGGTCTCGTCCGCCGTCGACGCGGAGGAACCCGAGGCCTTGGAAGGGGAGTCAGCTGCGCCGCGAGCCTGCGACTAGATTCCGCACATGCCCGGTCGTGTCGCCATCGTCACCGACTCCACGGCCTATCTGCCGACCGGGCTGGCCGAGGAGCTGGGTGTGACGGTGGTGCCGCTGCACGTCGTCATGAACGGTGAGACCGGAATCGAGGGAGTCGACGTGACCCCCGACGACCTGGCCCGAGCATTGTCCGAGCGTCGCACGTCGGTGACGACTTCCAAACCGACTCCGAACGATTTCACCGCCGCGTACCGCCGAGCTCTGGACGACGGCGCTGAGGGTGTGGTCAGCGTGCACCTGTCCAGTGAGCTGTCGGGGACGTGGGACTCCGCTCGGCTCGCCTCGATCGAATGCGGCCAGGACATTGTCCGCGTGGTCGACAGCCGCTCCGCTGCCATGGGGCTGGGATTCGCCGTGCTGTCGGCCGCGGAGGCCGCGGAAGCTGGTCGCGGACTGGACGACGTCGAGGCGATCGCCGAGCGGACCGTCGATCGCACGACGACGCTGTTCTACGTCGACACGCTGGAGCATCTGCGCCGTGGCGGCCGGATCGGGGCGGCCCGGGCGTGGCTGGGCACGGCGCTCGCGGTCAAGCCGCTGCTGCACGTCGTGGGCGGCCAAATCGTGCCGCTGGAGAAAGTGCGGACGGCCGCCAAGGCTATTGCCCGGCTGGAGCAGCTGGCGTTGGAAGCCGCCGGTGAGTTCGCCGTGGACATCGCGGTGCAGCACCTGGCGGCCGCCGAGAAGGCTGCCGCGTTGGCCGACCGGTTGCGCTCCCGGGTCCCGCGCCTGCACCGGTTGTATGCCTCCGAGGTGGGAGCCGTCGTCGGGGCGCACGTGGGGCCGGGACTGCTCGGTGTGGTCGTCGTACGACGCTGAGTGTTGTCCACAGGGCGGAGCGGCCGTCCACAGGTCAGGCCGGACGTGGCGGATCGGTCGGTTGCCGTCCTTAACGTCGGGCCGTGCTCTCAGTTTCAGGATCCCGGCAGCCGACCGGTGCCGACGCACGAGTGGCGCAGCGCCGGCTGCTGGATCTCCGCGGTCGCGGCGGTGAGGTGCTGGATGCTGATGGTCGGGTCGGTGGCGGGGACGAGGTAGCAGAGCCGGCGCGCGGACCCCGTCTCCGGCTCGACCCCGGGCGGCCGGGGGCCGCGGTCCTGTGTCTGGTCGCTGCGCTGTCCGCTGCCCTCGCCGCCGGGGTGACCTGGGCGAGCCGACCATCCCTCGAGCCGGTCGCCGCGGCACCGGTCGTCACCGTCGGGACCGCCGCGCCCAGCACCGCCGCGCCGGTGTCGACTGTGCAGCTGGTGGTCGCGGTGGTCGGGCAGGTCGTCACTCCCGGGTTGGTCACCCTGCCGGTCGGTAGCCGGGTCGCGGACGCCGTGGCCGCCGCTGGCGGCGCGCTGCCCGACGCGGACCTGTCCACGGTCAATCTGGCCCGTGTTCTCGTCGACGGCGAGCAGGTGGCCGTCGGCGTTCCGGGGGCGGCGGTGCCGCCCGGCGCGCCGGCCGACGCCGGCGGAGCGGGTCCGCTGAACCTGAACACCTCTTCTGAGGCCGAACTCGAGGAGCTGCCCGGGGTCGGCCCGGTCCTGGCCGGTCGCATCGTGCAGTGGCGGACCGACAACGGCGCCTTCAGCTCCGTGGACCAGTTGCAGGAGGTCGACGGGATCGGGCCGAGCACGTTCGAAGACCTGCGGGACGAGGTGACGGTGTGAGGTCCGCGGGCCAGCACATGGAGTGGCTGCGCACGGCGGACCTCCGACTTGTGCCGGCCGCCGCTGCTACATGGGCCGCCACTGCGGCTGGTCTGCACTCTGCGCCTCTGGTGATGGCGGTTGCGGGCGGCGCGTTCGTCGCGGGGGCGATTGCCGTCTCCCGGGTACGGCGTTCGTGGGCCGCCGGGCTTGCCGTGGCTCTTGCGTTTGCCGCCGCTGCCTCGCTGGGGATCGCGGCCAGGGTGGCCAGCCGGGATTCGTCGCCGTTGGCCAAACTGGCCGCCGCGGAGCGTGGTGCGACGGTCGAGCTGACGATCGCCGACGATCCGCGGCCGGTGGCCAGCGGCTTCGCCGGCGCGCCTCGCGTGCTGGTTACAGCGACGGCGACGGCGGTGGACACCGCCGCCGGACGGTGGCACCTGGACAACCGTCTCGTGGTGCTTGCGGACGCGCTGACCTGGTCTGGGTTGTTGCCCGGTCAGCGTTTGTCCGCGGCCGGTCGGTTGCTTCCGGCACATGGGGGAGACCTGGCGACTGCCGCGTTCGCGGCGCGAGGTCCGCCGGACCTGCTCGGCTCGCCGCCACCACTGCAGCGGGCCGCCGGATCGCTGCGCGCCGGCTTGGTCGAGGCTGCCGGTGTGCTGCCTCCGGGCCCGCGCGGCCTGCTGCCCGGCCTTGTCGTGGGCGACACATCGACGATGGATCCGGTGCTCGTCGAGCAGTTCCGCCAGACCGGCCTGTCCCACCTGGTCGCGGTGTCGGGCGCGAACTGCGCGATCGTCGTCGGCGCGGTCATCTGGCTGCTGCGTCGGGTCGGCGTGCCGAAGGCGCCGTTGGCCCTCGCCGCCGGCCTTGCACTGGCCGGTTTCGTCGTGCTTGCCCGCCCGTCGCCCAGTGTGCTGCGCGCCGCGACGATGGGGGCGATTGCGTTGGTCGCGCTGGCGTCGGGCCGCCCGAAGGTCGCAGTCCCGGCGCTGGCAACAACCGTCCTGCTGCTGGTGCTGGTCGCACCGGAGTTGGCGTGGTCTCCTGGATTCGCGCTGTCGGTGTTCGCCACCGCCGGGATCCTGGCCCTGGCGCCTGGACTCATCCGAGCGTTGCGGTCGCACCGGGTGCCGGCCGGTGTCGCAGAGGCACTCGCCGTCAGCGTCGCCGCCTGTGCCGCGACGGCGCCGCTCATCGCTGCCCTGTCGTCGGCGGTCAGTCTGGTGTCGGTGCCGGCGAATGTGTTGGCCGCGCCCGCCGTACCGCCTGCGACGGTACTCGGCGTGCTGGCCACCCTGCTTTCGCCGGTCTCCGAGACGGCGGCCGAGGGGCTCGTCTGGATGGCCGGTTTGCCGACGCGTTGGCTCGTCTTCGTGGCCGAGCAGGGATCGCAGCTGCCGGAGGGCAGCATGTCCTGGCCGGGCGGCGCTGTCGGCGGCGGACTGCTGGCCCTCGTGCTCGCGGGCCTCGCCGTTCTCGCCCTGCGCTGGCCGGCGTTGCGCTCCCTGGGACTGGCCGTGGCGTGCGGCCTCCTCCTGGTGGGGCTGCCGGTCCGGGTCCTCGGCGATGGCTGGCCGCCGCCGGCATGGTTGTTCGTCGCCTGTGACGTCGGTCAAGGTGATGCGTTGGTCGTCAACGCCGGACCGCAGGCCGCGCTCGTGTTCGACACCGGCCCCGAGCCGGCCGCCGTGGACTCCTGCCTGCGCGACCTCGGCGTACGCCGGGTGCCGCTCCTAGTGCTGACGCACATGCACGCCGATCATGTCGACGGGCTGGAGGGGGTGCTACGGGGCAGGTCCGTCGGGGTCATCGAGATCGGTCCCCGACCGGACGACGAGTCGGCCTGGCCCAGGGTTCGCGACGCTGCGGCGAGGGCCGGCGTGCCGATCGAGACGGCCCATCCGGGGCAGGTTCGCTCTGTCGCCGGGGTGGACGTCGAGGTTCTCGCTCCCAGTCGGGCGAGCAGCGGCACTCGCTCGGACCCGAACAACTCCTCGCTGGTGCTGTTGGTGAGCAGTGCCGGCATGACGGTGCTCTGCACCGGCGACATCGAGGTCGAGGCCCAACGCTCGCTCCTGCGGGCTCAGGTCGACCTGCGCGCGGACGTGCTGAAAGTCGCGCATCACGGCTCGGCGTACCAGGACCTGGCCTTTCTGGACGCCGTGGACGCGAGCGTTGCAGTGATCTCCGTGGGCGCCGGGAACGACTACGGGCATCCCTCGCCCGGACTGGTGACGGACTTGCAGCGGCTCGGGATGCGCGTCCTTCGCACCGACGTCGACGGTGCGGTTGCGGTCGGGATCGGCCCGGACGAGCGACTGTGGGTCGCGGACCGGGCGCGCGGATCTCCGGCCGACCGTTGACGGTGGCTCGTGCCACGATGGTTGCATGGTCGCTGTATCCGCGCCGGTCCGGCTCGTCCACGGGGAGGAGGAGCTGCTGCGGGCGCGAGCGGTCAGCGCGATCGCCGCCGCGGCTCGGAAGGCCGACCCGGATTGTGACGTCCGGGGGGTAGCGGTCGGGCAGCTGGAACCGGGCGACCTGTTCGACTTGTTGTCCCCTTCCTTGTTCGCCCAGCTCAGGGTCGTCGTCCTCACCGACGCACAGGAGGCGGCCAAGGACGTGGTCGCCGCGGTCCTGGCGTACGCCGCAGACCCGGTGGAGGACATCACCGTGGTCGTCGTCCATTCGGGGGGTGCGCGGAACAAGGCGTTCGTCGACGCGTTGCGTCAGGCCGGCGTCCCCATCACGGACTGCCCGAAGCTGACCCGGGCAGAGGACCGGCTCGGATTCGTGCGGGGCGAGGTGCAGTCCCAAGGCGGCACGATCGACGCCGCGGCGGCGGCGGCCTTGCTGGACGCCGTCGGGACGGACCTGCGGGAGATCGCCGCGACGTGCGCCCAGCTGGTGTCGGACTCCGGTGGCCGCGTCGACGTGACCGCGGTCCAGCGCTACCACCGCGGCCGGGCCGAGGTCAGCGGCTTCGCGGTAGCGGATCGGGCGGTTATCGGCGACCGGGCTGGCGCCCTGGAAGCGTTGCGGTGGGCCTTGTCGGTGGGAGTCCCGCACGTGGTGGTCGCCGATGCGTTGGCCGACGGCGTACGCACGGTTGCGCGAGTGAGCTCGGCGGGGCGGGCCGACGACTACGTCTTGGCCAGAGCCCTGGGGATGCCACCGTGGAAGGTGAAACGCGCCAGGGGGCAAGGCCGGGGCTGGACCGAGCGCGGGCTGCACCGGGCGATGCACGTGGTGGCCGAGCTGAACGCGGAGGTCAAGGGGACGGTGTCAGATCCGAGCTATGCGCTGGAACGGGCGATCCGACTGCTGGCCACGGCGCACTCCGAACGAGCGACGACCCGCTGACCACATCTGCCGTCTCACTGAAGTCAGAGCTTCGCGGCCTGCCGCGCCATCGCTGATTTCTTGTTGGCGGCCTGGTTCTTGTGGATGATCCCCTTGCTCGCCGCCTTGTCCAACGTGCGGGACGCCGACGCGAGTGCGCGGGTCACGGCGTCCTTGTCGCCGGACGCCGACGCCTCGCGGAAGCGGCGGACCGAGGTGCGCAGCGCGGACTTGACCGACTGGTTGCGCTGCCGCGCCTTTTCGTTCGTCGCAATGCGCTTGATCTGGGACTTGATGTTCGCCACGCGTCAGCCAGCCTCATGAAGTGTTTCGGGTTTCCGGATGCACCGACGAGCACCGGCACGACCCAGAAGTTTACCAGCCACCCAGGGCGGGTCAGGACCAACCGCAGCGGCGACGGCCCCACTCCAGTGCGGCGTCGTGGAATCGCCGTTGGTGGGCGCGAATCGTCGGCATGGTGGGCGGTGCTGGCACTCGAAACGCCTCTGCCCACATTCCGGCCAGGCCGAGCAGCAGCGCCGTGACATCGGCGGGACCCGCACCGTCCATGACCGGGCGACCGGCGAGCAGCAACTCGGGGTCGAGCCCGCCGTGCACGAACGGATCCAGCGCGAACAGGACGGAGTCCACCCAGATTGGCCCACGGCAGGCCCATGGCCAGTCGACGAAGAGCACCCGGTCGCCCGATTCGAGCAGGATGTTGTCCGCTCGGAGGTCGAGGTGCACGAGCGTGTCTCCGGTCAGCGGCCCGTCCGTGGCCGCGAGGTCGGCACTCAGGGCGGCCAGCCGGTCGAGGTTGCCCAGCTCCCAGAAGTCGAGGTCGGCAGGTGGATCGGTGGCCAGTCGCTGCCACGCGGTCAGATCCTCCCGTAGCCGGTCGGCAATATTGAGCACTTCGGGCAGCGGACACGGGGTGAGCGACGAACTCAGGTCCTCGATCGCCTCCGCCACCCGGTGCGCCGTCGCGGCAGACCACGGCAATCGGGGCAACGACCCGAGCGCCTCGTCGAAGACGAGTGCCACCCAGTCGCCGTCGTCGTGGACGTAGCGCAGCCGGGGGCTCGGCACGCTGGCCGGCAAGGCACCCGCCACCCGGGCCTCGGACCGGTGCATGTCGGGCGTGTGCTTGTTCAGCTGCGTACCGACGCACTTGACGAACGCGCGCCGGCCATCCTCGCACTGAACCCGCGCCGCGGTTCCCGGCGAGAAGCCACCGACCTGGCTGACGGCGGTCACAACCGGCGACCCGAGGTGGTTCTCGACGGCGCGACGGACGGCGGCTGGGAGGTCCGCCCAGGGCAGCCGTGGGCCACCCGGTACGTCGTACTCCTCGTCGTCCATGGCCACGATGGTTCACAGGCGCTCACCGTGACGGCAACGGGATTACCCGCGTGGGACCATGGAGATCAAACCTGTCAGCCGGCCGGCCCCCGGGCCCGCTAGAACGGAACCGCGTGAGCGTCACCACGACCGGCCACACCGACCCGACGATGATCCGCAACTTCTGCATCATCGCGCACATCGACCACGGCAAGTCCACCTTGGCCGACCGGATGCTGGAGATCACCGGCGTGGTCGAGGGCCGCAACATGCGCGCCCAGTACCTGGACCGCATGGACATCGAGCGTGAGCGCGGTATCACGATCAAGTCCCAGAACGTCCGACTGCCGTGGACCGGTGAAAACGGTGGCAGCTACGTCCTGAACATGATCGACACGCCGGGGCACGTCGACTTCACCTACGAGGTGTCTCGGTCACTTGCCGCATGCGAAGGCGCAGTTCTGCTCGTCGACTCCGCGCAGGGCATCGAGGCGCAGACGCTCGCGAATCTCTACCTCGCGCTGGAGAACGACCTGCAGGTCATCCCGGTGCTGAACAAGATCGACCTGCCGGCCGCCCAGCCGGAGCGCTACGCCGAGGAGATCGCGCACGTCCTCGGCTGCGAGCCCGATGACATCCTGCGGGTGTCGGGCAAGACCGGCCAGGGCGTCCGCGAACTGCTGCACCGCGTCGTTCGGGACATCCCCGCGCCCGTCGGCGACCCAACCGCGCCCAGCCGCGCCATGATCTTCGACTCCGTCTACGACATCTATCGCGGCGTCATCACCTACATCCGGGTCTTCGACGGCCGGATCTCCGCCCGCGAGCGGATCCGGATGATGTCTACGTTGGGCACGCACGAGCTGCTCGAGATCGGCGTGATCTCACCGGAGCCCGTGCCCGTAGAGACTCTCGGTGTCGGCGAGGTCGGGTACCTGATCACCGGCGTCAAGGACGTTCGGCAGTCCCGCGTCGGCGACACCATCACGAACGAGCGGCAGCCGGCCAGTACGCCGCTGGGCGGCTACCGCGACCCGCGTCCGATGGTCTACTCCGGGCTGTATCCGATCGACGGTTCTGAGTATCCGCTGCTGCGCGACGCGCTGGACCGCCTGCAGCTCAACGACGCGGCGCTGGACTACGAGCCGGAGACCTCCACAGCGCTCGGTTTCGGATTTCGCTGCGGGTTCCTCGGGCTGCTGCACCTGGAGATCGTGCGCGAGCGGCTGGAACGCGAGTTCGACCTGTCGCTCATCTCAACGGCTCCGAACGTGGTCTACCGGGTCGAGCTGGACGACGGCGGCGAGCGGGTCGTGACCAACCCCACCGACTGGCCGACCGGCAAGATCGGCACCGTCTACGAGCCGGTCGTCAGTGCCATGCTCATCGCACCGAGTGAATACACCGGGACGATCATGGAGTTGTGCCAGAGCCGGCGAGGTTCCCTGAAGGGCATGGACTACCTGTCGGAGGCCCGGGTCGAGTTGCGCTACACGCTGCCGCTCGGCGAGATCATCTTCGACTTCTTCGATGCGCTGAAGTCGCGAACCCGCGGGTATGCCTCGTTGGACTACGAGGAAGCCGGGGAGGCGCCGTCCGACCTCGTCAAGGTCGACATCCTGCTGCAGGGCGAGGCCGTGGACGCGTTCAGCGCCATCGTGCACAGGGACAAGGCCTACTCCTACGGCGTCGCGATGACTGCGAAGCTGCGCGAGCTGATCCCGCGCCAGCAGTTCGAGGTGCCGATCCAGGCCGCGATCGGCTCTCGGGTGATCGCCCGGGAGACGATCCGGGCCATCCGCAAGGACGTGCTCGCCAAGTGCTACGGCGGAGACATCACCCGTAAGCGCAAGTTGCTGGAGAAGCAGAAGGAGGGCAAGCGGCGGATGAAGATGGTCGGCCGGGTCGAAGTACCACAAGAGGCCTTTGTCGCGGCACTGTCCACATCGGACAATCCCAACCGCAAGTAAGCTGCCCAGTCGCGAGAGCGGGGGTCAGAGTTCGGCCAGCGCAGTCCGGAGCTGCTCGGCGGCGGTGCCCGCCGCGGTCAGGTCGGCCGCCTCCACCGCGGCGTGCAGGTCGGTGAGCGCCCCGTCCACTGTGGACGGATCCGCCACGGTGTGGCTGACGCGGTCCCAGATCGACTGCAGTTCGGCGGCGTCACCGGCCACGAACGGCCTCTCACCGGTCGACGCGTCGGCAGCCACTCGGGCGGAGATGAGGTCCAGCCGGGTGAAGTCGGCTGCGGGCGGAGGTTCGTGTCGCAGCCGGAGGTCAGTCGCCGCATAGGCCAGATCGAAGGCGGCACGCTGCGTCGCCGTCTCGTCCTGCTCTCCGACACCGGCCCGCAGGGCCGCCAGGGCCTGATCGATCTGCTCAGCTGTCAGCGGTGACACCGGGTTGCTCTGGTAGGCCGCCCACGCCGAGCCGAGCGTGGCGACCGCGGCTTCCGCGGCTGGCCAGTCCGGTGCGGCACCGACCAGGCCAGCAGCCGCCGAGGAAAGCGTGTCCAGCTCGGCCGGAGCACCAGCCAACGCGTCGCGAGGGACACCGACCGAGACCGTCACCAGCTCGTCGTCGGTCAGGACCTGGGCCATGAACTCGCCGTATCCGGGCGCGAAGATCTTGTCCTCCAGTACGCCGTCCATCAGCAGCTCCTCGACGAGCATCGCGCCCTCGACGCGACCCTGCGGTCCGTCCACCGTCTCGGTGACCGACTTGACGGTCACCTCCTCGAACACGAAGCCCGGGATGTTCTCCGGCCGGTAGACGTCGCCCACGTGCGGGTCGGCCGGCATGATCATTCCGGGCGGGCCGTCCTTGCCTGCCAACCACGTGCCGTCGGTGTTGTCGAGGACTCCGTCGACGTAGTTGGCGACGTCCTCCCCGAAGTACCACACCGAGCCGTCGTCGGCCTGCGCGAAGAAGTCGGTGGCGACCTCGAGGACGCGGCCGTCGCCGTACGCCATGGACTGCGACACGACCGTCTCGACCTGCTGACCGTTCCAGTCGATGGTCTTTGTCTGCGGCAGCAGCGTGATCTCGTGCCGCAGGGCAACATCGCCCTCCGAGCCGACCTGTACGACCTGGGTCAGCGCGCTGATCGGGAACAGCGGGTTGGTGATGTTCGTCGGATCGGAGAAGGTCGGCTCCTCCAGATCGATGCGGGCGCTGTCCGGTGCCGTTACCAGAGTCGGGGTCGGCTCCGTCGACGGCCGGTCAGGGGTCAGGGGAGGCGCCGCAGCCGGCAACCAGGAATGCGGTCACGAGCCCCAGAGCGGCCGGCCACCTCAATGTGCGGTTCATTTCGCTGCCTTTCGTCTCGATTCGGCACCGGTGATCCGGGCTCGAGACCGACGTTCCTGTACGGCGTCTGAACCGGTACTGAAAGTCCCTGAAGGGTCGTTCAGTCACTCGAGGTCCGCTGCGCGCCGACCGACCGGTCCCGCTACTGTTCGGACTCGGGGTCGCAACGCCTCGTACAACTGCTACTCCTCCGGTCACAAGTTCTGCCGCGAGGTCTGCCCGGTCACGCAGGTGACCCGCAACGAGTCGTGGACGCCCACCGCATTCCACGCGAATGTCGTGGCGATGGAGCGCGGCGAGCTCGAGGTCGCCGACATCGCCGCCGACTACGTCAACTGCACCCAGTGCGGGGCCTGCGAGCTGCGCTGTCCCAACACCCTGTTCACCGGCGACTTCTATCGGTTCCGTGCGCGGACGGTCGACGTCGTCAAGGCGGTACGGGCGCTGGCGGTGGAGAAGGGCATCCACCAGCCGAGATGGCAGACGTGGAACGAGCGGACCAACGACCGCACCCACGAGCCGGTGCTGGGTGAGGTCGACGTCAACCAGGACCACGTCCGCGACTGGGCGGCCGATCTTGGCCTGCCCATCGGCGGCGAGTCGATCCTGTTCGTGGACTGCGAGGCAGCGTTCTACCGGACCTCGGTGCCGCGCGCGGTCGCGCAGATCCTGCAGGCCGCAGGCTACGAGTTCGGGTTGATGGCCGAGCAGTGGTGCTGCGGCGGGCCGGCGGTCGAGATGGGCTACGTCGAGCAGGCACGACGCTTCGCCGAGCACAACCTGGCCGACTGGCGGTGACTGGGCGCGAAACGGGTTCTGGTGCTCGACCCGCACGACTACATCACCTTCACCGAGGACTACCCGAAGTACTTCGGCCCCGACTTCGACATCGAGATCGTGCTCGTCATCGAGCTGCTGGCCGAGCTCCTCCGCGACGGCGTACTCACCCCGTCGGTGCCTATCGGGCGGACGATCACGTACCACGACCCGTGCCGGCTCAACAAGCGCAAGGGGATCTGGAAGGAGCCACGGGAGATCCTGCGCGCCATCCCCGGCCTGGCGTTCCACGATGTCGACCGGGTGACCCAGTGGTCCTACTGCTCGGGCGGCGGCGGTGGGTTGCCCATCGAGAAACCCGACCTCACAGCGGCTATCAGCAAGGGTCGCGTCGCCAAGGCGGCGGCTCTGGATGTCGACACGCTGGTGAGCGCCTGCCCGTGGTCCGAGCGACCGCTGAGCGAAGCCGGTACGGCGCAGAGCATCGACGATCGGGCCGACCGGCGTGAACCACATGATTCTGGCGATCACCGATGCGGCACTGGTCAAGGCGTTGATGGGCCGCGAGGTCGAGGGTGCCGCCGACACCCAGCTGCGGTTGATCGCTGACAAGGTGATGCCCGCGTTCGGCTAGGACCGCGACGGGCAACGGCCGAGCGAGGCCGGCGTTCAGTCAGCCTTGCAACCGTTGTGGCGAGGGTCTGGTCAGTGCGCAGCAGGCAGCCGTATCTCGAACCGGGCGCCGCCGCCAGGCGCGTCGCCCACGGTGATCGTTCCGCCGTGCGAGCGCACCACCTCGGCCACGATGGCCAGCCCGAGACCGGAGCCTCCGTGATCCCGCGCTCGCGCCTCGTCGAGCCGGACGAAGCGCTCGAACACGCGCTGTCGCTCGGCCAGCGGGATCCCGGACCCGTCGTCGTCGACTCGCAGTACGACGCCTCCGTCGCCTGCTTCCGGGCCCAGACCCAGCGTGATGACCGCCCTGGCGTGCCGGGCGGCATTGTCGAGCAGGTTGCCCAGGACCTGGTCCAGCTGCCCGCGGACGCCGAGTACTCGGCCCGCTGAGACGCCGGAGGTGTCGACACGCGGACCGGAGACTCGCACCCGGCGAGCATGCTTGAACACGAGGTCGTCCAGGTCGACCGGGACGCTGTTGGCGGGCAGGCCGCCTTCGTCCGACCGGGCCAGCAGGAGGAGGCTCTCGATCAGGCGCTGCACGCGCAGATCCTCGGCGAGCACGGTCCTTGCGAGTTCCGACACGGTGGTGCGTTGGGGATGGCTGAGGGCGACCTCGGAGTGCTGCCGGATGCTCGCCACCGGGGATCGCAGTTCGTGCGAGGCGTCGGACACGAAGCGGCGCTGCCGGGCCGCGGCATCGTCGAGCCGCGCCAGCATCCCGTTCATCGTCCGCGCCAGATCGGCGATCTCGTCCCGGCCGTCTGGTTGCGGAACCCGGCGGTGCAACTGGGTGTCGGAGATCTGCTCGACCTCCGACCTGATCCCCTCCACCGGGCGCAGTGCCCGGCCGACGACCTTCCAGGTGGTGGCCCCCACGACCAGCAACAGCAGCGGCACGCCCAGCCCCAGTAGGCCGCCTACGGCGCGCACCGCCTCGGTCGAGTCGGAGAGCGAGCGCGCCACGACGACCGTGTAGTTGCCGCTGTTCGTCTGCGCGGCGGCCGCCACGGCGAGGAACGACGCGTTTTCGAGCAGATCGTCGACCTCGACGGATTGCCCCGGTTGCAGCGCCGCTACCGGAGCGCGGCCGGCGACGTTCGAACTGGACGCCACCACGGCGCCGTTTCGGTCCACCACCTGGATGAGCTGTTCCTCGACGTCGGCGACGGCGAGCGATCCCGGATCGCCTGAGGATTCCAGGACGGCGGCAACCTCGTCGGCTCTGACAACGGCAGCGCTTCGCACGTTGCCGGTCAGCGTCCAATCCAGAAAGCTGACGAGCCCGACCGACACGGCCAGCAGCGCGATACCGACGACCAGTACGGCGCCGGCCGTCGCCCGAACGCGGACGGATCGTGAGCCGAGCGTCCTGGAACGGACTGTGGCCCTGAACCGCGCGGCTGCACCCATGGTCATCGATCGTCAGGGGCCAGCCGGTACCCGGAACCGCGGACCGTTGAAATGGACTGCCTTCCAAACGGCCGGTCGAGTTTGTTGCGGAGATGCCCGACGTAGACCTCGACGATGTTCGGATCGCCCTCGAAGTCGTAGTCCCAGACGTGATCGAGGATCTCCCGCTTGGAGACCACCTGACCGCGGCGCCGGAGCAGAAACTCCAGGACGGACAACTCGCGGGCCGTGCACGACACCTCGACGCCGGCGCGGGTGACCTGCTTCGTCGCCGGGTCCAGCCGGAGATCGCCGGCCTCCAGAACGGCCGGGCGGCGACGTGCGCCGCGTCTGAGCAGAGCCCGCAGGCGGGCCAGCAGTACGGCGTAGGAGAACGGCTTTGTCAGGTAGTCGTCGGCGCCAGCATCGAGGGCCTCGACCTCGTCCCACTCGCCGTCCTTGGCGGTGAGCATCAGAATCGGGGTCCACACCTTCTCGTGCCGCAGCGTCCGGCAGATGGTGAAACCGTTCACGCCCGGCAGCATGATGTCCAAGACAATGAGGTCGTGCGGGCGCTCGCGCGCCATCCACAACCCATCAGTGCCGTCGAGGGCGACGTCCACGGCAAAACCCTCGGCTTCCAGGCCGTTGCGCAGTCCCGCGGCAAGCCGCTTCTCATCCTCTACCACCAGCACGCGCATGGCTCTCCTCGGTCGGGCTCGAGTCATGATCGTCTGGGAGCGTTGCTGAAAGCTAGCTGAACGCCCGCGCGCCCCGAAGCAGGGCTCACGCCTCGTTTGCGGCGAGGATCCTGGCAGTGAGTTTCGCCAGTGTCGTGGTGTCAGCCCAACTGAGGTGCGCGAACAATCGCTTGTGCAGGCCGGTGAAGTGGGTGTCTTGAGCCTGCCGGAGCTTGTCGAGTCCCCGGTCGGTAATCGAGACGAGCACTCCTCGGTTGTCACCTGTGAAGGCTGATCGGCTCACCCAACCCTGGGCCTCGAGCTCGGTGACCAGGCGTGAGACACGACTTTGGCTCAGCGGCGCCTGCGCGGTGAGCTGCGTCATCCGCAGGCTTCCCGACGGCGAGAATGCGGCGAGGTGTAGCAGAGCCTCGAAACCGCGCAGGCTGAGGCCGTGCGCAGACCTGAGTTCGGCGTCCAAGCCGTGGTCAAGCGCCTCACCGGCGCGCACGAGCCCGAGGAACGCCCGAGCGTGCAGTGGGGACGGGTACTTGACGCCATCTGGGCGCTCCACGAGGAACGGCTCCTCCATCCCCACACGCTAGCAGGCATACATGCACACGCATCTATACTGTATGCTGGCGCATGCATCGACATACGGAGAGTCGAGATGACCCAGCAAGAAACCAGCGGGACCGTATCCCGCCGACGCAGGTGGCTGGCAGTTGTTGCCGCAGTTGCGGCCGCGGTGGCGGTGTGGGCGGTAGCCACGTTCGGCCTCGGGGTCGACGTCCGCGAACCGCAGCGGACGGGCCAGGCCAGGGACCTTGGTGCCGCGAAGGTCGTCGGAGTGACCGCGGTGGTCTCGTTAGCCGGATGGGCGCTGCTCGCGGTGCTCGAACGGTTCAGTGCGCGCGCCCGACGGTGGTGGGCGGCGATCGCGGTTGTGGTCGCGGTGGCATCGCTGGTCGCGCCGCTGACCGCGGCCGGCGTCACGGGCTCCAGCCGAGTTGTGCTGGCAGGGCTGCACCTCATTGTCGGCGCGGTGCTGATCCCCCTGCTCTACCGGAGTTCGCCGAACCGAAAGGAACAGGCCCGGTGAGCGCCTTTTCACCGGCCGAGTTGGACTACCTGCGGACCGAGCGACTGCTCGGCAGGCTCGCGACCATCGACTCCAGTGGGCAGCCACACGTCGTTCCGGTGGGCTGGCGTTACAACCCTGAGCTGGACACGATCGACATTGGCGGCCGCGACTTCGCCCGAACCCGCAAGTTTCGCAACGTCCGGGCGAACCCGAAGGTCGCGTTCGTGGTCGACGACGTCCTGCCGCCGTGGCAGCCGCGCTGCGTGCAGATCCGCGGTGAGGCCGAGGCGCTCGAGGCCGTGAGCCCGTCCGACGGTGGAGAGCCCGCGCCGATCATCCGGATCACCCCGGCCACGGTCGTCAGCTGGGGCCTGGACCGCTGATCCCACGCCACACCTCGCGCCGCCGATGTGGCGTACCCAGCGAAGTCACCCAGCGGCATCATCATCGGCAAGGTGGCCAACGACGTTCCGCACCTGATCAACCGTCTCGTGTACCTGGCGGCCTACATAATCGTCGAGCGTCCTAGCGCGCGCCCGTTCGCGATTCTCAGCGCGGAAAGTCGCGTGGACCGGGAGACGTGGGGCCGGCCGGTGCGTCCCCCTTGCCTCGGCGCCCCGCCGAGGTCGGTCAGCTGGCGGCAACTGCGTCCGCCACTGCCGCAAGAGCCGCGTAGCTGTGGCCGGAGACGAAGGCGTCACAGTAGGGCAGCGCGGCGGCCATCCCCCCAACGGTCGGGGCGAAGCCGGCTGCCGCCTTGCGCGGGTTGACCCACACAATCCGGTAGGCCAGCCGGCGGAGTCGCGCCATCTGGACTGCTACCTCGGCCGGTTCGTCCGTGGCCCAGCCGTCGGACAAGATCACCACGACAGCGCCGCGCGCCAGGCCGCGCCGGCCGTGATCGGTGACGAACTGGCGGAGGCTTTCGGCGAGCCGGGTTCCACCCGACCAATCCGGGGCGATCGCCGCTGCCCGGGCCAGCGCCTCATCTGGATCTCGCACGGTGAGGGCCCGGGTGAGGCGGGTCAGCCGAGTGGAGAACACAAAGGCCTCCGCCGCCGCCGAGGTGACCGCCCCCTGCAGCAGCGACAGGAAGACCCGCGCGTGCGGCTCCATCGAGCCCGAGATGTCGCACAGCAACACCAGCCGGCGCGGCCGGCGCCGGCGGAGGCGGTGCACCGTATGCGCGGGGTCGCCACCGGTGCGCTGAGCCCGGCGCAGCGTCCGTCGTACGTCGATCCGGTCCGCGCTGCGGTGAGTTGTGCGGGTGCGGCGGGTACGGCGCGAGGGTGTGGCCAGGACGATCCGCCGGACGAGCTGGCGCATCTGCGCCACCTCGTCGTCGCTGAGATCGGCGAACGCGGTGTCCCCGAGACGTTCTTCGCTGGCCGCCATCGCCAGCATGACGTCGCGTCTGTCGTCACTCTCGCCGCTGTCCGCGCCGCCGACGGACGGGGGCGGGTCGCCGGTGACGCTCTGCTGGCGTCCCAGCGGCGCGGAGGCCCCCGAGCGGGGACGGGGCTGCGCCTGGACGGGTGGGGGAGCGGTGGGATCGCCGCGTCCATCGGCGGGGTCGAGCTCACCAGCAAAGACAGCGGCGAAGACGGCATCGAACAGACCCAGCTGGCTGTGGTCGGACACCAGGCTGACTCGCGCCGTCCAGTACAGCCGCGCCCTCGTGCTCGGTGGACAGAGCTGCATCGCCCGCGCGAACCGGCCGGCCCGCTCGGGTGTCACCGGGAGGCCGGCATGGTGCAGAGTATCGGCGAAGGCAGCCGCCAGCGAGGCGCCTTGCACCGTCCCGATCACGCGCCCGCGACCCAGGCCAGCCCGCGGTCGACGGCCATCGCCTGATCCTCCCGGCTCTTCAGCACCGAGCCCAGCGTCGCGCCGGCAGCCTCGCCGTCAAGACGGTGTACGCCGAGCAGCGTCAGCGCCGCCACCCAGTCGATCGCCTCGGCAATGCCCGGCTGCTTCTCCAACTCCAGCGTGCGCAACCGGCTCACCGACGCCGCAGCTGACAGGGCCAGCGGCTCGGCACTGCCAGGGACCCTGCGCCGGATGATCTCCGCCGTGCGCGCCGCCGACGGGAAGTCGATCCAGTGGTAGAGACAGCGACGTTTCAGTGCGTCGTGCAGGTCTCGGGTCCGGTTGGAGGTGAGCACGACGACCGGCGGGTGCACGGCATATACGGTGCCCAGCTCGGGGATGGTCACCGAGGACTCGGCCAGCAGCTCGAAGGTGAACGCCTCGAAGTCATCGTCGGCCCGGTCGAGTTCATCGATCAGCAGTACGGCTGGGCGCGGGCCGGGGTGCTCCAGGGCGCGCAGCAGCGGCCGCTGCAGCAGGTACTCCCCGGTGAAGAGCTCGGTCTGCGCCAGCCGCTCACCCTGGGACTCCGCGAGCCGGATCGACAGCAGCTGCTTGGTGTAGTTCCACTCGTAGAGCGCCTCGGCCGCGTCGATTCCCTCGTAGCACTGCAGCCGGATGAGGGGGGTGTCGAGGATGCGGGCCAGCGCCTTTGCGGCTTCGGTCTTGCCGACGCCGGCCTCACCCTCCAACAGCAGCGGTTGCGGGAGCCGCACCGCCATGAACAGCGCGGTGGCCAGGCCGGTGTCGGTCAGGTAGTCCGCGTCGTCCAGAGCCTCGACGAGCGTGTCGACGTCCGGCACCCGCTCGACGACACCGGCCTCCGCACCAGAACGGGCGGCTTCCTTCACGCGGTGAACCGGGCTGGTTCGGCCAGGAACGACGTGCGGCAGTGCTCGCAGCAGAAGTACACCTGCGCCTCGCCGTACGACGTCGACAGCGTGCTGTCGGACACCGCGACGGTCATGCCGCAGACCGGGTCGACCGAGGTGAGCGGCACCGGCTGCTCGGGCGTGCGCACGGTGGCCGCCCGTTCGGTGATCATCTCGGCCAGGATCGACAGTGCGATCTCCCCGGCGGTCCGGGCGCCGAGGTCCAGCCCGGCCGGACTGTGCACGCGGGCGCGATCGGCTGCCGAGACGTCCAGACCGGCCAGTACGGCGCCGCCGCGGGTCTTGCTGGCGACGAGTGCGACGTAGGGGACAGCCACCCGCAACGCCGCTTCGAGAGCCGGTTCCTCGCCGCGACCGTGCGAGGCCACGATCATCCCGGCGTCCTCCGGATCAACTCGGATCGCCCCGCCGTCGGTCAGCTCGACGTGCAGGCCGAGCGGGCCGCCCAGTGCGGCCAATGCTCGCGCCACCGGCGTGGAGCCGACGACGACCACCCGGGGCGCCGGGCGGTGCGGCTCCAGGAAGATCTCCAGCGTTCCGCCGGACAGGCACGGGTTGGCGACGGTGACCGCACCCTGCTCGTCGACCACCGCCTCGGACTCCTCGCCGGGCCGGATCCGCAGCAGCAGGGGTTCACCACTGACGAGGACCTGCAGCGCTTGTGCTCGGACCGAGGTCTCGGCGCAGGTCCCCCCGACGAAGCCCTCGATCGACCCGTCGGCATGCACCAGCGCGGAGTCACCGGCGTGCGCACTCGTCGGGTGCTGCGCCCGGACAACTGTCGCGTGCACGAACGGAGTGCGCGAGCGCCGCAACTCACTCGCCCGCTGCGCCAGCTCCTCTCTCATCATGGCTCGCTGCGCCTCGCTCCCTCGGGCCGGCAGCCTTCACACGCCGGCCGTTGGGACGTGCCGGCCCTGCATGGCCTCCCACACCCGCGACGGCGTACACGGCATGTCGATGTGTACGACGCCGTACGGCTGCAGCGCGTCCACCACGGCGTTGACGACGGCCGACGGTGAGCCGACGGTCGCGGACTCGCCGATCCCCTTGGCGCCGATCGGGTGGTGTGGGGACGGCGTGACGGTGTGCCCGGTCTCCCAGTCCGGGACCTCCATGGCGGTCGGGATCAGGTAGTCCATGAACGACCCGCCGAGGCAGTTGCCGTCCTCGTCGAAGTCGATGATCTCCATCAGCGCCATGCCCACGCCATCGGTCAGGCCGCCGTGCACCTGGCCTTCGATGATCATCTCGTTGATCCGGGTGCCGCAGTCGTCCACCGCGATGAACCGCCGTACCTTGACCACGCCCGTTCCCGGGTCGATGTCCACGACGCAGATGTAGGCGCCGAACGGGAACGTGAGGTTCGGCGGGTCGTAGGTCACCTCGGCGTCGAGGTTGCCGTCCACACCCTCAGGGAGCGTCACCGTGCCGTGCGCGCCCATCGCGATCTCGGCGATGGTCTTGCCCTGCGACGGGTCACCCTTGACGAAGAACCGGCCCTTCTCCCACTCCAGGTCCTCCGGCCGGGTCTCCAGCATGGCGGCGGCGATCAGCCGGGCCTTGTCTCGGACCTTGCGGGTGACCATCGCGACCGCGCCACCGCTGACCGGTGTGGAGCGGCTGCCGTAGGTCCCGAGGCCGAACGGCGTGTTGTCGGTGTCGCCGTGGACGACCTCGATGTCCTCCGGCGGGATGCCGATCTCCTCCGACACGATCTGGGCGAACGTCGTCTCGTGTCCTTGCCCCTGCGACTGGACAGACAGCCGCACGACCGCCTTGCCGGTCGGGTGCACCCGCAACTCCGCGCCGTCGGCCATACCGAGCCCGACGATGTCCATGTGCTTGCGCGGTCCGGCGCCCACCGTCTCGGTGAAAAACGTGACCCCGATGCCCATCAACTCACCGCGCTCGCGCTTCTCGGCCTGTTCACGGCGCAGTTCGTCGTACCCGGCCATGTCCATCGCCATCCGCATGGCGCGCTCGTACTCGCCGGAGTCGTACTCCCAGCCCGTCTTGTTCTGGTAGGGGAACTGCTCGGGCTTGATGAAGTTCTTCAGCCTGATCTCGGCCGGGTCAATCCCCAGCTTCAAAGCCAACACGTCGACCATCCGCTCGACGAGATACACCGCCTCGGTGACCCGGAACGAGCAGGCGTAGGCAACCCCGCCGGGCGCCTTGTTCGTGTAGACGCCGGTGACCTTGCAGTGCGCGGCCTCCAGGTCGTAGCTGCCGGTGAAGATGTGGAAGAAGCCGGCCGGGTACTTGGTCGGCTGGGCGGTGGCGTTGAAAGCTCCATGGTCGGCGAGAACAGTCGTGCGTACGGCGAGGATCTTGCCGTCGTTGGTCGCCGCCACCTCGCCGTGCATCAGGTAGTCGCGGGCGAACGACGTGGACATCAGGTTCTCCGAGCGGTCCTCGACCCACTTGACCGGCTTGCCGGTCACGATCGATCCGACCACCGCGCAGACGTAACCCGGGTAGATGCCGACCTTGTTGCCGAAGCCGCCGCCGATGTCCGGGGAGATCACCCGGATCTTGTGCTCGGGGATGCCCGCAACGATCGCGTAGAGGGTGCGGTGCGCGTGCGGGGCCTGGGTGGTCTCCCACAGCGTGAGCTTGCCGTCGATCGGGTCGTAGTCGGCGACCGCGCCGCAGGTCTCCATCGGCGCCGGATGCACGCGGGGGTAGACGATGTCCTCGGTAACCACCACGTCGGCGCGGGCGAAGACGGCGTCGGTCTCAGCGGCGTCGCCGGCTTCCCAGTCGAAGATGTGGTTGTCGGTGCGGCCCTCGAGGTCGGTGCGGATGACCGGCGCGTCGGCGTCCAGCGCCTTGCGGGCGTTGATGACCGGCGGCAGCGCCTCGTACTCGACGTCGATCAGCTCCAGGGCGTCGCGGGCGGAGTACCGGTCGTCGGCGACCACAAAGGCGACCTCCTGGCCCTGGAACCGCACCTTGTCTGTCGCCAGGATCGCCATCACGTCGGCGGACAGCGTCGGCGCCCAGGCCAGGTTCAGTCCTTCGAGGTCCTTGCCGGTGATGACCGCGTGTACGCCGGGGTGCGCCAGCGCTGCCGACGTGTCGATCGAGATCAGCTTGGCGTGGGCGTACGGCGAGCGCAGCATGGCGCCGTGCAGCATCCCGGGCAGGACGACGTCGTCGAGGTAGTGGCCCTTGCCGCGGATGAAGCGCGGATCCTCCTTGCGCTGCAGTCGCCCGAACCCGATCGGCCGGTTCTCCGCGGCTGCCGCCGGATTGGCGGGGCGCTCTTCTATGGCGGTCATGCAGGAACCTCCGCGGTTTCCTCGGCTGGGGTCTCGGCAGGGGTCTCTGCCTGGGACGAACCGGCCGGATGAGCGGCGGCCCACTTGATGGATCGGACGATCGTGGCGTAGCCGGTGCAGCGGCAGATCTGGCCCGAGATGGCTTCCCGGATCGTGTCCTCGTCAGGGTCGGGGTTCTTGTCGAGCAGGGCGCGGGCGGTGAGCATCATGCCCGGCGTACAGAATCCGCACTGCAGGCCGTGCTCCTCCATGAAGCCCTGCTGCACCGGGTCGAGCGTGCCGCCGGTAGCCAGCCCCTCCACGGTGCGGATCTCGTGGCCGGAGGCCATCGCGGCCAGCACGGTGCAGGACTTCACCGGTACGCCGTCCATCAGCACCGCGCACAGGCCGCAGTTGCTGGTGTCGCAGCCCCAGTGGGTGCCGGTCAAGCCGAGCACGTCCCGCAGGAAGTGCACGAGCAGGACCCGGGGCTCGGCCTCACTTGTCACCGAATCCCCGTTGACGGTCATCGTGATCTTCACGGGTCAGCTCCTTGCTGCGGCGGTGGAATTGACACGTTCTACGGCCTTGCGCAGGACCCGCTGGGTCAGCTCGTCGGCCAGGTGTCGCTTGTAGGCTTCCGTGCCGCGCTGGTCACCAACCGGGTTGCAGTCCTCGGCAGCCAACCGCCCGGCCTCGGCGTACAGCTCCTCACCTGGCTGCTGACCGCGGATGGCATCCTCGGCGCGGGTGGCGGTTCCGCCGTCCAGCCCGACGGCGGTCAGGCCGATGACCACGTCCTCGATCTGCCCGGCGTCACCCATCGTGAGGCAGGCGCCCGCGGCGGTCGTGGCCCAGTCGCCGACCCGCCGCTCGACCTTTGTGTACGCACTGGATGAACGCGGTCGGATCGGCCAGCGGATCTCGGTGAGAATCTCGTTCTGCTCCACGCTGGTCTCGTACGGACCGCGATGCAGCTCCCTCATCGGAACCGTGCGCTCGCCGTTCGGGCCACGGATCACCAGCTCGGTGCGTAGGACGTGGCAGACCGTCGACAGGTCCTCGGCCGGGTCGGCCTGGCACAGCGAGCCCCCGATGGTCCCGCGGTTGCGTACCAGCGGGTCGGCGATCGTCTTCTCGGCGTCCCGCACGAGCGGGAAGAGCCCGGCCACGGCGTCGGACTCCAGCAGGCTCACGTGCCGGGTCAGGGCGCCGATCCGGAGGGTGTCGCCCTCCTCGGTGATGTAGTCGAGGTCGGCCAGGTCGTTGATGTCGATCAGCCACTCCGGGTTGGCCAGCCGAAGCTTCATCATGGGCAGCAGGCTGTGCCCGCCGGCGATGACCCGCGCCTCCTCCCCATGCTCGGCCAGGAGTTGCAGGGCGTGGTCGAGACTCTCCGCGCGGGCGTACTCGAACGCGGCCGGAATCTGCACGACGGTCCCCTTCCATCCAGGGAGGGGGCGCCCAGTGCACCCCGTTGTTTGCGATGGAGCCTGCGCGACCGGTCGACGAGCGTCAAGGTGTTCCGGCAATGATGGGTTCATGACTGCTCGTACCGCCCGCCAGCTCGCCGACCGGTATGTGGACGCCCTGGCTGATCTCAATCCCCTGCTCGGCACCGCATTGGGTGTCCGACCGCACGACGACCGGCTTCCTGACCTGTCACCGGACGGGATCGCCGCGACCGATGATCTGGCCCGGTCCACTCTCGCCGAGCTCGACGCGCTGCCAGAGTCAGAAGACCCCCTGGAGCGGCGCTGTGCGCGGCTGCTGCGTAACCGGCTCAACTCCGGCCTGGCGTTGAGTGCGGCCGGTGAGAATCTGCGGGCCGTCAACAACACGTTCACGCCGGTCCACACCGTCCGGCAGGTCTTCATGTTGATGCCGTCGGCGACGGACGAGGACTGGGCGGTCATCGCCCGCCGGATGGTGAACATTCCTGCTGCCTACGACGGATACTGCGCTGCGCTGGCCGGTGGCGCCGCCCGTGGCCAGTACGCCGCCCCGCGGCAGGTCGACGCTCTGGCCGGCCAACTCGACGAGTGGCTGGGGAAGGGTCCAGCCGGTTCCTGGTTCGGCTCGTTCGTCGCCGCCGGGCCGGACAGTCAGCGCAAGGCCCTCGAGTCGGCCGCACAGGTGGCGACCGAGGCTGTTGTCGCGACCCGGGACTTTCTCCGCGAAACGTACCGCCCGGCCGCCGAGGGCACTCCGGATGCGGTCGGTGCCGAGCGCTACGCCCGCTGGGCCATGCAGTTCACCGGCGCTGACCTCGATCTGGACGAGGCGTACAGCTGGGCGTGGGGCGAGTTCGCCCGGATCGACGGCGAGATGCGAGCGGAGGCGGAGCGAGCCCTACCAGGCTCCACGCCGGCCGAGGCGATGCGGTGGCTGGACGCTGAGGGGGACGCCGTCGAGGGCGTCGAGGAGATCCGGCAGCGGCTGCAGCAGATGATGGACGACGCGATCACCACCCTCGACGGGACGCACTTCGACCTCGCGGAGCCGATCCGCCGGGTCGAGGCGATGATCGCACCGGCCGGCAGCGCCGCGGCGCCGTACTACACCCGGCCGGCAATGGACTTCTCCCGTCCCGGGCGGACGTGGCTGCCGACGCTGGGCCGGGAGCGCTTCCCGCTCTGGGACCTGGTCAGCACCTGGTACCACGAGGGCGTCCCTGGGCATCACCTGCAGCTGGCCCAGTGGGTCCACGTCGCGCCGCAGCTGTCGACGTACCAGACGAGCATCGGCAGCACGAGCGCGGACACCGAGGGCTGGGCCCTGTACGCCGAGCGGCTGATGGACGAACTCGGGTTCCTGACCGGCCGCGGGCATCGGATGGGCTACCTGGATGCGCAGCAGATTCGTGCAGTGCGAGTGATCATCGACATCGGTATGCACCTGGAGCTGGAGATTCCGCGCGACCAACCGTTCCACCCAGGCGAGCGGTGGACGCCGGAACTCGGGCGGGAGTTCTTCGGCGCCAACACGGGCCGGGACCCGGCCTTCTGTGACAGCGAGCTGGTTCGCTACCTCGGGATCCCCGGACAGGCGATCAGTTACAAGCTGGGGGAGCGCGCCTGGCTCGCCGGTCGAGCGCAGGCGGAGCGGCGGCAGGGGGCGAACTTCGACCTCAAGCGCTGGCACATGGCCGCACTGTCGATGGGCTCCATCGGGCTGGCCGACCTGACCTCCGAGCTCGCCGCGCTCTGATCTATTCATGATCAACTCGGGGTTGTGGCCGCCTCTTGGCGCTCGGCAACGACCACAAACCCGAGTTGATCACCGCGCGGCAGAACCCAAAGGGATGTCGCCGACGAGCAGGCGTGGCGCCAGATGCCGACATCGTGGGCGAACATGATCGCCGCCGGGGAAACCCGCATCCAAGTGACGTCGGAATGCTCGCGCTGGCTGCGAGACTGACTGGTGTGGAGCTGGACGACTCGCAGCAGCGGGAGATCACAGCGGTGCTGCGCGCGGCCGGAGCCCGGTTCGCCCTGCTGCACGGCAGCCGAGTGAACGGCCGGGCAAGGCCGGACTCGGACATCGATGTCGCGGCCTGGTGGGATGGTGCTGCGCCCGCATCCTTCGAGGTGGACCTCCCGGCCGACGTGGATCTGGTCGTGCTGAACGGCGCTCCGCTCGAGCTGGCCGGCCGCATCGCGGTGGACGGCCAGCTGCTCTACGACGACGACCCACCGGCCCGGGTCCGATGGGTGGCCACCACTCGCAAGATCTACTTCGACGAGCGGCCGCGGATGCTGCGCGCCCACCGGGAGTTCGTCGAGGCGTTGAGCCGTGGTCGATGAGGTCCGGGTCTATCGGCTGCGGAGATCCGTCACCGAGGGGCTCGCCACACTACGGCGCGTGGCCGGCGCCGAGCCATCACGGCGAGCCGATCCCATGTGGCTACCGGGGATCAAGTACACCTTCGTCACGACCATCGAGGCGTGCGTCGACGTTGCCCAGCACTTCTGCTCGTCCGAGGGCTGGGGTCCTCCGGCCGACAACAGCGCAGCGATGGGGCTGCTCGCGCGAAGCGACGTACTCGCCTCCGACTTGGCAGAGTCCATGCGCAAGGCGGTCGGCTTTCGCAACGTCCTCGTCTATGAGTACGTCGATGTGGACGATCGCATCGTTCTCGCCCGGCTCGCATACCTCACGAACCTCGACAGATTCGTCTCGGCAGTGAACTCCTACCTTCAACGGGAGAAGTGATGGCTGATCCACCCACCCACTGGCTCTACCCCACGAACGACGGACCCACAGCTCGATATCACTTGGAGGACCTGGACTCCGGGGACTGGCTGCCGGTGTCACCGGAGAACGTGTGGGAGGGCTGCAACGCCACCCTGACAGGATCGACGACTGGGGCCTGTCCAGTGGTTTCAACATCATGCGTCCAGACGACGCAGTGTGGTTGTATGCGGCCGGTCGGCAGTACATCTACGCATTGGCCCGCTCGACACAAACGTATGCCGACGCCGGCGACTACGGGTCCGTAGATCTCAAGTGGGACATCGCCGCAAGCAGAGCGCTGGAGCGAAACCCGATTCCGCGAGCAAGTTTCGGGCAAGTGCCCCAGAACGTCTGTCGCGCTAACCGGCAGACACAGGCCGTCCTGGACCAGTGGCTACGCGCGCGGGATAGCAGGCTCACTCGCCGAGATGATCCTGAGGGCCCGGCATCCGAAGAGGATGCGCGTCGATGGGTCTTGGCTGACATCGTGCGGCGGCAAGGGCAGAAGGGCTTCCGCGACGGGCTGTTGAAGGCTTACGGCCATCGTTGTGCCATCTCCGGCGAGACCGCTGCCGAGGTCCTGGAGGCCGCACACATTTCGCCCTACCGCGGTATACACACGAACAGCCTGGAGAACGGGTTGCTGCTGCGATCTGACCTGCACACGCTGTTCGACCTGCATCGGCTCGGCATCGACTCCTCGAATCGCGTTGTGATCTCACCTCAGGTGGTCTCACCGACGTATGCATCGCTGCAGGGGACTGCGGTGTCGCGCCCAAGACCGGTCAGCGCCCGCCCAGGGAAGCGGCTGCTGGCTGCGCATCTCCGACTCCTCCGGACATGACGGGGGCCCAGCCGTCGGCGTACGGCCGGCCACCGCGCAGCCTCGGCTAACCTCGGATACATGGTTGGTCTGCCCGAGAAACCCTCGCTTGTCGATCTGGAGGACAAGTGGGACTCCGCGTGGGAGCGGGAGCGGACCTACCGGTTCGACAGGTCCAAGGATCGCGGCGAGATCTACTCCATCGACACCCCGCCGCCGACCGTCAGCGGGCAGCTGCACATCGGATCGGTGTTCGGCTACGTCCAGGTAGATGCCCTCGCCCGGTTCCAGCGGATGCGTGGGCGCGAGGTGTTCTACCCGATGGGGTGGGACGACAACGGGCTGCCCACCGAGCGCCGGGTGCAGAACCACTACGGCGTGCGCTGCGACCCGACGGTTGCCTACGACCCTGAGCTGACCCTGCCGGAACCGACCAAGGGTAAGCCGCAGCTGCCCGTCTCCCGGCGTAACTTCGTCGAGCTGTGCCACGAACTCACCCTCGTCGACGAAAAGGCGTTCGAGCACGTCTGGCGGCGAGTCGGGTTGTCAGTGGACTGGACGCTCACGTACGCCACCATCGACGACCACTGCCGGCGGGTGGCGCAGCGCGCTTTTCTCCGCAACGTGCATCGAGGCGAGGCCTACGCCGCCGAGGCCCCGACGCTCTGGGACATCGACTTCCGCACCGCGGTGGCGCAGGCAGAGCTGGAGGATCGAGAGGTCGACGCCACCTCGCACCGGCTCCTCTTCGCCCGGTCGGATGGCAGCCAAGTAGAGATCGAGACGACCCGGCCGGAGCTGCTGCCGGCGTGTGTCGCCCTCGTCGCGCACCCCGACGACCCTCGGTACAAGCCGCTCTTCGGCACCGAAGTCACCACGCCGGTGTTCGAGGTGACTGTGCCCGTGGTCGCGCACCCGCTTGCGCAACCGGACAGGGGCACCGGAATCGCCATGGTCTGCACGTTCGGGGACACCACCGATGTCATCTGGTGGCGTGAACTCGGCCTGGAGCTGCGTTCCGTCGTACGCCGGGACGGCCGGTTCCAGCCCGACGTGCCGCCCTGGTTGATCGCATCGGGCGCGACGGCCTGGGGTGAACTGGCCGGCAAGACCGCCAAGCAGGCCCGGGCCCGCATCGTCGACCTGCTCAGGGACGACGGCGGCATGGTCGGCGAGCCGCGGGCGATCCGGCATCCGGTCAAGTTCTACGAGAAGGGCGACCGGCCGCTGGAGATCGTCACCAGCCGGCAGTGGTACGTCCGCAACGGCGCCCGTGACGCGAGCCTGCGCGACGGGCTCCTGGAACGCGGCCGCGCGCTCGTATGGCATCCCGGCCACATGCGGGTCCGCTACGAGCACTGGGTAGGCGGGCTCAACAGCGACTGGCTGATCAGCCGGCAGCGCTTCTTCGGCGTCCCCTTCCCGGTCTGGTATCCGGTCGACTCAGACGGCGAGCCGGTCTGGGACAAGCCGATGCTCAGCGACGAGGCCGCGCTGCCGGTGGATCCGCAGGGCGAACCGCCGCCGGGTTACGAGGAGGCGCAGCGGGGCCAGCCGGGCGGTTTCGTCGGCGACCTCGACATCATGGACACCTGGGCGACGTCCTCACTCAGCCCGCAGATCGTCTGCGGCTGGGAGGAGGATCCCGACCTGTTCGCGCGCACCTTCCCGATGGATCTGCGGCCGCAGGGCCCCGAGATCATCCGGACGTGGCTGTTCGCCACATTGCTGCGGGCGCATCTGGAGCACGAGGAGCTGCCCTGGGCCAACACCAGCATCAACGGCTGGATCCTCGACCCCGATCGCAAGAAGATGGCGAAGTCCAAGGGCAACATCATCGAGCCGCTGCAACTGCAGGAGGAGTTCGGCGCCGACGGCCTTCGCTACTGGGCCTGCTCAGGGGCCCCCGGCACCGACACCGCCGTCGACACCGGCCAGATGAAGGTTGGCCGGCGGTTGGCGAACAAGGTGCTCAACGCCTCGCGCTTCGTCCTGGGCCTGGCCGGCACGTCCGGCGCGCCGCTGTCCGAGGCTGTGACGGTTGGGGTCGACCGTTCGATGCTGGGCGTGCTCGCCGACGTCGTTGACGCGGCCACCGCAGCGTTCGAGGACTACCAGTACCACCGGGCGCTGGAGTACAGCGAGAAGTTCTTCTGGCACTTCTGTGACGACTACCTGGAGCTGGTCAAGGGTCGTGCGTACGGGCAGGGGCCGGAGTCGGAGTCAGCACGCGCCGCGCTGTCGCTCGCGTTGGAGACGTTCCTGCGGCTGTTCGCGCCGCTCCTGCCGTTCGTCACGGAGGAGGTCTGGTCATGGTGGCGGTCAGGCTCCGTGCACCGGGCCGAGTGGCCGACGAGCGCACCGTTGCGGGCTGCCGCGGGACCGGCCGGTCCCGACGTTCTCGACACCGTGAGCGCCGTACTGGCGGAGGTGCGCAAGGCCAAGTCCAGCCGGCAGGTGTCGCTGCGGGCGGAGGTGAGCCGGCTGACCGTGACCGGTGAGGCGGGCCGACTGGCCGCGGTCGAGGCCGCCCGCGCGGACCTCGTCGTCGCCGGTGTCGTCAGCGACCTCGTGCTCGAGGAGTCGACCGAGGAGTCCGTCACCGTGGAGCTGGCTGCCCTCGTCTAGGGGCTCTCGCTGACGTCCGTGGACATGCGCTCCATGGCGCTCACCAAGCCCGCTGGCGCTGGGCGGATCAGGCCTGCGGCTGGCCGATGTTGACCAGCCACCCGATGCCGAACTGGTCCACGCACATGCCGAACTCATCGCCCCACATCTGCTTCTCCAGGGGGACCGACACATTGCCGCCGTCGGACAGCTTCTCCCAGTAGCCGCGCAGCTCGTCGTTGTCGTCCCCGCTCAGGCTCACTGCGACGTTGTCTCCGGGGTTGAGTTCTGTCCCCGCCGGGCTGTCGGCGCCCATCAGCGTGAATCCGCTGTCGGTCTCGAGCATGCCGTGCATGATCTTGTCGGCGTCCGGGGAGTCCTGCGCGCCGAATTCACCGAAGGTGTTCAGCGACAAGGTGCCGCCGAACACGCTCCGGTAGAACTCCATGGCTTGCCGCGCGTTGCCGGTGAAGCTGATGTACGGGTTGAGTCGGGAGGCCACCAGATGCTCCTTGCTCGAGACAAGGGTCAGTCCCCGCAGACTAGCCGGGCGTCGGCAGCGGACAGCGCTTGACCATCCCATGGGATGGTGTCAGGATGGTCCCGCAGAGCCTGGCTGGTGCACGGGAGGTGGCATGGCCGAGGTCGACAAGAGCGAGAAGATCACGATCAATGTCGGACTCGTCGATCTTGGTCAGATCGACCTGCTCGTGGACGAAGGTTTCTACGCCAACCGCACGGACTTCATCCGTACGGCGATCCGTCGCCAGCTCGAGACGCGGTCCGGTGTTGTGGACCAGACCGTCGCACGCCGCACGCTCACCCTCGGCACCCAGCACTACGGCCGCCGCGAGCTCGAGGAGCTCCGCGCTACGGGTGGCATGGTGGAACTCCGCGTGCTGGGGCTCGCGACGCTGGCTGACGACGTCTCCCCCGCGCTGGCGCTGGCAACGATCGCGTCCGTGGAGGTCCTCGGGGCCTTCCGGGCGCCGCGGGAGGTCAAGGCAGCCCTGGCACCAAGAACGGTGTGATCAGAAGGGGAGAGCAGCGGCACGTCTCGACACGGGTCGGCGCCGGGGGTCACAACAACAACGGGGAGGACCCGAGCATGACTGAGCACAGACACGCCCACATGGCCGAGGCGCTACGGCTCACCCGCGAGGGCCGGCTGGCGGAGGCGAGTGCCCTGCTGCAGCGAAATCTCGGCGCGTCGCCCACCGCGGCGGCGGCACAGCCGGCGCAGAGCGGAATCGTTCGTCGCGACCGAGATGTCGACGCCAGTCGCTTTCCTCGGGCCGGCGGCGTGCTCGGCCGGCCGCATACCCGGCTGCCCGCTGGGCTGCTGGGCAGGAACCTGCTGCGGTCCTCCGGCGCCAGCGCTGGCGCGGTGGCCGCGGTCAGCGCGCCGGGCGGTGAGATCCGCCATCTCCGCCACACCGACGCGGCCGGGTCGCGGACGTATGACCTCCACATCCCCACGGGTTACGCCGACGAGCCGGTGCCGCTCGTCGTCATGCTCCACGGCGGCACGCAGGATGCCACTGACTTCGCCGCCGGTACGCGGATGAACGATCTCGCCGAGCAGCACACGTTCCTCGTCGCCTATCCGGAGCAGTCGCGGGCGGCGAACAACGGCCGCTACTGGAACTGGTTCCGGCCCGGCGATCAGCGGCGGGACGCTGGCGAGCCGGCCATCATCGCGGGAATCACCCGCCAGGTCATGGGCGCGTACGCCGTTGACCCGACGCGGGTGTTCGTCGCGGGGCTGTCCGCCGGGGGTGCGATGGCCGCCGTCATGGCCTCGACCTATCCGGACCTGTACGCCGCCGCCGGCGTGCACAGCGGGCTCGCGTACCGGGCCGCGCACGACGTCCCCTCGGCGTACACCGCAATGCGCAACGGCGGCGCGCCGAGCTCCGCCGGCGAGGTGCCGCTGATCGTCTTCCACGGCGACCGCGACACCACCGTCGCGCCCGTCAACGCCGACAGGATCATCGCCTCCCTCGTCACAGTGGCGGGCGCGGCCACCGGCGGCGGTACGGCCTTGCGGGAGACGACGACGACGCACAGCGGAACCACCGGCGGCCATCCCTACAGCCGCAGCGTGCACCGCGGCGCCGACGGCAGAGTCGTAGCCGAGCAGTGGACCGTTCACGGCGGCGCGCACGCCTGGTCCGGCGGCAACCCGCTGGGGTCCTACACCGACCAGCTCGGCCCCGACGCCTCGGCCGCGATGGTGCGCTTCTTCCTCCAGCACTAAACACCGGTCGCCATCACCTGACGCGGGACGCGCCATTCGCGAGCACCGTCGGACTGGCACGGGCAAGATCCGTTTAGCCAGCCGGCCCGAACGCGCCCGACGGGCATGACAGGCCGTCTTAAGCTCGGGCTCAGCAACCGATCTGTACCAGTGGACGACAGCTTCTGTCTGACACAGATAAGTCGTCTGTGGAGTACACAGGGTCTCCTGGACAACCGGCGCGCCCGCAACCACCGAGTCCCGTTCGCAGGTACAGCACGCGGCGCACACGCAGTCGACGGCTTGTACCGGCGGATCTCTTGCAGCCACCGCACGTACAACTCCAGGCCCCGCCGCTGCGCCGCGAGCGGGTCGAGATCCTTCACGGCGCACCAACCGAGGAAGACCCGCAGATCGGAGTCGGTGTGCAGCCGCGACTGGCCCTTGAACCGGGACAGGTAGGCCGCGATGGCCAACGACAACCGCGGATCGGTGGACGGGAACGGCTTGCCGAACCCAGTCGGCGAGAGAAAGGAGGTCATCCCGCCAGGCTGCGACTCAGCGAACACCCCTGACTAGGTTTCTCGCCGCTACCACCGGACCACCGGCCCGGACTCCCTCGTCGCTGAAGACCGGTTCAGCGTCCCGGCGTTTGGCCTTGTGGCGCCGGCGAGGGGCCGTCAGAGCGGTCACTGACTGCTGGAGTGCCGCTGACTGCACCTGATGGGTACCAGGATCACGCCGGTGAGGCTTGCCACGAGCAAGCAGGCACTGCTAGTAGCGGAGCGATCGCGTACGCCTTGCCCAAGAGAAGGGCGACGCCGCACGCGGCTGTGTCGTCGTGATAGTGCAGGGGTGGCGGACGCGAGGTCGCGTGGTCATCTCGCGCCCGCCGTCCCTGTCAGGAGGCGCTGTAGTCGGCGATGACGTCCAGAACCCAGACCACACCGAACCGGTCCCGGAGCATCCCTTAGAGAGGAGCCCAGCCGGCAGGAGCAAGGTCCTGGACGATCGTCGCGCCCTCGGACAGGCCCTTCCAGTAGGACGTGATCTCGTCGGTCGACGTGCTGCGGACCGAGACGAAGAACGAGTTCTGGCCCTGCTCCCATGCCATGCGGACCGGGACGTCGTAGGCCATCACGTGGAAGCCGCGTCGCCGACGACCTGACCCCACATGATCTGGTCCGCCTCGGACGGGTCCTGCACGTTGTGAGCGTCCTGGTAGCTGACGAGGGCGATCTCGCCACCGAACCCGGACTGGTAGAACTCGAGCGCCGCGCGGGCGTCGCCGCGAAAGTTCAGGTGGGTCGTGGTGCTGACGGTCATGGCTGGCTCCTTGCCTCGGTGGTGGGTTGAGCGCGATGGGCTCTTGCCTCGTCGTCTCGCACCAGCGACGCTAGGGCCCATAGATGCCACTTCCTGACCGCAATCCCGAGGTACTGCCGGGCATGGCCGCGACCAGCCCGCACCCTCCGCCTGCTGTCGCTGCTGCAGTCGCGCCGGCACTGGGCCGGCGACGACCTCGCCGAGCGCCTCGGAGTCTCGGTCCGCACGCTGCGCCGCGACATCGAGAGGTTGCGCGAGTTGGGCTACCCGGTCCAGGCGCAGCGCGGCGTGGACGGCGGGTACGCACCGGCGCCCGGGGCGTCGCTGCCGCCGCTGGTGCTCGACGACGACGAGGCGGTCGCGCTCGCCGTCGGACTGTCCGCGGCTGCCTCGACCGGAGTGGCCGGATTGGCCGAGCCGTCGGTGCGGGCGCTGGCGAAGGTCATCCCAGTGATGCCCGTCCGGCTGCGGCGACGGATGAACGCGCTGCGCACGGTGACGGTGCCCGGCTCCGGGGGTGGCGCTCCCCGCGCCGAGGACGGCGTCGAGCCCGAGGTGCTCACCGTCGTCGCCATGGCCTGCCGTGACAGCGAGCGGCTCGAGTTCGGCTACACCTCCGCCGACGGAACCCGGACCGACCGTTGCGTCGAACCGTTCCGCCTGGTGCCCCTGGGACGGCGCTGGTACCTGGTTGCCTGGGACCCCGCACGGGGCGACTGGCGCGTGTTCCGGCTCGACCGGGTGACCGGGCCGCGCGCCGCCGGCGGCAGGTTCGCGCCGCGGCGACTGCCGGCGGACGACGCGGCGGCGTTCGTCCGCGAGCGAAATCAGCGGGGGGTCCGAGGGCTACCGGGTCGAGGCAGTGTTCGCTGCACCGGCCGCCGAGGTCCGCCGACGCGTGAGCTGGTGGCTGTCGGTGGAGGACGAGGAGGAGGGACGGTGCAGGGTGCGGCTGGACGTCGACGACTTCGCCTGGGCAGCGACGGCCCTCGGGCTGATCGGCGCGGACTTCACAGTGGTGGCACCGCCCGAGCTCAGCACCACGCTGCGCACGCTCGCCACACGCTTCGCCGCTGCAAGCCGTACGGTCCCGTCCTCAGCCGGGCAACACGACGTCGACGACGCGACAGCCCTCCCGACCCCGACAGGAACTCCCTGACTCTGGCCCGACGCTCCCGGTGCGTGCTGACCCGGCGCACGATCCACCTTCGACGGCTGCGCCTACCGTCGGGGGCCCCGCCGCACGCTCGACTCGCGGCAGATGCGGATGTTGCGCGTCGACAGCATCCCCGCAGCCGTCAACCCGACAGCAGCCTGGTGTGGGCGTCGAACCGTGTAAGGGCACGCGGGCCGCGGAGGCCCCGAGTGGTCGCGTCGGGCGGGGACAGGCGCCACCCCCGTGAGACCCGTGTCGGTCCTCCCGCATCGACGGCCTTGGGCCAACGGAATCCACGGGCGCCGTCGTCGGGTGGCCTGGAATGACGCGCTCCACGACCGGTGGTCGAGGGCTGCGAGCCGAGATGGCCGGTGACCGACGAGAGGAGGAGTCCTTGATGTCGACGTCAGATTCCGGACGCCGAGCGTCCGGGACCCGGGTTACGGTCCCGCCTATGGACATGCTGACGGGCGACGAGATTGCCGAGGCGAACCTGACGGGCTGGCGCAAGCTGGGTCAGGGGCTACATGCGCGCTACGTGGTCGGTGACTTCGGCACCGGCGTCCGGTTCCTCGCCGCAGTGGGCGAGGCGGGTGACGCGCTCGGCCACCACCCGCGCGTGACGATGGGCGACGGCTACGTCGATCTCAAGCTGCTCAGCGACGACGCCGTTTACCGCGACGACCAGGGCACCGAGCACGTTGTGGATTGGGTGACCCAGCGAGACGTGGACCTCGCGCGGCGGATCACCGAGATCGCCGCCGAGCAGGCGGTCGACGCCGACCCGGCGTCTATCACCACGATCGAGCTTGCCCTCGACACGGCGCACGCCGCAACAATCGCCCCGGTGTGGGCGGCCCTGCTGACCGGCAGCACCGAGGCCCGGGGCCGCGGGACCATCGGCGACGACGTCCGGGACGCCACCGGACGGGTACCGATCCCGTGGTTCCAGGACACCGACGAGCACGAGACCCCGCGCCAGCGGTTCCACGTCGACGTCTGGGTTCCGCCCGAGGTGGCCGAGCCGCGGATCGGCGCCGCCGTCACCGCGGGTGGGATCGTCGTCGATGACAGCCAGGCGCCGTCCTACACGGTGATCGCCGACCAGGACGGCAACAAGGCGTGCGTGTGCACTACGCCGCCGGCGCAGAACTGCTAGAAGGGCCTCGGACGGGAAAGGCTGCGACAGGTGCGACCCTCGTGCGCGGTAGCGCCGATAAGAAACATTATGTCAACTCTCTTCCCAGACGACCCTGACGATCCCCCCTCCTCGCCACCAACTCAGGTGGGCGCGGGGGTGGGTCACCACACACACGAAGCCGCTGAGGACGAACTCACCCAAGCCGAAAGCTGGCCTCAGGGCTCGAACCGCTGGTGCCTGAGCGGTATGCCGCGTCCTTGTTCGTGGTGAAAATCTCCTTGATCTGGCCGAGGTCCGCCAGGTCGACGCCATCGGCTGGACCGTCCCCACCGAAGGTCGGTAGCCGCACGCCGGCGGGTCGGTCCGCTCGGCCTGGACAGCCTGGCCCGCAGGCCCTCCTCGATCAGACTCGTCAGGGTGCGGCCCTCCGCAGCGGCTGTCTGCTTGGCGCGACGCACAAAGTCGTCGTCGAGGTTGAGCGCACTCCCGCATGCGGACGAGCATATGGATGTGGGCAGATACCTGCGGAGACCTTCGGGCCAAAGGCGCCGCTAGACTTGGACTTCGAGCCTCGACCTGCCACGGCAGTCGAGGCTTTTGTCATGGTCAACAACTCTCCTGTCGCAGGTACCCTCTACCACCGACCCGGCTCGCCGCCTCGCGGCGACGCGCTGCTGCCGATGGGCAGGTTGCGAGGTGCGCATCCGGACCTCCATGCCCATCACGCGGCCAAGCACACCGCATACCCCGAGGCGCTCGAGCAGGCCGTCCCGCCGTTGGGCTGCACCTGGGCCGACGTGGTGTTCCTGTCCCCGGTCCATCCCCGACCGCTGTTCGAC
>JACCTY010000062.1 GCA_013812145.1 Geodermatophilaceae bacterium | reverse complement strand
GCGTCAATCTGCTGGTCCTGGGTGAGCACGGCGGGCATCGACTCATGGGTGGTTGTCATATAGATGTCCTCCGGTGGGGGCGAGACGGTGGGGTCGGTGGGATGTATGTCGTGCAGACACCGTCGCCGTGGGCGATGGTGGCCAGGCGTTGCACGTGCGTGCCGACCAGCCGGCCGATCACCTGGGTCTCGGCCTCGCACAACTGAGGGAACTCAGCGGCGACGTGGGCCACCGGGCAATGGTGCTGGCACAGTTGCCCCCCGGCGGCGATCGCCGACGCGCTGGCAGCGTAGCCCTCCCGGGTCAGTGCCTCGGCCAGCGCCTCTGCCCTCGCCAGCGGGTGCTCGGGTCCATCGGCGGCGGCAGTGTCCATGGCGTCTCGACAGCGCTCTTCCAGACCCGCGACCCGCTCGGCGGTGAACCGTGCCACCGCCTCGGCGCCCTCGCTGGCGGCGATGTGCCGCAGCGCGGCCAGTGCCAAGTCGTCGTAGGCGTGCGGGAAACCGGCGCGCCCCTGCTCGCTGAGGGCGTAGCGGCGGGCCGGTCGGCCGCGGCCACGGTTGGCCCGAGCCGGGGACTCCCGCTCATCCACCCGGCCCTGGGCCAGCAGCGCGTCCAGGTGCCGGCGTACCCCCGCCGACGACATGCCGAGCAGACTGGCAAGGTCGACGGCGGTCAGCGGTCCGCGCTCCAGCAGCAGCCGGCTCACCCGATCGCGGGTGCGGACGTCGTTTGTCCGCTCCGGAGTCACGATCGCTGATTTCACAACACAAGTGTGACCTATATCGGCCGACGATGCCAGCTCCGGAGCCGGATTCACCGAACCTAGACTCGGTGTTCGTGGAGCAACCCGCCGTCGAGATCGTCGGCCTCGTCAAGCGGTACGGCGACGTCCTGGCGCTCGACGGCGTCTCCTTCGCTGTGCCGACGGGCAACGTGGTGGCTCTGCTCGGCCCGAACGGTGCAGGCAAGACGACGGCGGTGGAGGTCTGCGAGGGATTCCGCGGACCGGACTCCGGCATCGTGCGCGTGCTGGGCCTCGATCCGCGCCGCGATGCTCGCGCACTGCGTCCCCGGGTAGGCGTGATGCTGCAGGGCGGCGGTGCCTACCCTGCCGCGCGCTGCGCCGAGATGCTGCGACTCGTCGCGTCGTTCGCCCGGCATCCACACGATCCGCCCGCTCTGCTGGCTGCGCTCGGCCTCGGGTCGGTCGCCGGTACGCCGGTCAAGCGGCTGTCCGGGGGGCAGCGGCAACGGCTGTCCCTCGCGATGGCGATCGTCGGCCGGCCGGAGTTGGTGTTCCTGGACGAGCCGACCGCCGGACTCGACCCCGCGGCCCGGCACGCCACCTGGGCGGTCGTCGAGGGACTGCGCCGTGACGGGGCCACCGTCGTACTCACCACGCACTTCATGGACGAAGCCGAGCGGCTAGCCGACTCGGTGGTCGTCCTCGACCACGGCAAGGTCGTCGCCGCGGGCAGCCCGAGCGAGCTCACCCGAGCCGGCATGGCGGGGCAGGTGTCGTTCCGAGCGCCGGCCGGGCTGGACCTGGCGACGCTTGCCGGAGCGTTGCCGGCGGGGGCGCTGGCCAGTGAGCCCACACCGGGTCACTACCTGGTCGAGAGCCCGGTCGACCCGGATCTGTTGGCGGCGCTCACCGGCTGGTGCGCCCGGCAGAACGTGCTCGCCGAGGACCTGCAGGTGCAGCGGCGCAGCCTCGAGGACGTCTTCTTGGAGTTGACCGGCCGGGAGCTGCGGTCATGACGGGCCAACCGGCAGGAGGCGTCGATTTCCCCGATCTCACGCCGGATCCCGGGGCTGGGCCGTTACCGCGGATGCTCCTGGCGCAGGCGGCCATCGAATTGCGGCTGGCGCTGCGGCAGGGAGAGCAGGTTCTGCTCACCCTGATCATCCCGGTGTTGCTGACGCTGCTGCTCGTCCTCGGCTCGCTCGTCGAGACCGACGGCTCGAGCCGGGCCGACTACTTCCTGCCGGGCATCCTGGCGCTGGCCGTGGTGTCGTCGTCGTTCACCGGGCTGGCGATCGCCACGGCCTTCGAGCGGAAGTACGGCGTACTGAAGCGGCTCGGGGCGACCGCGATGCCGCGCTCGGTCCTGCTGGGAGGCAAGACCCTTGCCGTACTCGGCATCGAGGCCGTGCAGCTGTTCGTGCTCGGTGCGCTCGGTCTGCTCCTCGGCTGGGAGCCCCGCGCGGTGCTCGGCGCGGTGGTGCTCGTGCTGCTTGGCACGGCAGCGTTCGCCGCGCTCGGTCTGTTGCTGGCCGGGACGCTGCGGGCGGAGGCGACACTGGCGGCGGCGAACCTGATCTGGTTTCTGCTGCTGCTGGGCGGCGGGCTGCTGCTACCACTGTCCAGGTTGTCGGATTCCGCGGCGGCGGTGCTGCAGTTCCTGCCCAGCGCCGCCCTCGCCGACGGGCTGCGGGCGGTGTTCCAGGCCGGAGCGGGTCTGCCCGTGCGGCCGGCGCTGATCCTGCTCGCTTGGTCGGTGGTCGGCTTCGCCGCGGCGGTGCGGTGGTTCCGATGGGAGTGAGCGGCAGCTGGGTGCGCCGGTTCGCGTTTGCCTCGGTGGTGGCCAACGTCGGCATCGTGGTGACCGGCGGTGCGGTGCGGCTGACCGCCTCTGGCCTCGGCTGCCCCACCGTCCCGTACTGCACCGAGGAGAGCTTCTTCCCCACGCCGGAACTTGGGGTTCATGGCGTGATCGAGTACGGCAACCGGACACTGACCGGCGTCCTCGGCGTCGTGGCTGTCGCGACGCTGATCGCGGTGTGGCGCGACCGGCCGCGCCGCCGGGACCTGCTCGGCCCGGCCGTCGCGCTGCTGGTCGGAATCCCGGCGCAGGCGCTGCTGGGCGCGGTCACCGTGCTCACCGGGCTCAACCCGTGGACCGTGATGGGCCACTTCCTGCTGTCCATGCTGCTGATCTCCACCGCCGTGGTGTTGTGGGTCCGCTGCCAGGAACCGCCAGGTCCGACCGCCGCCGTCGTACCGCCCCCGTTGCGGCTGCTGACCCGTGCCCTGCTGGCCGTCCTGGCGGTCGTCTTGATGCTCGGGACGGTTGTCACGGGCACGGGCCCGCACGCCGGTGATCCGGACTCGCCACGAATGGGCTTCGACCTGGCCGTCGCCAGCCAACTACACGCCGACGCCGTACTCCTGCTGATCGGGATGACGGTCGCGCTCTGGGCCGGACTGCTGGCGGTGCGGGCTCCTGAGCGGGTCCGCCGGGCCGCGGTCGCGCTGCTGGTCGTCGAGCTGGCCCAGGGGGTGATCGGTTTCGTGCAGTACTTCACGGACCTCCCGGTGCTCCTGGTCGGACTCCACCTGCTCGGCGCCGGCCTGGTCACTGTCTCCGCTGTCCGGCTCTACTTGACGATGCGGGCTCGGTTGCCCGGCGCCTCGCCCGAGCCGGCCGTCGCAGCGGCATCGGTCACGAGATCGTCAGGACGGAGCGGTTCGTTCGCAGCCCCTCCGTCCTGACGATCATGAGCGGCTGACTCTCCTTACCCGCCAACGCATCGGCCCCGATGGCCTCGATTCGCCAGGGCGCGTGCTTGGCTGACCGGATGGAGGTTGTCGTTGAGCCACGGCCGCCGGATGCGTCCACGGCTGAGCGCCTACTGCGGCTGCTGCCTGACTGGTTCGGGATCGAGTCCTCGCTGCAGGAGTACGTCGATGACGCAAGACACCTGCCGACGTACCTGGCCAGCGTCGACGGTCAGCCACCGGTGGGCATTCTGTTATTACGACGGCACTTCGACGAGGCGGCGGAGGTGCACCTGATGGCCGTCCATCCGCAGTGGCATCGGCGCGGCATCGGCCGCCGGCTGCTCGCCGCCGCGGAGCGTGATCTCGCCGCTGACGGAGTGCGGCTGCTGCAGGTCAAGACGCTCGGCGCCTCCCGGCCCGACGCCAGCTACGCGCGTACCCGGCTGTTCTACCTCGGCATGGGGTTCCAACCGCTGGAGGAGACCAAAGACCTGTGGCCCGACAATCCGTGCCTGATCATGGTCAAGCCGCTCGGCGAGCGCACGAGCTCCCCATGATCGGGGGCGACGGATCAGGCGGCGGCGCGGAGTTCGGATGGATCGGTGCTGCTCCGAAGAAGCAGCAGCGAAATCGAGGTGATCAGCAGCGTCACGACCAGCGTGCCGGCGACGAGGACACCAAGTTCTGCCCACGGCACCGGAACGGAAAGGATCCTAGAGGTCGGTTGCCCAGCCGAGTCGAAGGTGGTCTCGGTGAACGTCGTCCCGAGCAGCCCTCGGGCGGCCAGGGCGCCGGCCGTAGCGGCCAGCAGTGATGTCGGCAGCAGCGGCAGCAGCGCCTCGGTGAGCACGGCCCGGCGCAGTACGCCGACTGGAGTGCCCGCAGCGGTCAACGCGGCCAACGAGCGGCGGCGGGCGACGATCCCCTCCGCGGCCACGACAAGCAAGCCAAGCGCAGCCACGACCACGGCGACGACGATCACCAGGTTCACCAGGTCGAGGGTGTCCCGGTAGAAGGTGTTGCTCGGGTCGGTGCTGACCAGGATGTTCGCCCGCACCCCCTGCGCGCCGGCGCCGATGAGCACTGTGAGCATCAACGCACCGAACGCGCGGCTGGCCCCGAACGGATCGGCAGCAAGCCGGCGAGCCGCGATGAGCACCGCCGGTCGGCGGGCACGGGGAGCCACAAGGCCGCCGATACCGGCGGCCAACGCCGCCGTGCCGAGGACGAGCCCGACCGAGGTGAGGAGGAACAGCGCCAGGACAGCAAGCGCAGGCGCGGCCACGCCGCTCAGATCGATGTCGAACGCCTTGGTGACCGTCGCGAACGATGCGAGGGCGACAACGCCCACCAGAAACAGGATGGCCGGCAGCAGCCGGGGTGGCCTGATGCGCCGGTGCCGGACGACGCCGAACGGGCTGATCGTCACGCCACGCAACGCCAGCCGGCTGAAGGCGGCAGCCGCGACGGGGATCAGGAGCACAAGCACCACGACGACCCATAACGGCGGCAGGACGTCCGTCGGCAGCCGCAGCACTGGACCCGTGACTGTCTCCTGACTGATGTTCAGACCGCCTCCCCCGGGAAGTTCGATCTCGGTGATCCGCGTGTACGTTCCCACGAACGGCGTCCCGAGCACGATCCGCCCGACCAGGTAGACAGCCAGTCCGCCGACGGCTCCGATACCGGCGGCTACCGCGGCTTCGCCGCATGCCACCCGGGCGACATCTCGCGGCGTCCCACCGGCCAAGCGGATTGCGGCCAACCGCCGGTCGCGGGCCGGCGCCCCTACCCGGGAGCACTGCCCGACAAAGGCCAGCACCGGAATGCACAGCAACACCAGGGCGATGACGACGCCCACGTGCAGCCCCTGCTCTTCGAGCACCTGGATGCTGTAGGGACCGTCGTCTGGGCGGATGCTGATCACCGTCGCGGCGACCAACAACGCCAGTGTCCCAATCGCGGACCCGCAGGCCGTGAGGGCGATCCGCACGACGTCGGAACGGCCGCCTTTGGCCGCCAGCCACAGTGCGGTCGGCCAGGTCAGTCGCCCGGTCATGTGTGCATCCGGTGCTGGCCGGCCGACGAGCTCGCCGGGACGACGTCACCCTCGACTACGCCGTCGCGGATGACGACCTCCCGGTCGGCGTACGCCGCCACCTGGGCGTCATGTGTCACGAGCAGGACCGTCGTGCCGGCCTCGCGGGCGACCCGGGTGAGCTGGACGAGGACCTGCTCTCCAGCGAACGTGTCCAGCGCGCCGGTCGGCTCGTCGGCGAAGAGCACCTCCGGCTCGGTCACCAATGCCCGGGCGACGGCTACCCGCTGCGCCTGACCACCGGACATCTCCGGCGGGCGCTGGTCGGCGAGGTCCGCGACGCCGAAGCGATCCAGCCACAGGCGGGCGGCGGTCATCGCCTCGCGACGACGTACGCCGGACAGCAGCAACGGCAGCCCGACGTTCTCCGCAGCCGTCATCTCCGGCACCAGCTGCCCGAACTGGAACAGCACACCGAACTCGCGGCGCCGCAGCGCAGAGCGCACCGACTCGCTCTCGGTGTCGATCCGGCGGCCGGCGAAGCTGACCTCGCCGGCGTCCGGGCGGAGGATGCCCGCCAAGCACAACAGCAGCGTGGACTTCCCCGATCCCGACGGCCCGGTGATCGCCAGTACGTCGCCACGGGCCGCGCTCAGCGACACGCCCCGCAACGCGGGTGAGTTGCCGTAGGACTTCACGATCGACCGGGCGGTCAGCACTTCGGGGTCCTCATGCGTCACGGATGTCACGGGCGGATCTCCTTTGCGAGCTGGCCGACGCGCTGCAGGGTGGAGTCGATCCAGCGCAGATCGGCGTCCAGGTGGTTGATGGCGTAATCGGCCGCGACGACCCGCAGCAGGTCGGCGTGCGGGTCGGCCTTGACACGGGTCTGTTCGCGCATCCGAGTCAGATGCGCCTCGCGTTGGCAACGCAAGAAGTCCGCCGCGACGGCCTGGTCTGCGATGAGCAGTGCGAGCGTGACCTTCACGGCGAGCAGGTTGGCGACGTACTCCGAGGGCAGCTCGACCTCGGACAACCAGCGGTCGAGTTCTGCCCGGCCGCGACGGGTGACCGCAAAGAGGGTGCGGTCAGGCCCGCCGGCACGCTCGGTCGCCCCGGCAGCGACCAGGCCATCGCGAAGCAGTCGCTCGAGCGTGGCGTAGATCTGAGCGGCGGCGAGCGGCTTCGCGGACGGGAAGCGGCGCTGGTACTGCCGTTTGAGGTCGTATCCGTGCCGCTGCCCGTTCGCCAGTAGCCCCAGCAACACATGACCGGCGGACATGAAGGTCACTATGCACTGAGTTACTAGAGTTGGCCAGCATCAGCCGGCGTGTCACCCCCCAACATGTGCCGGTGGAGACCACTCGCGAAAACCGAGAGAGCGATAGAGGTCGCGGGCGGCCTCGTTGTCCTCTGCGACGCGCAGGGCGAGCTCGGCCTGTCCTGCCATGGACAGGACAGCCATGGACCGGTGCAGCAGCAGCCGCGCCAGCCCATGACGGCGGTGCTCCGGGGCGACGAAGAGTTCGATGGCGAAGGGGCAGTCCGGGGTGTCCGCCCATGGCGCCCGCCGGACCACCTGGATGGCGGCGACGATCCGGCCGTCACCGATGACGACCGGTGATGCCTCCGGCCACAGGTCGCCGTATTCGCCGGCGACCGCCGAGGCGATGTCGGCGGTCGCTTCGGCCAGGTCGGCACCGGCCACACCGGGCGGGTAGGACCGCAGGTACAACTCCCCGAGCGCTGGTACGTCGGCGGCGCGGCCTGTTCTGAGCATGAAACCGGCGGGGATCGTCGACTCGGCGTCACGAAGTCGACCGACCAGTGTCAGGAGCCTGCCCATGACCGTCAGGCTGCCCCACCCGGAGAATTCAGGCCATCACCTTGCGATTGGGCACGACCTCCCACCAGGTCACGCAGCGCCAGACCCACTCCAGCGGGCCGTATCGGAAGCGGGACAGCCACAGCGGGCTCCAGCCCGCCTGGACGAGCAGTATCCCGGCGGCCAGCAGTGCCATCCGTCCGAACTCCCGGGTTCCGGTCAGCCCGATCGCGGTGCCGATGTCACGAACAGCATGGTGGCCGACAGGTAGTTCGTCAGCGCCATCCGGGCCCATCGGGGCCAGCAGGGCGGAGATCGGCCGGCCGAGCGGCGTCCGCAGCAACACCAGAAGAAGCGCTGTGGCGTACGCCGCCGCCATGGTCGAGGAGGCGACGAGACCGACTCGGCGGCCGATGACCTCCACCGGCGGTGCCTGCGTCAGCCAGAGCACGGTGGCCGCTCCGATGCAGCCGGCCACGAGCAGGACGACAACGAGCTGACCGGTGCGCCGGTGCAGGGTCTCCGGGATCCGGTAGTCGGCGACGGAGAAGCCGAGCGCGAACAGGCCCGGCAGGATGCCGAAGCCGCCGACGCCGGCCAGCAGTCCGACCAGGGTGAGCACGATCGCGATGATCAGCCGGGTGCGCCGCGCCAGGAGGCTCAGCGGAAGCAGCACGATCAGCCCCGCCACGCCGAACCACAGCAGCACCTCGCCGGGCTGCAGCAGGTGGTGCAGCACACCGAACACGATCAGGGCGATCAGCCGCCGCGACAGGACCAGCCGGGACTTGTCGGTGCGGCGGGCGGCGGAGCGCAGGAAGATACCAAAGCCGATGCCGAAGAGGAAGTAGAAGATCGGGTAGAACCGGCCGAGGACGAAGTAGCGCAGCCCGTCGGGGGCGACTCCGAGGTTGGGCAGCATGTCCAGTGTCTGCGGGATGTTGATGAAGATGATCCCGCAGAGCGCGAACCCGCGCAGCGCGTCGAGCGCGTCGATTCGAGCCGTCCGCCCGCCGGGATCGGAATCCGGACCCCGCTGAGGGTCAGCTGCGGCGTCGGTCGCGCGGTCGCCGCGCGCGGGCAACTCTGTCATTGACCGTCCTCTGCTTCGGGTGCTCGGGCTGATGTCTGCTGATCCCAGCAGCGGCGTGGACCCCGGCGACAGCTGCGGAAGTGTCGAAGAGCTGCTACTAAAGTCGTGACCAGTCGCCCCGTAGTCAGACCGTTAGCCGGATGGGGTCGACCCGCTGCCTCGCTACGGTGACCTGGTGCGACGAGCGCCGTGGCCCCTCTCCGCGCTAGCCCTCGATGTCGTCCTGGTGCTCGCTGCCGCGGCGCTGGGCTTCTGGCGGGATCTGGACTTCCCCCGCGACACCCCGCAGCTCATTCCGGTGCCGCTGGCTGCATCCCTCGCCGTACACGTGGCATCTGCAACGTTGCTGCTGCGCCGACGGCAGCATCCCGAGACGGTCGCGTTCGCGATCGCGGGCCCCGCGCTGCTCACGCCGACGTACGCCGCCCTCGTGGTCCCGTACTCGGTCGCGATGCACGCCCAGAACCGCCATCGGCTGTGGCTCCCGGTGCTGGCAGTCATCGCCGGGTGGATGCTCGGTGCCCGAGTCTGGGAGCAGGCGGACCGGTTCTCCGCTGGACTGCTCATGCTCGGCCTGACGGTGCTCGGGCTGTACCTGCGGGCCCGCCGGACGCTGGTGCAGGCGCTGACCGAGCGGGCCGACAAGGCCGAGCGGGAGCAGGAGTACCTCGCCGAGCAGGCTCGGGCCGACGAGCGGGCGCGGCTGGCCGGTGAGATGCACGACGTCGTGACGCACCGGGTGAACCTCATGGTGTTGCAGGCGGGGGCACTGCAGATGAGTTCGGCCGACGAGTCCGTACGCCGGGCGGCAGAAAACCTCCGTGAGGCCGGCAGCCAGGCACTCGACGAGCTGCGTGACCTCGTGGGTGTGCTCCGGTTCGGCCGCGCCAACCCAGCCATCGACGCGTCACCCGAGCCGGTGGGAGACCTGGCAGCCCTGGTCGACGAGTCGCGGTCGGTGGGCCTGGCCGTCGAGCTGACCGAGGACGGTGATCCGTCGTCGATCTCGCCGACGGTGCGGCGCACGGCGTACCGCGTGGTGCAGGAGTCGCTGACGAACGTCCGCAAACACGCGCCGGGAGCCAGCACAACCGTGGTCCTGAGGTACGGGCCGGACCGGGTACGGGCAATCGTGCACAACTCCGCGCCCACCCAGCCGGCCGACCACGGGCTGACGGCGACCGGCGGCGGGTCGGGTCTGTTCGGTCTGCGCCAGCGGGTGGAGTTGGTCAGCGGGACGCTTGCGGCAGGTGCCGTCGACGGCGGGTATTTCCAGGCGGACGCCGTGCTGCCGGCGTTCGTGCCGACCGGCACACCGCCTGCCCGGTGATCACCGTGCTGCTCGTGGACGACGAGCGGATGGTCTGTGCCCATCTGCGGACGATCCTGACCGCCGCGGAGGACATCTCCGTCGTCGGCGAGGCGTACGACGGAGCCGAGGCAGTCGAGGCGGTCATCAGGCTGCGTCCGCACGTCGTTCTGCTGGATCTGCGGATGCCCGGCGTCGACGGCCTCACCGCGATCGTGCGGATCGCGGAACTCGGCGTGCCCTCCCGGGTGGTGGCGCTGACAACGTTCGACGTGGATTCCTACGTGCTGCGGGCGCTTCGGGCCGGCGCCGCGGGTTTCTGCTGAAGTCGACGGCGCCGGAGGATCTCATCAGCCTGGTCCGGGTTGCCGCGGACGGGCACACGGTGCTGTCCCCCGCCGCCACCCGGCGGCTGCTTGCCGCCTCGACAGAGCAGGACGAGGAACGCCGTCGTGCCCGCCGGCTGACGGCTCGGCTCACCGACCGGGAGACCGATGTGTTGTCCCGGCTGGCCGGGGGGTTGTCCAACGCCCAGATCGCCGAGCGGCTCAACCTGTCGGAGGCGACCGTCAAGGGGCATGTCTCCCGGGTGCTGGACAAGCTCGGCTGCGACAACCGCACCCAGGCCGGCCTGCTCGCCTATTCCGCCGGCCTACTCACCGACTGACGGGCTCACCTGGTCGGGCCCGACCCGTAGTTGCCCCAGTCCCCGCCCTCGTACGTCGACACCGCGGCTTCGGCGATGACTCGGCCATCCCCGTCCAGCGCCAGCACGGTGGTGCTGCCGTCGACGAATCCTGGCGCACCGACGCCGTCCACCAGGGGGATCGTGCCGAGGTCGCTGCCGTCCGCGCCGAGCAGTTTGGCCTCGACGGCGTTGACCGGCCCGACGATTATCAAGGAGCTGACGCTGTCCTGATCTGCTGCGTCGGTCAAGACCGTGATGTCGCAGCGAGCGGCGATCAGCAGGTCCGCGGCGGCAACGCCGCCGGGATATGCCTCCTGCAGGCATCGGCTCCCGGCTCGCGTGCCCTGATCATCGATCGGAACATTCCAGTCCACGGCGACGGCGATTGCCCCCGAGGGGACGGTGAGCGCAACGACGATGGCCGAAGCTGGCGAGCGGCCCGGGGACGGCACGTCGCCGGCCCAGAGCAGTGCGGCGTCGGCCTCGTCTGGACCGAGGCCGAACGGTTCGGTCAGCACCGACAACGTTGCCCTGGCAGCCTGCAGCTCCGGCTCGGTGGCGCCCGGCCGGACCTGTACCAGCTCCGGAGGAGGTGCGTCCTGCGGTGAGCCGCTGATATCCGGCCGCCCGCGGAACACCTCGTCGGTGTCCCGGGTGACGCGAACACTCATGGCGGTCTGCGTGAACGGGGGAAGCAATGACACGTTGACGACCGCGACACCGTCAACTGCCTGGACGCGCCGGTAGTCGCGGGACACGGCGCCCGATTCGGCGAGAACGCCCCGATCGGACACCTCGATGACGTCACCTGGCGCGCCGATGACCACCATTGCCTGCTCGGCGGTGCCCGCCTTTGTGAAGGCAACGGGATGGTTCGGGTCGATGCCGTGCGGCGCGTCTTGGACGGCCAGCTCGGTCGCCTCCGCGCCGGAGGACCCGGTGAACCAGGCGGCGAGCAGCTCGTCGTTGACCGTGCCGACGACCATCACCCAGCGCCCACCCGGCACCTCACCGGCGAAGACGACCCGCCGGGTGTCGAGCGCCGGCTCCACCAGGTCGGGGGGCAGCGGCGTTCTGCCCAGCCGGTCCTTCCATGGCAGACGCCGTACCGCCTCGACGAACTGCGCGTCGTCGGCGAGCGACCCGCGGGTGGGAAGATCGAAGATGCCGCCCGCTCCCCCTTGGGCGAAGCCGGGCGCATCCGGTGCATGGCCCGTCGACATTGCCACTGGCACCGCCACGATCGCCAGTACGGCGCACACCGACGCGGACACGATCGCGGCCCGCTGCCGTCGTGACCGGCGATGTCGCGCCAGGACGGTGCGGTCCAGCTCGTCGGGCGGCGGTCCGGCGCGGTCGGCGTAGCTGACCAGCGTGTCGCGCACAAGCTGCTCGATACTCATTGCGCCCCTCTCTCGGATGACGGCTCTGCGGCGTCGTGATGACCGTGGGACAGGCTTTCGCGCAGCCGGACGAGCCCTCGGGAGGACTGGCTCTTGACAGTTCCTAGCGAGCAGTCCAGCAGCCGGGCCGTCTCCGCTTCGGACAGGTCCTCGTAGAACCGCAGCACGATCACCGCACGCATCCGCGGCGGCAACGTGCGCAATGCCCGCCAGACCTGCTCCCGCTCGCCGACGGCTTCGTGCTCGTCGGGTGCGGGCCGGTCTGGCAGCACGTCGAGCACGCGTTCCGTCGACTGCCGGCGCCGCAGCCAACTGATGTTCGTGGTCACCATGACCCGCCTGACGAACGCGGCCGGGTCGTGCGGGTTGTCCAGCCGCCGCCAGTGCCGGTAGGTCTTGAGCAGAGCGGTCTGCAACAGGTCCTCCGCCAGGCCGTGGTCGCCGGTGAGCAGAAAGGCGGTACGCAACAGCGACGCGGAGCGGATCGAGACGAACTCTCGAAACGCCTCGTCCCTGCCGTTCACCGACCGTCCCCTTCCCCCCCGTCAACACCCAGACGCTGTCAGGATGCCGAAAGGTTGAGTGGCGCTCGCGGCTCGAGCCCTGATCGGACATCTGCTACAACCGAGCCGTGGCGGAGCGGGACTGGTGGTTGGACGAACGGGCGTACGCCGGAGCTGAGCACCTCGACCCCGCCTACGTCGCGGCGTACGGGTCCAAGGCAGGATTCGACCCCTATCCCGACGTCCAGCTGCTGCGGGACCTCGGGTCAGACGCCTCGCAGACCCTCGTCGACCTCGGCGCGGGCGACGGGACGTTCGCCCTGGCCGCGGCCGAGGTGTTTGGCCGGGTCGTCGCCGTCGACGTGTCCCCCGCGATGCTGGACGTCCTTCGGCACCGCATCGACGCCGGCCGAACGGCGAATGTCGAGGTCGTGGCGGCCGGCCTGCTGAGCTACGCGCACGAGGGCGCCCCAGCCGACGTCGTGTACTGCCGGAACGCGCTGCATCAGCTGCCGGACCTCTGGAAGGCGGTCGCGCTGGACCGGATCGCGGCGATACTTCGGCCCCGGGGCCTTTTGCGGCTACGCGACCTGGTCCTCTCAGTGGACCCGTCGGGCGTCGCCGCGGTGGTCGAGGAGTGGCTCGATGCCGCCCCGACGGACCCGCGAGCGGGCTGGACCCGCGCCGAACTGGCGACGCACCTGCGCGGCGAGTACAGCACCTTTTCCTGGCTGCTGGAACCGATGCTCGCGCGGGCCGGCTTTGCGATCGAGGACGCCAGCTACAGCGCGGCCAGGACTCACGCCGGCTACCTCTGCCGCCGTAGGTAGCGCCCGGTCCTCAGAGCAGGACGACGGCGTCCACCGCGATGGCGACGAAGAGAATCGTCAGGTAGCTGATCGACAGGTGGAACAGCCGCATCGGAGCACCGTCGTCGCCCCGGCGTACCCGGGCGAGCAGCAGGTGCGCCTCGACGAGGAACCACCCCCCGGCCGCCAGCGCGGTCACGCCGTAGATCCACGAGGAGTCCAGCGCCCACAGGGCGAGCGACGCCGCCACCATCAGCCAGGAGTAGCCGACGATCCGCCGCGTCACCACCAGCGGCGTGGCCACAACGGGAAGCATCGGTACACCGGCGGCCGCGTAGTCGGCGCGGTAGCGCATGGCCAGCGCCCAGAAGTGCGGCGGCGTCCAGAAGAAGATGACCGCGAAGAGCACCAGCGCGGCCCAGGACAGCTCCCCGGTGACCGCGGACCAGCCGATGAGCACCGGCATGCAGCCGGCCGCACCGCCCCAGACGATGTTCTGCGACGTACGCCGTTTCAGGCCAAGGGTGTACACGAAGACGTAGAACAGGATCGCGGCCAGGGACAGCCCCGCCGACAGCAGGTTGGTCGTGACCGCGAACCACACCGTCGACACCGCGGCCAGCGCCACCCCGAACGTCAGCGCCGCCCTCGGCGATACCGCGTGGGTGGCCAGCGGGCGTGCCTCGGTCCGGTGCATGACACGGTCGATGTCCCGGTCGACGTAGCAGTTGAGCGTGTTCGCCGACCCGGCCGACAGGAAGCCGCCGACCAAGGTCGCCCCGATCAACCACAGGGACGGGAGGCCGCGGGCCGCCAGCAGCATGGTCGGCACCGTCGTGACGAGCAGCAGTTCGATGATCCGCGGCTTGGTCAGTGCGACGTACGCCCGCAGCACGCTGCCGACAGTGCGCGGCCGATAGCCAACGCGGTTTTCGACTGTGGTCATGACGACAGGAACTCTAACCCCGCACGTCCTGGTGAACGCGCAGGGGCGGGCAGGGGTAACGGTCCCCTATCACCCTTCGGCTCCCCCGCGAGAGGGCAGTGTCCCGGACTAGGGTGGTTCACGATGAATCGCTTGATTCCCGCGGTTCCGGGGCGACCGACCGGGCACGTGGGGACCGTCGGAACAACCCCAGAATCCTCGAGGAGTCCGCGTGAGCGGTAAGCCGTCCGTCCCCCATCCCACGCTCCCCAACGGCTGGGACGCACTGGACCGCAAGGCCGTCGACACGATCCGGGTGCTCGCGATGGACGCCGTGCAGAAGACGGGCAACGGCCATCCCGGTACGGCGATGAGCCTGGCGCCGGCGGCGTACCTGCTCTTCCAAAAGGTGCTGCGACACGACCCGCAGGATCCGAACTGGTCTGGCCGGGACCGGTTCGTGCTCTCCAACGGCCACTCCAGCCTGACCCTCTACATCCAGCTCTACCTGTCCGGCTACGGCCTGGAGTTGGCTGACCTCAGGGCGCTGCGGACCTGGGGCTCCAAGACGCCGGCCCACCCCGAGCACTGGCACGTCCCCGGGGTGGAGACGACCACCGGCCCGCTCGGTCAGGGCGTCGGCAACGCGGTCGGGATGGCGATGGCCGCCCGGCGGGAACGCGGTCTGCTCGACCCGGACGCCCCCGAGGGGCAGAGCCCGTTCGACCACACGATCTGGTGCTTCTGCTCCGACGGCGACATGGAGGAGGGAGTCAGCTCCGAGGCCTCCTCACTGGCCGGGCACCAACAGCTCGGCAATCTGGTCCTGGTGTACGACGCGAACAAGATCTCCATCGAGGACGACACGGCTGTCGCCTTGAGCGAAGACGTCGGAGCGCGGTATGCCGCCTACGGCTGGCATGTGCTGCACGTCGACGACGGCGAGGACATGCAGGCCCTCGACCGGGCGTTCGACAAGGCCAAGGCGCAGACCGACCGCCCCACCATCATCGTCCTGAGCACGATCATCGCCTGGCCCGCCCCCAATGCGCAGAACACCGGCAAGGCGCATGGCTCCGCCCTGGGTGACGACGAGGTGGCTGCCACCAAGAAGGTTCTCGGATTCGACCCGGACAAGACGTTCGATGTGAACCCCGAGGTCCTGGCCCGCGCCCGCGACGTGAGCCGCCGCGGCCACGAGACCCGGATGGCCTGGCAGGAGGCTTACGACGACTGGGCCCGGGAGAACCCCGAGCGGCTGGCGCTGCACGAGCGGATGAAGGAGCGTCGGCTCCCGGACGGCTGGGCCGACGCGATCCCGAGCTTCGAGGCCGACGAGAAGGGGATGGCCACCCGCAAGGCGTCCGGGACCGTGCTCGGCGCGCTCGCCGACGTCATCCCCGAGCTGTGGGGCGGTTCGGCCGACCTGGCCGACTCCAACAACACCACCATGGGCGGCGCCCCGTCGTTCCTGCCGGCCGAACACCAGACCAAGATGTTTCCCGGCGGGCCGTACGGCCGGACCCTGCACTTCGGCATCCGCGAGCACGCCATGGGCTCGATCATGAACGGCATCACCCTGCACGGCGGGACCCGGGTGTACGGCGGGACGTTCCTCGTCTTCAGCGACTACATGCGCCCTGCCGTGCGGCTGGCCGCGTTGATGGGCATCCCGGTCACCTACGTGTGGACGCACGACTCGATCGGGCTCGGCGAGGACGGCTCGACGCACCAACCGGTGGAGCACCTGGCTGCGCTGCGGGCGATTCCCGGGCTGGACGTCGTACGCCCGGCCGACGCCAACGAGACGGCGGTCGCGTGGCGGACGATCCTGGGACACACGGACCGGCCGGCCGGGCTGTGCCTGACCCGGCAGGACGTTCCTGTGCTGGACCGGTCCACGGTCGCCTCTGCGGAGGGCGTCGCCGGCGGTGGCTACGTGCTGGCCGAGGCCGAGGGCGGCACGCCGCAGGTCGTCCTCCTCGCCACCGGCTCCGAGGTGCACATCGCCCTCGACGCGCGTGCGCAGCTGCAGGCCGACGGAATAGCCGCGCGGGTGGTGTCCTTGCCGTGTGTGGAGTGGTTCAGGGCGCAGGGCCAGGCGTACCAGGACGAGGTGATCCCCCCCAGGTGCAAGGCGCGAGTCAGCGTGGAGGCCGCGGTGGGGATGGGCTGGCGTGAGTTCGTCGGTGACGCCGGGCGGATCGTCAGCCTGGAGCATTTCGGCGCGAGTGCGGCGTACACGGTCCTCTACGGGGAGTTCGGGATCACTCCAAGCGTGGTAGCAGACATGGCCCGGGAAAGCATCGCCGCGACGGCAGGAGACACAGACCGATGACACAGAATGCCCGACTCACCGAACTGTCCGACCAGGGAGTGGCCGTCTGGCTCGACGACATGTCCCGCGACCGGCTGGATTCCGGCAGCTTCGCCGAGCTCATCGACACGATGAGCGTCGTCGGGGTCACCACGAACCCCACGATCTTCGCGGCGGCGATCAGCGGCTCGAAGCTCTACAACGAGCAGCTCTATGACCTGCAGGCACGCAAGGTAGAGGTCGAGGAAGCGGTCCGGATGATCACGACGGCCGACGTCCGCTGGGCCTGCGACGTGCTTGCCGAGGTCGCCCGCGGGACGGGGCGGGACGGCCGGGTGTCGATCGAGGTGGATCCGCGGCTCGCGCACGACACGGACGTGACCGTCGCCGAGGCCCGCCAGCTGTGGTGGCTGGTGGACCGCCCGAACCTGTTCGTCAAGATCCCGGCCACCGAGGACGGCATCCCGGCGATCACCCGGTGCATCGCCGATGGGATCAGCGTAAACGTCACTTTGATCTTCTCGATCGAGCGCTACAAGCAGGTCATGGACGCCTACCTCAACGGGCTGGAGCAGAGGGGCGGTGACTTCGACGGCTTGGAATCGGTGGCGTCGTTCTTCGTCTCCCGCGTGGACACCGAGATCGACAAGCACCTGGAAAAGGCCGGTGCCGACAAGGACCTGTTCGGCAAGGCGGGCATCGCTAACGCGCAGCTGGCGTACCAGGCGTACGAGGAGGTCATCGGCTCCGAGCGCTGGAAGGCGCTGGCGGACAAGGGCGCGCACGTGCAGCGGCCGCTGTGGGCCTCGACCGGGGTGAAGAATCCTGACTACGACGACACGATGTACATCTCGCAGCTCGTCGCCCCCGACATCGTCAACACGATGCCGGAGAAGACGATGAACGCGTACGCGGACCACGGCGAACTCGGCACGCCGATACAGAAGCAGTACGACGAGGCGCGGGCCACGATGGACGCCGTCGCCGCGGCCGGCGTCAGCATGGACGACGTGTTCCTGACCTTGGAGGGCGAGGGCGTGGAGAAGTTCGAGAAGTCGTGGGAGGAGCTGCTCAGCTCCGTCCGGGACGAGCTACAGCGAGTCTCGTGACTGGCACATCGACCGCAGCGGGCTTTCAGGTCAGCGTCGGCGATGACGCGGCAGCGACGTCCGCAGAGCAGGCTCGCGACACTCAGCTCGCCGACGGCGTCCCCGCCAGGCTGGTGGCCGGCGACTCAACCCTCTGGGGGGCAGACGCAGAGGCGGAGGCGGCTATCCGGTTGGGCTGGTTGACCACCTTTCAACGCAGTAGGGAGTTGCTTCCGCGCCTGACTGCGCTCCGTGCAGAATTGACGGCGGAGGGGCTCGACCACATCGTCCTGGCGGGGATGGGCGGCTCCTCGCTAGCCCCGGAGGTCATCTGCCGCAGCGCCGGCGTCGAGCTCACGGTCCTCGACACCACCGACCCTGGTCAGGTCCGCGCGGCCCTGGCGGACCGGTTGCAGCAGACGGTGGTGGTCGTGTCGTCTAAGTCCGGCGGCACGGTCGAGACCGACAGCCATCGGCGCGCGTACCTGAAGGCGTTTGTCGACAGTGGACTGTCCGAAGTGGACGCCGGTCGCCGTTTCGTCGTCGTCACCGACCCTGGATCGCCGTTCGTCGAGACGGCTGAGCAGATGGGGGCGCGCAATGTGTTCCTGGCCGATCCTGACGTGGGTGGCCGGTAC
>JACCTY010000061.1 GCA_013812145.1 Geodermatophilaceae bacterium | reverse complement strand
TGACCGCGCGATGGCTGATCCCCTTCTGGCCGCACTCCGGGTGGTAACCGATGCACCAGCACCCGCCGAAGATCCCGTTGTTGCGCTCGACAAGCTCCGCGAAGGCATCCCACGTGGAGGCGTCGAGTGGTCGGATGGTGTACGACATCTGCGGCGCCATGTCAGGTCTCGGCAGCCGCTGCAGCAAGGAGCCGGGCGAGTTCGATCGGCTTGCTGACCATGGGCCAGTGGCCCGAGTCGATGTCGACGAAGTCAAGGTGCTTGGCCTTGGCCAGCTCGGGCACGTCACCGGCGTCGATCCACTCCTGAGCCTGGGCGGGGGTGAATTCGGGGCACACGAGCACGACCGGGATGTCGAACCGTCGCTCGTCCGCCAGACGCACCACGCCCTTGGTCACCCCTTCGGGGACGGGGATCGCAGCAGAGGCGATGCTGCGCCTGGCCTCCTCGTCGAGGTCAGCAGAGTCTGGCCCCTCGAATGCGCCCCAGCCGGGGAAGGGCATGACCCCGTCCTTCGGCTCGAAGAGGTCGGCGTAGGGCTCCCCGTCGGCGGACGGGAAGCCGCCGATGAGGGCGACTTTGGCCACCTTCTCCGGTCGCGCGTCGGCGGCCAGCCAAGCCAGAGTGCAGGCGGCGGAATGGCCCACCACCATGAATTTTTCCGACGCTGAGTCCGTGGCGGCGAGCACCGCTGCCACCTGGTCGTCCAGCGTGGCGGACGCAGATCCGTCTCCCTGACCCGGGAGGGTGAGCGGCACGGGGTGGTGGCCGAGTGCCTCGAGCGCGGGCACGACGTCGTCCCATGCGGATCCGTCGAGCCACAGGCCAGCAATGAGCAGGATGTCCATGATCAGTCCCCTTTCTCCAGTGCGGTCAGATCACGTTCGGCATAGAGCCGGTGCTCCCACTCCTCGTTGAGGACGATGCGGAGACATTCCTTGAACAGGAAGTTCTCCACCTGGGGCCAGCCGGGCTCGGTGCGAGTCACCTCGGCGGCGAGTTGCTCGTCGGTGAGTGATTCCATGACGTGGCGGACCATCGCCTGGCGTTCGTGTCGGACCGTGAGCACCTCGTCGAGCAAGGGTCGTGCCTCGCGGTCCCACGGGATCCCGTCCCACCCGGGGGCCTCGTCCCACGGCAAGTCCAACGGGTGCCACGGCGCGGCGTTTCCGAGGATCATCCGGCCCACCCAGGCAGCGCTGGCGAAGTTGAGGTGCCGCAGGGTCTGGATGAAGGACCACTCGTCGTCGACGCTGCGGTGGAGCGCCGCTTCGGGGAGCGTCCTCGCACGCGCGACGGTGCCCTCCCACAGCCGCTCCAGGATTGCCCACGCCGCACGGAACCCGTCGCTGTCCTCGGGGCGCATCCTCGCCCGTTCAGGCATGCGACGGTTCAGTTCGGCGTCGACGAGCGGTGCGATGTCGACCCCGTTCACGACGACGTTCTGCAACTCGCCGCTGATCTCGACGTCGCCCAGCTCGACACCGCGCAGGCGGCTCTGATGGAACAGGGCGCCGCGGATCTGCGCCCCGGTCAGGTCGACCGCCCGCATGCGGGCGTCGTTGAGGAACACCTGGGTGAAGGTGGCGCCCCGGAGGCTCACTCGCTCGAAGCGTGCCCCGGTGATGTCCTGCTCGCGGAACTCGGTCATGGACATGACGCTAGAACCAGTTCCGGACGATCTACTTCCGGTTCATCTCATGACACACCTAGTCTGCTCGGGTGCCGACTGATCTCAGCCCCACCGCACGAGCTTTGCGTGCCCTCGAGATCCTCCAGACCCGTCCCGGCGCGACGGCCGACGAACTCGCCAAGAGGTTGGGTGTCACGGAGCGGGCCGCGCGTCGGTACGTCGGGATTCTCCGAGAGGCGGGCATCCCCGTCGAGGCAGCCCGCGGGCCCTATGGCGGGTACCGGCTTGGGCGCGGGACGAGGCTGCCTCCGGTCAGCTTCACGGAGGCCGAGGCACTTGGTCTGGTCATGGCGGTGTTCAACGGCCAGCCGGCAGCCGCCGACGGCGACGACCTGGTCGGTTCTGCCCTGGGCAAGGTCATCCGGGCCCTGCCCGAGAGTGTTGGCCGGCAAGCGGCGGCGCTGCGAGAGCACGCGTCAACTGCGCCCGACCGGTCCTCAGCCCGCCCAGATCCCGCCACCACCAGCGCACTCGTCGCTGCCGTAACAGCCCGACGACGCGTGCTGCTCACGTATCGGAGCGAGTCCGGCAACGAGTGGGAGGCCGAAGTGGACCCCTGGGCGGTCGTCGTCCGCTACGGGCGCTGGTACCTCCTGTGTCACTCCCATCGCGCGGACGCGATCCGCACCTACCGGGTCGACCGGATCCGCGCGGTCCAGCAGACCACGCACGAGTTCGAGCCGCCCGACGGCCTCGACCCGGTGGCAGCACTGGAGGAGAACCTCGGCACTGGACGGGAATTCCCTACCCGCGTTGTGTTCGACGCTCCACTGACTGAGGTGGCGCCGTGGATCCGGCCTCCCATGGGACGGCTTGAACCATCGGGAGACCGGTGCGTGCTCGTCGGCAGCACGAGCAATCCGGCGATGTATGCGCAGGAGTGGTTGGCGCGCGTGCCGTTCGCCTTTTGCGTCGATGGCGGGGAAGAACTCCGTGCCGCGGTCGCGACGCTCGTTTCGCGTTTCGCTGCCGCCCTGGCGGACCCACCCTGACCACCTCTGTCGCCCAGCCAACGCCCTCAACTCGGCAGCAGCGGACGTTTGGTGGACTTGGCACCGTACCGATGCTCGCGGCCAGGATTCAGGGTCGGAGGATTGTTCCGGAGGCCACAGGGACGACGTTCCCGCTGACGGTCGCCTCGATGACGACGCCATCGCGTGCGGCCAAGGTGCAGTGCAGAACCGACGGACGCAGCAGTTCCGCGCCCTGCCTGACCGTGTACGACGACGCACCGTCAGCAGCCAGCAACCCGCTGGCCACCAGCCACCCGCCGAGGCCCAGCGCGGCCGAGCCGGTGGCCGGATCCTCGGAAATGTCGACGCTGAAGACCCGGGCATGCGCTACCGCGGACGTTGAATCCCACGACAGCACGCTGAGGCCGCCCGGAGCCTCGGCTGCAAGGGCCCGCAGCGCCTGGGTTTCCGGCTGGGCGCGCGCGACCGCATCTTCGTGCACCTGCAGATAGCAGAAGTCCAGCCCGCAGCCGGCTATTCGCGGCGGCGCCCCGGCGAAGGCCGCCGTATCCAGGCCCACCGCGGAGAGCCAAGCCTGCGGTTCCAGCCGCTCCCCGACGCCCGGTGTACCCCCGGTGAGACGCACCGAGTCGGCGGCGACGTGCAGCGGCAGGAGCCCGGCCCCACACTCCTGCACGACGGGGCCGGCTGTGAGCCGGCCGAGCCGCGCCAGGGTGTGCGCGGCGCCGATGCTGGGATGACCGGCGAAGGGCAGCTCGGCCTGCGGGGTGAAGATCCGCAGCCGGTAGTCGGCGACCGTCGACGGGAGTGGGAAGGCCGTCTCTGACAGGTTGAACTCTCGGGCCAACGCCTGCATCTGCTCGGTGGACAGGTCATCGGCATCCAGGACGACTGCCAGCGGGTTGCCGGTGAAGGCGACATCGGTGAACACGTCGACGATCTCGTAGTGCAGCACGCTGCGCTCCTGCCCGATGCGCCCTGCCAGCGACGGTAGCCTGCGCTCGTGGCGACGGCGACCAGGGTGTTCTGCTCCCGGCTGAGCGGGGTCGCCGTCTTCGATCCGAACGGTGACCAGATCGGCAAGGTCCGCGACGTCGTGGTCACGCTGCGCCTGGACGACCAGCCGCCACGCACCCTCGGTCTGGTGGTGGAGATCCAGCAGCGGCGCCGCATCTTCCTGCCCATCGACCGGGTCAACTCCATGGAAGCCGACGCCATCCTGCTGGGTACCGGCACCCTGAACCTCAAACGGTTCGAGCAGCGGCCGCGGGAGACCCTCGTCCTGGCCGAACTCCTGGACCGGCGGGTGACCCTCCTCGACGGCGGAGCGGCGGTGTCGGTCAGCGACGCGGCGATCGAGCAGGCCCGCAACCGTGACTGGCTGCTCACCCGGCTCGCGGTCCGGGAGATCACCGGCAAGCGGATCACCCGGCGCGGTCACGTCCGGCAGATCGACTGGAACGCCGTGACGGGGCTGTCGCTGTCGTCGGCGGACCAGGGCGCCGACAGCCTGCTGGCGGTCTACGAGGACATGAAGGCCGCCGACGTCGCCAACGCACTGCGGGAGCTGCCCGAGGCACGCCGGCAGCAGATCGCCGAGGCGCTGACCGACGCGCGGCTCGCCGACGTACTGGAGGAACTGCCGGAGGAGGACCAGGTCGAGATCATCGGCCGGCTGCAAGGCGCCCGCGCCGCCGACGTACTGGAGGCGATGGACCCCGACGACGCGGCGGACCTGCTCGCGGAGTTCCCGGCGGCCGAGCGGGAACGGCTGCTCGCGCTGATGGAGCCAGACGAATCCAGGCCGGTCCGGCAGCTGATGGCCTACTCCGAGGACACCGCGGGCGGACTGATGACCAGCGAGCCGGTCATCCTGCCGCCCGACGCGACGATCGCCGAGGCGCTCGCCCGGGTGCGTGCGCCGGAGCTCAGCGCGGCGCTTGCCACCCAGGTGTACGTCGTACGACCGCCGGTCGCGACGCCGACGGGCACGTTCCTCGGCCTGGTGCACATCCAGCGGCTGCTGCGCGAACCACCGTCCAGCCTGGTCAGCGGCGTCATCGACGACGAACTGGACCCGCTGACGACCGGCGCGTCGCTGCCGCAGCTGACCCGCTACTTCGCGACGTACAACCTCGTAGCGGCACCGGTCGTGGACGCCGACAACCACCTCGTGGGTGCGGTCACCGTCGACGACCTGCTGGACAGCCTGCTGCCCGAGGACTGGCGCGAGGACCGGGAATGACATCGCAGCGGAGCTGCCAATGACCGAGCCGCGTGGGTCCCGAGCCGCCAGGCTGGACCAGCCGCGGGAGCCTCGGCGGCTCGTTCCCCGGCTGGACGGTGAAGCCTTCGGCCAGTTCAGCGAGCGGATCGCCCGGTTCCTGGGGACCGGGCGTTTCCTCGCGTATCAGACCGGAATCGTCATCATCTGGATCACCCTCAACCTCACCGCGATCCGGCTGCAATGGGACCCGTACCCCTTCATCCTGCTGAACCTGGTCTTCTCCACCCAGGCCGCCTACGCAGCCCCGCTCATCCTGTTGGCGCAAAACCGGCAGGCCGACCGGGATCGGGTGACGATCGAGGAGGACCGGCAGCGGGCGGCCGCCGCAAAGGCCGACACCGAGTACCTGGCCCGCGAGTTGGCGGCGCTGCGGATCGCGATCGGCGAGTTGGCCACCCGCGACTACATCCGTTCCGAGTTGCACCGTTTGGGTGAGGACCAGCCGGAGCGCAGAACCCCATAGCCGCTCAGGCCAGGGCGTGCACCAGCGCCGCCACCCCGCCGGCGACGAGCAGTACGACGAGGAACGGCGCACGCAGCAGCAACGCGACGACGGCTGCGGCCAGCCCAGCTGCTCGCGCGTCGAGCACCAGCGCCTGCCGATCGGTGAACGCCTGGACGACGACGAGCGCGGCCAGCATCGCGGCGGGCACCAGCTCGACGGCGCGGCGCACGGCGGGGCGTTCCAGGATCGCCGGAGAGGCGGCCAGTCCGGCGTACTTGAGCAGGTAGCAGCCGAGGCTGCCGGCCAGCACAACCGTCCAGATCATCGCCGCCACCTGCCGAAGCCGAGCCCCACGGCGGCCGCTGCCAGAATGACCTGGACTCCGGGCGGCACCACCGGAGTTAGAGCGAGCGCGACGAGCGCACCGCCGGCCGCCACCGCCCGGTCGGTGCTGCTGTGCCGCAGCCGCGGCCACACCAGTGCCAGGAACGCCGCCGGCACCACGGCATCGAGCGCGACCTGAGCGCTCTCGCCCAGCAGGCCGGAACCCAACGCGCCGGCCAGCGTGGACAGGTTCCAGCCGACGAACAGGCTGCTCCCGGTGACCGTGAACGCCAGCCGCAGCGCCGCGGTGTTCGGCGCAGCCAGCGCCATCGCGGTGGTCTCGTCGATCACAGCCTGCGCGGCCACCGCGCGCCGAAGTCCCCGCAGGCCGAGTGGGGAGGCGAGCCGCAGACCGTAGAGGGTGTTGCGGGCGCCGAGCATCATCGCGCTGGCGACCGCTGCAACCGGTGCGCCGCCCGCGCCGAGGACGCCGACCAACGCGAACTGTGAGGCGCCGGTGAACATCAGCAGGCTCAACGTGCAGGTTTGCAGAACGCTGAGCCCCGACGCCGTCGCTGCTGCCCCGAAGGCAGCGCCGTACAGGCCGACGGCGAGGCCTACCCCCAGCGAATCCCGGGTCGTTCTCCGTCGCCAACCCTCGGCGGACTCACTCACGTGCTGTGCAGTTCGCTCAGTCCTCGACGTCAAGCCGGTCGAGCAGTTCGGTGAGGGTGGCCAGCTCGGACGGGTTCAGCCGCCCCGTCATGTGCTCCTCGACACCTCGGAGGTGGACCTTGGAGGCCTTGCGCAGCCGGGACAAGCCGGCCGGAGTGAGTACGGCGTACGTGCCCCGAGCGTCGTCCTCGCAGGCCTGCCGGGTGACCAGGTCGTCGCGGGTGAGCCGGTCCACGAGCCGGGTGAGTCCGCTGCGGGACAGCAGGACGGCCCCGGCCAGCTCGGTCATCCGCAGCCGACGGTCAGCAGCCTCGGCCAGCTGCACGAGGACGTCGTACGACGCCAGCGCAAGGTCCTCCTCGCTCATCAGCTCGGCTTCGAGCCGGCGGGTGATCCTCGCGTGGGTCGTGAGGAACGCCCGCCACGCCGTCAGCCCGGCCTCGGTGGGGTACCGAACGGGGCGCGTCGCGATAGCCGTCATGAGCTGGTCCCGATGCGTACGTGCATGCCGGGATACTAGGACTGCCAGCAGTAACCGGCGAAAGCGCACCGTAGTAAGCCTCGCCGTAGCATGGAACGTATCCCTGCATCCTGGAGAGGTATGCCCCAAGCACCCGAGCTCAGTCGTATCCGCGCCGCTCTGGCCACCGTCAACGACCCAGAGATTCGTCGCCCGATCACCGATATCGGCATGCTTGGCGATGTCGATGTCGCAGCTTCCGGGCGGGTCGCCGTGCAGATCTTCCTCACCGTGGCGGGGTGTCCGATGAAGGACACACTGACCCGCGACGTGACGGCGGCGGTGTCCGCGGTTCCTGGCGTGGCCGGGGTCGAAGTCCGCCTCGATGTGATGAGTCCGGAGCAGCGCAAGCAACTGCAGACGCAGCTGCGCGGGGACAACCCCGAGCCGGAGATTCCGTTCGCGAAGCCTGGCTCGCTCACCCGGGTGTACGCCGTCGCCTCGGGCAAGGGGGGTGTGGGTAAGTCCAGTGTGACGGTCAACCTGGCGGCCGCGTTGTGCCAGCGCGGCCTGTCCGTCGGCGTCCTAGATGCCGATATCTACGGCTTCTCGATACCGCGCATGCTCGGGGTCACCGGCAAGCCGACGCAGGTGGAGCGGATGATCATGCCGCCGCAGGCCCACGGCGTGAAGGTGATCTCGATCGGGATGTTCACCCCGGGGAACACGCCTGTGGTGTGGCGTGGGCCGATGTTGCACCGGGCGCTCCAACAGTTTCTCGCCGATGTCTTCTGGGGCGACCTCGACGTCCTGCTGATGGACCTCCCGCCCGGGACGGGCGACATCGCGATCTCACTGGCGCAGCTGGTTCCAAGTGCGGAGATTCTCGTCGTGACGACGCCGCAGCAGGCGGCCGCCGAGGTGGCGGAGCGCGCCGGGTCGATCGCGACCCAGACCCACCAGCAGGTCGTCGGTGTGATCGAGAACATGTCCTGGCTGCAACTGCCGGACGGCTCCCGAATGGACATCTTCGGCAGCGGAGGCGGGCAGGTCGTCGCCGACGCGCTGACCCGCACGCTGGGAACGCCGGTCCCCCTGCTTGGTCAGGTGCCGCTGGAAACGCGGTTGCGGCAGAGTGGGGACGAAGGCCTCCCGCTCGTGCTGTCCGATCCCTCCTCGGCCGCTGCCCGGGCGCTCCTCGACGTGGCAGATGCGCTGGCGGCCAGGCAGCGCGGGCTGGCCGGTCGATCCCTCAGCCTCACCCCGGTCGGCCGCTGACCCTCGCCCTGTCGCAACGTCCGTGGGCTTGAGCGCCATACCGGCCAAAGCTACGGACGCAACGGCGTGCGGCGCCGTCAGGTGGCGTCGGCGTCGTACGGCGGCGCTTCGCCAGGTGCCCGCAGTGGCGGGTCCGGCCTGCCAGTGGCCGCGGGGCCCGCGTCGGCCGTCCGGGCGGACCGGGCTTCGGCCATTCGGGCCGTTGTCGGCTTTGTGGTGTTCACCCGGGAGCTGCCGTTGGAGCGCTTCAGGAGCGGGGGCGGGTCGTCATCGAGCAGCTGCCGGCGGACGAACTCGCGTGGGTTGAGCGAACTGAGGTCCAAGTCGGCAAACTCGTCGCCGAGTTCCTCGCGGATCTGTGCCTTGGCCCCGGTGATGAACCCGCGCACCTTCTTCAACGCTCCGGAGGCGTCCCGCGCGATGCCGGGCAACCGGTCCGGCCCGAAAATGAACAGCGCGACGACGAGCAGGACCATGATCTCGGCCCATCCCAAGGAGCTGAACATGTCGCCTCCCGTCTCGCTGCAGCCTCCCGCAGCCTAACCCGGCAACCGGATCGGCTCAGGGCTACTCCGTCGATTGGCTGCGCCAGCTCACCGGGACAGCAGGGTGGCCTGCAGCTCCCGGGCACTCCCGTTGCGGACGACGACGACAGTCACGGTGTCGCCTGGTTGATTCGTATCAACTGCCACAACCAGTTCTTCTGAGCTGCCGACCTCGAGGTCGCCGACCCTGATGATCACGTCGCCCTCGCGGATCCCGGCGGCCGCGGCCGCGCTGTTGTCCTCCACCGCCACGACCAGAGCGCCGTCGCGGGCGCCGTCGGTGACCGAGCGCACGTTGACCCCGAGTGACGCGTGGGTAGCGGAGCCGGTGCTGATCAGTTGCTCGGCGATGTCCCGGGCGACGTCGATCGGGATGGCAAAGCCCAGACCGATGCTGCCACCGACGCCTCCGGCCGAGCCGAGACTGGCGATGGCGGTGTTGATGCCGACCACCGCCCCGGAGCCGTCGACGAGCGCTCCACCGGAGTTGCCCGGGTTGATGGCCGCATCGGTCTGGATGGCGTTGATCACCGTGTTGGTGTCGCTGCCCTGACCGGCCAGCCGGACCGGGCGGTTCAGCGCACTCACGATCCCGGAGGTCACGGTGCTGGTCAGGCCCAGCGGGGAGCCGATCGCGACCACCGGGTCACCGACCACGAGCGACGAGGAGTCCCCCAGCGAGGCGACGACGAGGCCGGGCTTCTCGACTTTGATCACCGCGAGGTCGGCTAGGGGGTCACGGCCGACGATCCGCGCGGCAGAGGCGGTGCCGTCGGCAAAGATGGCGCGCACGCTCGCGCCCGCGGCGTCCGCCGCCTGCGAGACGACGTGGTTGTTCGTGAGGATGTAGCCGTCCTCGTCAATGACCACACCCGAGCCGGTGCCGCCGGTATCCCCGACCCTGACCTCGATCGACACCACCGCGGGCAGGAGCCGCTCGGCGATGTCGGCGATCGAACCGGGTGGCCGGTTGATCGGTTCGCTCACCGTGCTCAGCTCGCCGTCGGGTTTCAACAGCGGCGATTCCGTCGCCGTACGCCCGAGAACGAAGCCCGTGCCGCCGCCGACGAGGCCGACGAGCAACGCGGCGATCAGCAGGAACAATGTGAGCCGAATCGGGACGTCGCGGATCCGGATCCGGCGTCGCCCGGCGCCGTCGGTGAGGATGCCCTTGTCGTCGGCGGTGTCTGTCTCGTCGAAGACCGCCGGCGCGCCGAGTGCGGAGCGCGAAGCGGCGTCCCGCCACGGGTCTCGTTCGGCGTCCGGCATCCACCACGGAGACTCAGCCGGTCGCCGGGTGCGTAGCCGGCTGCCGTCCGGGGCGGCGAAGCCACCGGCGCCGTCGGGGCGTCCAAAGGCTCGGATCAGCATTTCCGGTGGCGGGGCCTGCTGCGCCGGAACCGGCTCCGGCGGGCGGGGCCGGTCCGCGGTGGCGAATGACTCCCGCACCCCCTGGGGTCGCGCGAACGCCTGGGTGACAGCCGGGGGCGGCGCGGGCGCACGACCCGACGGATTGGGACCGGGCTGCTGCCGCTCGACGACTGGATCCGGTACGCCGGTCGGCCGCTGGTACGGCGCGTCCTCAGGACGCTGCGGGTTAGGGCCGCGCTGGCCGTCGGTCACGGAAGCCTCCTCGGGTTCAGCGCTCAGCCTGGTCGAGGGGCTGTGAAGTCAGCGTCAGCGCCGACCTCACCGACTTGCCTGTCAGGTGGTCGCGGTGAGCGCCGAAATGCCCGTTGTGCACGGCCATCCGACGGGCAAAGTGAGGGGCGGTGCCAAAGCCGGTCGGGGGTCAGCGCAACCCGGTCGCCGCTCCGGAGAACAGCCGCGGTCCCATCACGTCCTCGAACGAACCGACGAGTGCCGAAGCGGTGCCCGGCCGGTCGGAGTTCTGGACGAACCGGGGTTGCGACGTGGCAGCACCAGCGGTGACGCTCACCGGGGCCACCGACGCGGCGAGCACGCCGACGGTCAGACCCGCCATGGCTCCCATCAATCCCCGACGCAGCCTGCGCAGCCGGCCAGCGGACAGCCCGGGACGCCGGCTCCCGGGTCGGGTCACCGCCTCCGGGCGCCCCGGAGGACGCCGATCCGGCGGCGCACCCGAGGCCGTGCCGTTGTGATCCGAGCCGCCGGCACTGCGGCTCCATTGGACGTCCTCGCCGTACATCACCAGCGTCATATTGGGGGTCTGCAGGTCAGTCGTGAAGGGGATCTGCCGCAACCGGCTGAGTAGGGTGCCGGGTAGTTCAGGACCGCCGGCACCGACGAGCAGGGTCTTGGCCTCCCGCTGGGCCACCACATCGAGAGAGCACTGCGAGCAGGCACTGAGATGAGCGCTGGCGCGTGCCTCGGCGCCCGGGCTGAGCTCCCCGTCGACGTACGCGACGACCGCCTCGAGCGCCAGGTGGAAGTCGGTTGGGGTGAGAGTCATGAGACCGCCTGCTGGCGGTTGGGTGCCAGGTGGGCCAGTGCCTCACGCAACTGCACCCGCCCGCGATGGATCCGGCTGCGGACGGTGCCGAGCTTGATGCCCAGCGTCACGGCAATTTCCTCGTAGGTCAGTCCCTCGATGTCGCACAGGACGACGGCGACGCGGAAATCGGGGGGCAGCGCGTCCAGCGCCGCCTGGACCTGCGGGTCGAGGTAGCTGTCGGCGTACACCTGCTCGGGACTGGGCGCGGAGCCTGGCATCCGCTCGGTGTCCTCGGGCAGCGCGTCGAAACGGATCCGCTGCCGGCGGCGGACGAGGTCGAGGAAGAGGTTCGTGGTGATCCGGTGCAGCCAACCTTCGAACGTGCCCGGCTGGTAGTTGGCCAAGGACCGGAATACCCGGACGAATGTTTCCTGGGTGAGGTCCTCGGCGTCCTGAGGGTTGCCGGACAGCCGGTATGCGAGCCGATACACCCGCGCGGAGTGCAGCCGGACTACATCGTCCCAGCTGGGAGGGACCCAGGGAGAGACGTCAGCGGCGACGTCGGCAAGCGCCTCGGACATCGCACTCCCCTCCTCGAGTCGCTGCTGCCCCTGTCGTTGCACAGCAGCGAGATGACCGGACGAGACCATGGTGCCTTGTTCCCCCTCCAGAGATGCACTCCCTCCGATAACGCTTTGGTGAGCAATGGTGTTCCGGCGCGTGCACGCGGGCCGCGTCCGCGAACCCGGATAAGGTCGGCCGCAACGCACAACACAGGGGTGGAGGTCGCCATGGGTAGCTCGGCGAGCCGCGAGTACGCCGAGGGCTTCGGGGTCGAGGACCAAGCGCTGACCACCGCCCGTGGTCGCTCGGAGGAGTTCGGCTGCGAGCCGGTGACACCGGCGGCCGGCAATGCCCTGCGCTTTCTTGCCGCTGCCCTCGATGCGCGTGCGGTGGTCGAGGTCGGGACCGGCGCCGGCGTGTCGGGGTTGTGGCTACTTGCCGGGATGCGGGCCGACGGCATCCTCACCTCGGTCGACACCGAGGCGGAGCATCAGCGCGCAGCGAAGCAGGGCTTTCGGGATGCCGCAATCGCCTCCACTCGCACCCGGCTGATCAACGGCGCCGCGCTCGAGGTGCTGCCGCGGCTCACCGACGGTGCGTACGACCTGGTCTTTGTCGACGGGCCGAAGGGCCAGTACGTCGACTGTCTCGACGAAGCGCTGCGGCTGCTCCGCCCGGGCGGCGTGGTGGTTTTCGCCGGTGCGCTGGGGCGTGGTCGGGTCGGCGAGTCGTCGGCCCGCGACCCGGAGACGGTGGCGCTGCGCGATGTCACCAAGGCGGTTCGTGAGCACGAGCAGCTGGTGCCCACGTTGATCCCGCTCGGCGAGGGACTGCTGGCCGCCGTACACCGCCCGTAGCCCAACGCTAGGGCAGCGCCTTGATGCCCTTTCCCAGGACGACCACCCCGGATTCGGTGACGTGGTAACGCTCGCGATCGGCCGCCAAGTCGACGCCGATGTGCGCATCGGCCGGTACGGCGACATTCTTGTCGAGGATCGCCCGGCGGACCACCGCCCGGGCGCCGATCTGGACGTTGTCCAGGAGGACGCTGCCCTCGACGTACGCCCCGCCGTTGATCTTGACGTTCGGTGAGACGACCGACGACCGGACCGTCCCGCCGGCGACGATGACCCCGGCGCCGACCATCGACTCCTGCGCCAGCCCGCCCTCGACGAACTTTGCCGGCGGCAGCTGCGGCGGCAACGTGAACAGCGGCCAGTCGCGGTTGTAGAGGTTGAACACCGGGTGTACCGAGACCAGGTCCATGTGGGCTTCGTAGTAGGAATCCAGCGTTCCGACGTCACGCCAGTAGCCCCGATCCCGGTCGGTCGTACCGGGGACCTGGTTGTCGGCGAAGTCGTACACGTAGGCGCAGCCCTGCTCGACGAGCATCGGGATCAGGTTGGCGCCCATGTCGTGGACCGAGCCCTCGTCGGCGGCGTCCAGCTTGAGCGCCTCGAGCAGTACGTCGGTGCTGAACACGTAGTTGCCCATGGAGGCGAAGATCTGGTTCGGGTCGTCCGGGAGCCCCGGCGGATCGGCCGGTTTCTCCAGGAACGCGGTGATCCGGTCGCCGTCGGTGTCGATCACGCCAAACTGCGAGGACTGCTCACGGGGCACCCGGATCCCGGCGACCGTCACCCCGGCGCCGGAGGAGATGTGCTGCTCGACCATCTGCTGCGGGTCCATCCGGTACACGTGGTCGGCGCCGAACACGACGATGTAGCCCGGCTGTTCGTCGTACACCAGGTTCAGGCTCTGGTAGATCGCGTCGGCGCTGCCGGTGTACCAGCGCGGCCCGAGCCGCTGTTGCGCCGGGACGGGCGTGACGTAGCTGCCGAGCAGTGAGGACATCCGCCAGGTCGTCGTGATATGCCGGTCGAGGGAGTGCGACTTGTACTGGGTCAGGACGCAGATTCGGGTGTAGCCGCCGTTGACGAGGTTCGACAGGACGAAGTCGATCAGCCGGTAATTGCCCCCGAACGGGACTGCGGGCTTGGCCCGATCCTGGGTCAGCGGCCACAACCGCTTTCCCTCGCCGCCGGCGAGCACGATCCCGAGGACACGAGGCTCCCTGGCCATGGCCACGACCGATGACCCTAGTCTCAAAGCATGCGCGTGGGCCTGCTCACCAAGGAGTTCCCACCGGATGTCTACGGCGGCGCCGGCGTACACGTGGACTTCCTGGTTCGGGAACTTCGCTCCACTGTGGATGTTGACGTGCACTGTTTCGGCGCGCCGCGCGAGGGCGCGACGGCGCACCAGGTGCCGGCCGACCTGGTCGGCACCAACGCGGCGCTGCAGACGATCGGCGTCGACCTGTCCATCGTGGACGACGTGATCGGCTGCGACATCCTGCACTCGCACACCTGGTACGCCAACCTGGCCGGACACCTCGGCTCCCTGCTGTACGACGTACCGCACGTGCTCACCGCGCATTCGCTGGAGCCCCGTCGACCGTGGAAGGCCGAGCAGCTCGGCGGGGGGTACGCCCTGTCGTCCTGGATGGAGCGCACAGCGTACCGGGCGGCGCACGGCATCATCGCGGTCAGCGAGGGGATGCGGCGCGACATTCTGGACTGCTACCCGTTCCTGGATTCTGACCGCGTTCACGTAGTCCGCAACGGAGTCGACACGACGGACTACTGGCCGGACCCCGACACCGGCGTACTGGATCGGCTGGGGATCGATCCGGACCGGCCGTACGTCGCCTTTGTGGGGCGGATCACCCGGCAGAAGGGCGTACCTCACCTGATCCGGGCCGCTGCCGCCGTCAACCCGAACGCGCAGATCGTGCTCTGCGCCGGAGCACCGGACACGGTGCAGCTGGGATCCGAGGTCTCGGCACTTGTCGATGGGCTGTCGAGGCACCGTACCGGACTGCAGTGGATCCCCGAGATGCTCCCCAGGGAGGAGATCCGGCAACTGCTGAGCCACGCGGCGGTCTTCTGCTGCCCGTCGGTGTACGAGCCGCTGGGAATCGTCAACCTGGAGGCGATGGCCTGCGGCACCGCGGTCGTCGCAAGCGACGTCGGTGGCATCCCCGAGGTCGTCGACGACGGTACGACGGGGCTGCTGGTCCACTACGACGAGCAGGACCCGGCCGGCTTCGAGGCGGGACTGGCCGATGCCCTGAACCGGGTGCTCGACGATCCAGCGCTGGCGGAGTCGATGGGTGCTGCCGGCCGGGCCAGAGCGGTCGGTGAGTTCGGGTGGTCCGCCGTCGCGGCTCGAACCGTCGCGGTCTACCGGGCTGTCCTCGGCGCTTGACCGGACGGCCGGTGCCCGAACCGCAACACCGCCGTACGGTGTGCGCTGTGGCGCCCCCTGAGCCGATCTCGGCGGAGCAGGTACGCCGAGTGGCGGTGCGAGCCCAAGGTTTCCGCTCGCGGCGACCGGCTCGAGCAGGCCCAGCTGACGCCCGCCGGATCATCCAGCTTCTGGGCGGGCTGCAGATCGACGCGGTGAACGTGCTCATCCGCTCGCACTACCTGCCGCTGTTCTCCCGCCTCGGTCCCTACTCCACCGAAGCGTTGGACCGGCTCGTCTACCGGCAGCACGCAGCGTTCGAGTACTGGGCACACGCGGCCTCGATCGTGGCGATCGAGCTGTATCCGGCCCTGCGCTGGCGAATGGCCCACTTCGCCACCGGCCCGGATTGGGCGGCGTTCCTCGCCCGCGTCGAGCGGCAGCGGCCGGGCTACGCCGAGGCGGTGTACGCCGAGGTCGCCGCTCGGGGGCCGCTGACGTTCAGCGAACTGAGCGACCCGGCGCGGCGGGCGAAGGGCAACCCGCGGTACACCGCCGCGACGACGCTGTGGGATCGAGGGTCGGACGGCAAGAGCGTGCTGGAGAGCTTCTACGACAAGGGGATGCTGGCGGTCGCCGACCGACAGGGGTTCAACCGGCGCTTCGATCTGACCGAGCGGGTGATCCCGGCCGAGGTCCTGTCCGCACCCGCCCTCCCCGAGCCGGACGGCCAGCGCCAGCTCGTTCGACACGCCGGCGCCGCTCTCGGCATCGCCACCGCCGCCGACCTCGCCGACTACTTTCGGCTGCCGGTCGCGGCCACCCGGGCTCGGGTCCGTGAACTCGTGGCCGCCGGCGAGTTCGTCGCCACCCGACCCGAGGGCTGGCCCGAGACCGGCTACCTGGTTCGGTCAGCGCAGTCGGTACGAGCGGTCGAGGCCAGCGCGCTCTTGTCGCCGTTCGACTCGCTGGTGTGGGATCGCCGGCGCACCCAGCGGGTCTTCGGGTTCCGGCACAGCTTCGAGCTGTACGTGCCCGCGGCGAAGCGCAACTTCGGCTACTACGTCCTGCCCTACTTGCTCGGCGACCGGATTGTGGCGCGGGTCGACCTCAAGGCCGATCGGAGCGGCGGCGCCCTGCTGGTGCTCGGCGCGTTCCTCGAAGAAGGCCACGACGCAGGTTCTGTCGCCGGCCCGCTCGCCGCCGAACTGCGGACCCTGGCCGGCTGGCTCGCCCTGGACGACGTCATGGTCGCCGGCCACGGGAGCCTCGCGCCCGCAGTGGCCGCGGAACTCGCGCTGCAGTCCCATTCGGTCTAGCGACCTGCGTCCGGGCTGGCGGCGAACCGCACCCGCTGGCCCGGCCGAAGCTGCGCGGCACGCCCGACATCGGCACGGCACACCACCCCGATCACCGGGTAGCCGCCGGTCACCGGATGGTCGGCGAGAAACACCAGCGGCTGACCGTTCGCCGGTACCTGAATCGCTCCCAGGACGAGGGGCTCCGACGGCAGTTCGGCCTGGACGGCTCGGCCCAAGGGCGGTCCACTCAGCCGCACGCCGATCCGGTTGCCGTCGGGAGTGACCGTGTACGGCGAATCCAGCAGCATCGCCCACGCCTCGGGAGTGAACCAGTCACGCCGCGGACCCGGGCGGATCCGGAGTACCGGCTCGTCCTGATACCCCGGTACCGGTGCAACGTCCACGATCGGCGCGGCGTCGGAATCCTCGCCCACCGCAAGGGTGTCCCCCGCGCGCAGCGGAGCCGGCCCCAGGCCGGAGAGCAGGTCCGTCGATCGAGACCCGAGCACCGGCTCGCAGGCGATGCCGCCGCGGACGGCGAGGTAACTGCGCAGGCCGGCCTGCGGCGTTCCGAGCCGCAGTTCGACGCCAGCAGGAACCCGCAGCGGTGCGTTGCCCCCGTACTGGACCGATTGGACGAACACTGGTGCGGGCGCGCCGGTGACCGCGATGAGCAGGTCGGCCCGAACTCGGATTCGGAGTCCCCCGAAGGTGACCTCGACGGTGGCGGCGTGCTCGGCGTTGCCGACGAGCCGGTTTCCCAGCCGGTGACTGAGAAGGTCGGCGGCGCCGCTGCGACCGACCCCCAGTTCGGCGTACCCGGGCCGACCCAGGTCCTGGACGGTCGCCAGCGGGCCTGGAGCGATGACCTCGATCATGTCTGCCGGAACCGCACCCGCGTTCCGGGCCGGAGCAGCGCCGGCGGGTCCCGGTCGGCGTCCCACAGGGTGACGTCGGTGCGGCCGATCAGCTGCCAGCCGCCCGGTGACTCGCGCGGGTACACGCCGGTGAACTCACCGGCCAGGCCGACCGCACCGGCCGGCACCTTCGTCCGCGGCTCGCTCCGGCGCGGCACGTGCAGCGACTCCGGCAGGCCGACGAGATAGCCGAAGCCGGGCGCAAATCCGCAGAAGGCAACGCTGAGCTCCGAATCGGTGTGCGCGTCGACGATGGCTGCGGTGGACAGCCCGGTCAACTCGGCGACGTCGGTCAGGTCGGCGCCGTCGTACGTCACCGGGATCTCGACCACCGCACCGATCTCGGGTTCGTACGCCGCCAGTTCGCGGGACCGGAGCTGCTCGGTGATCCGGTCGATGTCCGCGTCCGGGGCGAGCCGCAGCAACAGGGTCCGAGCGGCCGGGACGACCTCCTCGACGCCGCGCACCGGCTCGTGCCGCAGGCTGGCCCGCAGCGACATGACGGCGGCGACATCGGCGAACTCGACGAGCAGCGCCTCCTCGCCGTACGCCAACACCCCGCGAGCGGCCGTTCCGTACCGGTCAATCCCCATGATCATCGGCCTGGGGGGTGCAAAAAGGCTGGACGTCGACACCCGCTGCACGCAGCGCCGAGCGGACGCGTCGCGCGACGGTCACCGCCCCCGGTGTGTCCCCGTGGACGCACAGGGACCTGGGCTTGACATCGACGATTGACCCATCTATTGCAACGATTTGACCGCTGACGGACATCCGCACGGACCGCGCCGCGATGTGCTCGGGATCGACCAGAACGGCGCCCGGCTCGCGCCGGGACAGCAACTCGCCCTCGGGCGTGTAGGCCCGGTCGGCAAAGGCCTCCGGTACGGCGGTCAGCCCCGCCTCGGCCGCCAGCCGCAGCCAGGCCGAGCCGGGGAGTCCGAGCACCGGCAGCGAGGCGTCGTGCCGGCGTACCGCTTCGACAACGGCCGCCGCCTGCGCCTCGTGGGTGCCGATGGCGTTGTAGAGGGCGCCGTGCGGCTTGAGGTAGCGCACCCGGTCCCCTGCTGCCCGGGCGAAGGCATCCAACGCGCCCAACTGGTAGAGCACGTCATCGGTCAGTTCCGCCGGCTCGACGTCGACGAAACGCCGCCCGAAGCCGTGCAGGTCGCGGTAGCCGACCTGTGCGCCGATCACCACGCCGCGCTCGGCGGCAGCGGCGCATACGCGGCGCATGATCGACGGGTCGCCGGCGTGGAAGCCGCACGCGACGTTGGCGCTGGTGATCACCTCCAGCAGGCCCTCGTCGTCGCCCAGCGGCCAGATCCCGAAACCCTCGCCGAGATCGGCGTTCAGGTCGATCACCGGTTCGCCCACCCCTCGATCTTGCCTCCCAAGTGCGGCCCCGGCGGCGGAGGGTGAGTCCGCCAGCCGGGGCCGTTGAGTTTGTCAGTCGTCGGCTAGCTAGTGGCGCCCTTCAGAGCGTCACCGAGCGCGGTGGCCTCGTCCGGTGTCATCTCGACGACAAGTCGACCGCCGCCTTCCAACGGGACCCGCATGACGATGCCGCGTCCCTCCTTGGTGACCTCCAGCGGACCCTCACCTGTCCGCGGCTTCATGGCCGCCATGCGTTCCTCCTCAGTCAGGCCGTGAGGTACTCCGGCCAGTGCACGATGTTCTAGCTAGCGGAACGCCTGCCTCCGAATGAGAGGCCGACGCGATGTTGCTTCATTGTCTCGCATTGAAGCGCCGAGGAGAAACTGTGGCCTCGCCGTGGCTGTCGCGGCAGCGCAGCGGCTAGCGTCCTGCAGGCCAGCAGAGGAGGCCGATCGCTTTGGAAACGTCGTCCGGTTCAGTCCTGTACACCCGAGAGGGTGCGGTCGCGACGGTCACGCTGAACCGTCCCGAGTCGATGAATTCCCTCGACACCGAGGCGAAGGAGGGTCTGCTCGGCGCGTTACGGGCGGCGGCCGCGGATCCCGACGTGCGTGCGGTCGTCCTCACCGGGAACGGTCGCGGCTTCTGTGTCGGCCAGGACCTCAAGGAGCACGTCGAGCTGATCCGCGCCGACGACCCCGCTCCGCTGCGCACCGTCTCCGAGCACTACAACCCGATCGTGCTGACGATCGCGGGGATGCCGAAGCCGGTCATCGCCGCGGTCAACGGGATGGCCGCCGGCGCCGGCGCGTCGTTCGCCTTTGCCGCGGACTTCCGGATCGCCGGTGCCGGCGCGAAGTTCCTGATGGCCTTTGCAAAGATCGGGTTGTCAGTGGACAGCGGAGCGACGTGGACGCTGCCCCGGCTGATCGGGCATGCCAAGGCCGTGATGCTGATGCTGCTGGCCCAGCCGGTCGACGCCGCCGCCGCCCTGGAACTCGGCCTGGTCAACGAGGTCGTCCCCGACGAGGAGCTGCAGTCCCGCGCCGCCGCGTTAGCGGCGGCACTGGCGGCCGGACCCACGCTTGCCTACGCCGCGATCAAGGCCGCGCTTGCGTTCTCGGCGAGCCATGACCTCGCGGCGTCGCTGGCCAACGAAGGCCAGCACATGGCCAGCACCGGTCAGAGCGAGGATCACAAGGCCGCCGTACAGGCGTTCGTGGACAAGTCCCCGCCCACCTTCCACGGCCGCTAGGGCCCAGGGGTGCCCGCAAGCTACGGCAGGGTCACGGCGCCAGCCCGCCAGCAGGTGGCGACGTGGTCGTCGACCATGCCGGTCGCCTGCATGAGGGCGTACGCCGTCGTCGGGCCGACGAACCGGAAGCCGCGTCGCTTCAGTTCCTTGGCCATGGCAATCGACTCCGGGCTGGTCGTCGGCACGTCGGCGAGGGACGGCGGTGGCCGACGCGGTTGGTCCGGAGCGAACGACCACAGGAACCCGTCGAGCCCCTCCGGCATCGCCAGCGCCGTCCGTGCATTGGCGATGGTGGCCTCGATCTTCGCCCTGTTACGCACAATGCCCGAGTCGGCCAAGAGACGGCGGACGTCGGTGTCGTCGTAGGCCGCAACGGTGGCGAGGTGAAACCCGGCAAAGGCCGCCCGGAAGTTCTGCCGCTTGCGCAGGATCGTGATCCACGACAGTCCGGACTGGAACGCCTCCAGCGACAGCCGCTCGAACAGCGCGTCGTCCCCGTGCAGCGGCACGCCCCACTCGTCGTCGTGGTAGGCCACATATTCCGGGGAGCTGCCCGCCCACGCGCACCGCTCCATGACGACCGTTCCTACACCCGGGTCCCGCTAGGGTCGACAGCCATGCTCGTGCTCCTCACCGGCGGTGCCGGCTTCATCGGCTCGCACGTCGCCGAGGAGCTGCTCGCGGCCGGGCACGAGGTCCGTGTGCTCGATGCGCTGCTCCCCGCCGTACACCCCCACTATCCGACCGGACGGCCCGACCTCCCCGCAGACATCGAATTGATTGTCGGGGACATACGAGACCCGGCCACAGTTGACAATGCAGTGTCCGGAACGGACGCCATCTGTCACCAGGCGGCGATGGTCGGCCTCGGCCTGGACGCGCAGGACATGCCCGACTACGCCGGGATCAACGACCTCGGGACAGCCGTGCTGCTGGCCGCGATGGATCGGGCCGACATCGGGCGACTTGTCCTGGCCAGCTCGATGGTGATCTACGGCGAGGGTCGCTACAGCTGCCCGGACCACGACGTCGTGCGGCCGGTGCCGCGAACGCCGGAGGACCTCGACGCCGGGCGGTTCGAGCCGCGCTGCCCGGTGTGCGGCGCCGCGCTGACATCCGGGGCGGTTCCGGAGCAGGCGCCGGCTGACCCGCGCAACACCTATGCCGCCACGAAGCTCGCGCAGGAACACCTGGCGGCGGCGTGGGCGCGGACCACCGGCGGGACGGCCGCAGCGCTGCGCTACCACAACGTCTACGGGCCGCGGATGCCCAAGGACACGCCGTACGCCGGGGTTGCCTCGATCTTCCGCTCGGCACTCGAGGCCAACCGTGCGCCCCAGGTGTTCGAAGACGGTGGGCAGCGGCGGGACTTCGTGCACGTGCGTGACGTCGCCGCGGCTAACCTCGCAGCGCTCCTGCATGAGCTTCCCAGCGGGGAGCTGCGGTCGTACAACATCGCCTCCGGCACGCCGCACACGGTCGGGGAGATGGCGGCTGGGCTGGCCGAGGCGTTCGGCGGGCCGCCGCCGGTCGTCACCGGCGAGTATCGCCTCGGCGACGTTCGACACATCGTCGCGAGCCCCGACCGAGCCCGCGAGGAACTCGGTTTCACCGCCCGGGTCGGCTTCGCCGAGGGGATACGCGAGTTCGCGACGGCTCCGCTGCGCGGCTGAGCGCTGCACCGTCCCGTCCGTGACAGCGCGCAACGTCCGTACAGCTGAGCGCCATACCAGCCAGATCTACGGACGTAGGGCGTCCTCACGAGCGGCAGCGGCGACCGGGAGCCGGAGCTCGAAGCGGCAGCCCGGACCCTCGTTGCGCACCGCGATCGAGCCCTGGTGGGCCTCGACGAACCCGCGAGCAATTGCCAGCCCCAAGCCGCCCCCGGCAGTGCCGTCGGCGGCCGGCGTCCGCGCTGACTCGCCGCGGAAGGCGACGTCGAAGACCCGATCCAGGTCATCGTCGGGGATACCGCCGCACGCGTCGCAGACGCTCAGCCAGACGTGCTCGCCGTCCTCGCCGCCGTGCACGGTCACCGGCTCACCCGGCGGGCTGTGCCGGATCGCGTTCACCAGCAGGTTGCGGACCACGCGGTTCAGCTCGGGCTCGCTGCCCAGTACGACGGGCAATGCGGTGGGGTCAGCAACCAGTTCGACGCCCTTGGCCGCGGCGATCGGGGACGCAGCGGAGACCGCGTCGGAGACGATGTCACGCAGGGACACCTGCTCCAGCGTCAACCGAAGGGCGCCGGCGTTGATCCGGGACAGCTGGAACAGGTCCTCGACGAGCCTGGTCATCTGGTCGGTTTCCTGTCGCATCCGCCGGTGGTACTCCTGCACCGTGGCCGGGTCGCTGACCACGCTGTCCTCGAGCGCCTCGGTCATCGCCCGCATGCCGGCCAGCGGGGTGCGCAGGTCATGGCTGATCCAGGCGATCAGCTCGAGCCGGGAGGCCTCCATCTTGCGTTCCCGTTCGCGCATTTCCGCGGCCCACATGCTGTCCGCGGCCAGTCGGCGACCGAGCCACAACGCGCAGGCCAGGCTGATCGCGCCCGCTACGAGGACGAGGACCGCCAGCCGCGGGGCGTCGACGGTCGAGATGACCATCGCGCGATTCGCCACCAGGAGGCTGAGGATCATCGTCGACACCGCTACCGCGACGACCGCCGAGAGGCTGGCGGCGATCGACCGACCTCGTAGCCGCGCCAGCACGAGCAGCCCGACGCCGGCCACCGCGACACCGCACACCAGCGCGATGGCGCCGGTCAGCAGGACGTAGGAGATCACGAGGCCGCCGGTTCGTAGCGATAACCGAGGCCCCAGACCGTGACGATGCGTTCGGGGACGGCCGGGTCGCGCTCGATCTTCTCCCGCAACCGGCGCACATGCACGGTCACCGTGGCGCTGTCGCCGAACGTCCAGCCCCAGACCTGTTCGAGCAGCTGGGTCCGGTCGTAGGCCTGCCGCGGATGGCGCATGAAAAATGCCAGCAGTTCGAACTCCCGGGTCGTCAGCAACAGCACCTCGCCCGCGCGGGTCGCGTGCCGGGCCGCCAGGTCGACCGCGAGCTCACCGTCGGTGAGGACTTCTCGCACCTCCGGCCCAGCCGAGCGGCGCAGAATCGACTGCACCCGCAGGACCAGCTCCCGCGGGCTGAACGGCTTGGTCAGGTAGTCGTCGGCGCCCTGCTCCAATCCGAGCACTCGCTCGGACTCCTCCCCCAGCGCGGTCAGCATGATGACCGGCACGTCGCGGGACTCGCGCAACGCCCCGCACACCTCCAGGCCGCTCATGCCAGGCAGCATCAGGTCGAGAACGACGAGGTCGGGCAGCCAGCGGGCCGCGATCTCCAGGGCGGTGTTGCCGTCCGCGGCCACCTGGACGCTCATCCCAGCCTTGTCGAAGTACCGTCGTACGACGTCGCTCACCGTCGGGTCGTCGTCGACGACCAGGATGCGCGGCCCGGTCACCAGGACGTCCTGACCAGCACCTGTACGGCGACAGCGGTGCCGGCCTGTGCGATCAGCCACCGGGTGCGCTGCCGCCTGCCGAGCAGCGCCGTCGCGAGCAGCAGCCAGCCGAAGAACGGCAGGTAGATGCGTTCCACTTCACCCTTGCTGAGCAGGGACAGGTCGGCGATGAGGATGCCGGCCAGTGCGGCGAGCGGAAGGACCGCAACCGCCGTACGCCGACCGGCTCGGGTCACGACCTGCCCGAGCCCGGCCACCCCGGCCGGACCGATCGCGATGGCAACGGCAGCGAGATTGGAGATCACGAAGAACGCCGCCGGCCGGCTCTGGGCGGCCACGCCGCTGTTGACCCGTTCCATCGTTGCGAGCAGCCCCGACAGCCACCAGAAGCCGGCCAGGGCGAACGCGGCGACGACGACGAGCACTCCGCCGGTCGCGACCGCGAGCAGCCGCCAGCGCCGCCGTACCACGACCACCGCGACCGCCAGCGGCCCGAGCAGAACCAGTCCGTAGGAGAAGAACAGCGTCAGCCCCAACAGCAACCCACCGATCACGGCCAACTGCTGGTTGTCCGCGCGGACGGCCACGGCGAGCGCGGCGACACCCCACGCGCTCACGCCGAGGAACAGCGCATCCGCTGACGTCGCGAGCCAGACCGCCGCGGGAACGAGGACGAGGAACGGGGCGGCAGCGCGGGCGGCGTCCTCCCCGGCGACCGAGCGCGCCGTGACGAGGACAGCCGGGACTGCGCTCGCGCCGACGGCGATGCACAGCGCCGCGGCCCAACCGGAGCCGCCGAGCCCCAGCGAGTCGAGGATCACGAACGTCATCAGGGTGCCCGGCGGATGGCCGCCCACGTGCGTGCTCCATGCCGCGGCCGAGTCGGCCGGAACCTTGGCGACGTAGTCCGACAGCAGCTGTGCCACAGAGCCGGCTCGGGCCACGTCGTCGAGGTAGTCGTGGGTGCTCTCCAGTCCCCGGGTCAGCCCGCTGGCCCCGTCCACCACGGCCAGCGCGACGGCCCACGCCGCTGCTGCCACACCGGCCACGGGCAGCAGCCGCCGCCACGGCAGCCCGTCGGCCACCCGAGCGGCGAAGATGACCAGCACACCGCCGACAGCAAGCGGCGCCACGATTCCGGGCTCGAGGCGAGGGTTCCACGAACCGGCAAGCAACGGACCACCCAGATAGAGCCGGACGTCGTTGGCGCGCAACACCAGACCTGCGGCCACTGAGCCGGCGACGACGAGCGCCGCGATGACGACGGCGACGGCCGCGCCTCGTTGCCGCTGGTCGGATGCCGTGATCACAGCCGCACTCTATGGGGCGTTCACCGCCGGGTCCGGGATCGTTCGGAGTCGTAAGCTGGTATCCGCACACTGATAGTCACCGGTACGTAATCTTTGGTCCATGCCGGACGTCGTACTGCCCTGTCTGGACGAGGCGGCGGCGTTACCGTGGGTGTTGTCCCGGCTGCCGGACGGTTACACCGCCATCGTGGCAGACAACGGCAGCACCGACGGCTCGGCGCAGATCGCCCGGGAATGCGGCGCCAGGGTCGTCGATGTCCCGCAACGCGGTTTCGGCGCGGCGGCACACGCCGGCCTGCTGGCAGCTACCGATGACGTCGTCTGCTTCATGGACGCAGACGCCTCGCTGGATCCCCGGCAGCTCCCGCGCGTTGCCGACCCGGTCCGCGCCGGACAGGCCGACCTCGTGCTCGGTCGCCGGCGCCCGGTCAGCCGGGCCGCCTGGCCCTGGCACGCCAGGGCGGCCAACGTCGTGCTCGCCTATCGGCTGCGTCGTCGTACCCACCTCGCGCTGTACGACCTCGGTCCGATGCGAGCTGCGCGGCGCGCAGACCTGATCGCGCTGAACCTCACCGATCGCAGGTTCGGCTACCCGCTGGAGATGGTCACCCGTGCGGCGGTCGAGAGTTGGCGGGTCATCGAGGCCGATGTCGACTACCTGCCGCGTGCCGCCGGAACGGTGTCCAAGGTGACCGGCACCGTCGCCGGAACGCTCCGCGCGATGCGCGACATGTCCCGGGTGCTGGCGCGGTGACCCTGACCCCGCCCGCCGCCGACCACTGCGCTCCTGTTGTGTGCTCGCGATCGACAGCGGGCTCGATGCCCCCGCCCGCCGCCGGTCAGATCATCGTCATCGCCAAGGCTCCCGTTCCGGGGCGGGTGAAGACCCGGCTGTGCCCGCCGTGCACGCCGGAACAGGCCGCGCTGCTCGCGGCCGCCGCCCTGGCGGACACCCTCGTCGCCGTCCGTGCCACCCCCGTCGCGCGCCGCGTCGTCGCCCTTGACGGCGACCCCCGGTTGGTGGACCTGCGAGGTATGGACGTCATCAGGCAGCGCGGTGACAGCCTGGGTGAGCGTCTCGCGCGCGCTTTCGCCGACGCCGCCCGGGGTTCCGGCGCAGGACTGCCGACGTTGCTGGTGGGGATGGACACCCCGCAGCTGACACCAGAGCTCCTGAGTCAGGCATTCGACCTCCTTTCCGGTGCCGACGGAGCGCTCGGATTCGCCCCTGACGGAGGCTGGTGGGCGCTCGCATTGACCGATCCGGAGTACGCCGCCGTACTGGCCGATGTGCCCATGTCCTTGGCCGATACCGGTGCCCGGACCGAGCGAGCGCTGACCGGACAGGGAATCCGATTAGGGCTGTTGCCCGAATTAACTGATGTGGACACATTTGACAACGCCGTGCAGGTAGCGGCTCAAGCGCCCGATTCGCTGTTCGCCCGTGAGTTGGCGGCCGTCATGAGTGCAGAGTCCTCGTGACCGCCGACACCGCCCTGGAGCTGTACGCCGAGGGCCTGGCCGACGCGATCGACCCGGACGAATTCAGCGACGCCCCCTGGTTCCTGCGCTACGAGGACGGGGACCAGGTCCCCCTGCAACTGAGCCACTGGTGTTCCGACGAGATACCCGGTGACACCGGGTTGGTACGCCGCTGCAGCGGACCGACTCTGGACGTGGGCTGCGGGCCCGGCCGGCTTGCGGCGGCGGTCGCCCAGCTGGGTCTTCCCGTGCTCGGGCTGGACATCTCCCCGGCCGCCGTGCGCATCGCCCGCAACCGCGGCGCTCTCGTGGTGCAGCGGTCGGTGTTCGACCCGCTGCCCGGTGAGGGTGGCTGGCAGCACGTACTGCTCGCCGACGGAAACATCGGGATCGGGGGGAATCCGGCTCGACTGCTGCGCCGCTGCGGCGCGCTCCTCGACGTCGGGGGAACCGTGTTGACCGAGGTCGACCCGCCCGGTACGCCGACCCGCTCGTGCGTGGTTCGAATCGAGTCGGCGACCGGCCGCAGCAGTGACACGTTCCCCTGGGCGCATCTGGGGGCCGACAGCGTCGAGCAGGTCGCAGCCGCGGCCGAACTTGCCGTCGCCGAACTGTGGACGGAGGCGGACCGTTGGTTCGCAAGCCTGCGCAGCCCGTAGCAGGACCCGCGGGGCTGCTGAACCGCCCCCTTCCGGAGCCGCCGGAGGGCCTCCGGAAGGGACCGCTGCGCGAGGAGGCCTGGCGCAGTCCGCTCCGCTCGGAGCGCACGGCCGCCCTACTTGGCATGTGGGTCGGCATCGCCTTCGCCGTCTGCTTCGTCACCGGCCTGACCAGCCACCTGATCCAGAACCCGCCGGGCTGGTTCGGGTGGCCGTCCCGGCCGGTGAACCTGTATCGCTTCACCCAGGGCCTGCACGTGACCTCGGGATTCGCGGCGATCCCGCTGCTGCTGGCGAAGCTCTGGACGGTGTACCCGAAGCTGTTCGAATGGCCGCCGGCGCGCAGCGTCCTGCACGCAATCGGTCGGCTGTCGCTGCTGGTACTGGTGGGCGCCGCCATCTTCCAGCTCGTCACCGGGGTGCTGAACCTCGCCCGCTGGTACACCCCCATGCCGTTCTTCTTCACCACGACCCACTACTGGACGGCCTGGATCGCCATCGGCGCGATCCTGGTGCACGTCGGGAGCAAGCTCGCCATCATCCGCGTCGGGCTGTCGGGCTCGGCTGCCGAGCCGGTCACCGAGCCCGACGAGGGGGCGGGACAGCACGAGGCGCCGGCCGCCGACGTCAAGCCGCCGGCGGGGGTGCCAGCCGGGGCGCTGTCGCGGCGGGGATTCCTCACCACCGTCGCAGCGACGTCGGGGGTCGTGGCGCTGACCACCGCGGGTCAGACCGTTCCGTTCCTGTCGGCGATCACCGTCTTCGGGCAGCGCGATCCCGACCTCGGACCACAGGGTCTGCCGGTCAACAAGAGCGCCGAATCGGCCGGGGTGCTCGAAACGGCGGTGGACCCGACGTACCGGCTCCAGCTCTTCGGGCCGCGACCACAGCAGCTGTCCCTGGCGGTCCTGCTCAGCCTGCCCCAGCAGACCGTGACGCTGCCCATCACCTGCGTCGAGGGATGGAGCGCGACGGCGGAATGGAGCGGCGTCCGGATGGCCGACCTCCTGGACATGATGGGCCTGTCCGAGGACGCCGAGGTCACCGTCGAGTCGCTGCAGGAGAGCGGCCTGTACCGGCAAGCCGTACTGTCGCCGCCGCACAGCCGCGACCCGTTGACCCTGCTGGCACTGCGGCTCAACGGCGAGGACCTGCACATCGACCACGGCTATCCGGCCCGGCTGATCGCCCCGAACCGCCCCGGTGTGCTGCAGACGAAGTGGGTGTCGGCGGTGCGTGAGCTATGACGACAGGGCGAACTGCGGCTACCGGCCTGACGCTGTCCGGAGCCCCGGAACCGGCGCCATCGCCGTACCGGTGGGCGTGGTACCTGCCCGGTCTGGTCGCGGTCGGGTGGGGTGTCTACGGCCTGCTCCCGAGCGTGCAGCCGCTGCAATGGGGGCTGTTCGTGGTGCTGGGAATCGCCGCTCACGACCTGCTGCTGGCGCCGATCGCCGTGGGAGTGGGCTGGCTGCTGTCCCGGATCGTTCCGGCGGTCCTCCGGGCACCGTTGCAGGTCGGCCTGATAGGCACCGGAGTCGCCTTTGTGGCCAGCCTGGCCTACGTCCTGGGTCGGGGCACCAGCGAGGACGTGCCGTCGGCGGTGCCGTTCAATTACGCCGGCCGGGTGGGCATGGCGCTGGCGCTGCTGTGGGTGGCGATGGCCGGGTGGGCGGGGTTCCGCTGGGCAGCCGGCGCCAATGCCGATCAGCCGGAGTAGTCGCGGGCCCACCGGGCGAAGCGGCGCAGCGACTGCTGCAACCCCAACCTGGCAGCCGGGCGCACGACCGGCCATCCCCACCGGCCCAGCCGGCCGAGCGGCAGGTCCAGCTGCTCCGACCAGATCACCGTCGCGCCCCTGCCGCGCTCCCGCACGATGAACGTGCCGCTGCCGCGAACGAGTCGCCCGTAGTGCAGGACGTCGCACACGTGCGGTGGCTCCCACCGGGTGATCCGCATCCGGTCGACGAAGCGGACTCTGCCGATCCCGGTCGCGGCCTGCATCTCGTCGCCGACCCGGCAACCCTTCCCCAGCGTCGCCCGCACGGTAGTCCCGAGCATCCAGTCGCCCTGCCGGTCCCAGTCGGTCAACGCCGCCCAGACCCGCTCCGCCGGAGCGTCGACATCCACCGCGACCGTCAGTTCAGGCATCGGAGTGACGGCCCTCGTACGCCGGCGCATCCGGAGCGGAGTCGTGCTCCGGTGGATCAGGCGGCGGGTCGTCGGTACGCCGCAGCTCGGCGAGTTGACGGTCCCGGTCCTCCAGCGCCTCGGCGAGTTGCTCGAGCACCCAATCGACCTCGCGCATCCGGTAACCGCGGACCACCACCGACAGCCGCACCGCACGGACGTCCGCGCCGCCGACCGGACGGTCGTCGGGCAGCTCGACCGGCGTCGAGTCGGGTGGGGCCGGCGCCATCTCCTCGCCGCGACCAAAGGCGAACGACGCCAGCAGGAACAGCAGACCGGCGATGATCACCAAGCCGAAGAAGAACACCAGGAACGTACCCACGAACTGATCGTGCCACGCCCCCCACGCTCAGCTGAGCAGGTTCAGCGCATCGAATGCGCTGTCCACGTCACGGGTGACGGTCACCGCTTCCAGCGCGGCCGCGCGGACGAAGCCCTGCCCGACAAGTCCTGCCAGGACCATCCACAGTGGATCGAAGACGCCGGCGGGATCGAGCAGTACGACGGGCTTGTGGTGCATGTCCAGCGACCTCGTCGTCCAGACCTCGAACAGTTCCTCCAGCGTGCCCAAACCGCCGGGTAGTACCAAAAAGGCGTCAGCCCGGCGGTCCATCTCGGCCTTGCGCTGCCGCATCGTGTCGACAACGACGAGTTCGTCGGCGTCGCGGTCGGCCACCTCGAGATCCACGAGCCACCGCGGGATCACCCCGGCCGTGTGCGCCCCGCCGTACCGGGCGGCCACGGCGACCGCTCCCATCATGGACACACATCCCCCGCCGCTGACCAGGCTGTGGCCCCGGCGGGCGAGCTCCCGGCCGACCGTCGTGGCGAGTTCCAGGTGAGCGTGGTCGATGCTCGTCGAGGACGCGCAGAAGACGCAGATGGCGCTCAGTTGCCCACCTCGCTGCGCTCGGTGCGCCGCGAGCGCGGCACACTGTGCTCATTGGTTCGCTCGCTTGGCTCGCTCACGTGTCAGGGCAGGTCGGGGTTGGCGGCGACCGATTCCTGCCTCGCCGTACCCGATGTCCGCTCGTCGCGTTCGGCTGCGGAGGCGACCACGGCGGACACGGCCTCCTCGATGTCGTCGGTGACGGTGATGAGCGCGAGATCCTTTTCGGCCACCTTGCCCTCGGCGAGCAGGGTGTCGCTGATCCAGGTGATCAGGCCGGCCCAGTAGCGGGCGCCGAGCAGGATGACCGGAAAGCGGGTCACCTTCCCGGTCTGCACGAGGGTCAGCGACTCGAAGAGCTCGTCCAGCGTGCCGAATCCGCCTGGCAGGATGATGAACGCCTGGGCGTACTTGACGAACATCGTCTTGCGGGCGAAGAAGTAGCGGAAATTGATCCCGACATCGACCCACTGGTTCAGGCTCTGCTCGAACGGCAGCTCGATGCCCAACCCTACGGACAGGCCACCGGCCTCCTGGGCGCCACGGTTCGCCGCCTCCATGACGCCGGGGCCGCCGCCGGTGATGACCGCGAAACCGGCCTCTGCCAGCCGTCCGCCGAGCACCCGGCCGGTCGCGTAGTCGGGATGGTCGGTCGGCGTCCGGGCGCTGCCGAAGACACTCACCGCGCGGGGCAGTTCGCTCAGCTGGCCGAACCCCTCGACGAACTCCGACTGGATCCGCAGCACCCGCCAGGGGTCGGTGTGCACCCAGTCGGACGGTCCCCGGCTGTCCAGCAGCCGCTGGTCGGTCGTTCCCGGCTGCACCTGCTCACGCCGCAGGAGCACCGGCCCGCGATGCTTCTCCGGCGTACCGGCGGCCCGCTCGGGATCCACGCTCACCACCCGAACCTAGCCCGCGGTTCAGGACAGGTAGTAGGAGAGCACGCGCTCACAGCGCACGATGTCGCCGATCCTGACGTGCTCCTCGCGGGTGTGCGCCTGGTTCGGGTCGCCGGGGCCGTAGTTCACCGCCGGGATCCCGAACGCGGCGAACCGCGAGACGTCGGTCCAGCCGTACTTCGCCACCGGGGTCAGACCGACGGCTTCGACGAACGCCGCGGCGGCCGGCTCCTGTAGCCCTGGCAGCGCCCCCGGTGCCGAGTCCGTGACCACCACGTCGTACCCGCTCAACACTTCGCGCAGATGCCCGGCGGCGTCGTCCACCGTGCGGTCCGGTGCGAAACGAAAGTTCACCTCGATCGAACACTCGTCGGGAACCACGTTGCCCGCGACGCCTCCGCTGATGCCCACGGCGTTGAGGCCCTCGCGATACCCGCAGCCGTCGATGTCGACGCTGCGCGGCTCGTACGCCGACAACCGCCGCAGTACGGCGCCCGCCCCGTGGATCGCGTTGTCCCCGAGCCACGATCTGGCGCTGTGCGCCCTCCGCCCGCGGGTACTCACGGTGGCGCGCAACGTGCCCTGGCAGCCCGCCTCCACCTGCCCGCTGGTGGGCTCCATCATGATCGCCAGATCGGCGTACAGCCAGTGCCGCAGGTTACGGGCGACCCGGCCGAGCCCGCTGCGTGAGGACTCCACCTCTTCGTTGTCGTAGAAGATCCAGGTGAGGTCGTACGCCGGATCGCGCAAGGTCGCCGCGAGCCGCAGCATCACCGCATCGCCGGACTTCATGTCGGAGGCGCCGCAGCCGTAGAGCCGGTCACCGTCCACAGTGGACGGCACGTTGTCCGCGATGGGGACGGTGTCGAGGTGCCCGGCCAGCAGCACCCGCTTGTCGCGGCCGAGCGCCGTACGGGCCAGGACGGCGTCTCCGTCGCGCGCGACCTCCAGGTGGCCGAGGTCGCGCAACGCGGCCGCGATCAGATCGGCCAACGTCTCCTCGTCGCCGGACACCGACGGGACGTCGATCAACGCGGCGGTGAGGGCGGGGCCGTCTGCAGTCAGGTCCAGCGCTCTCACGGAGGAGGAGCCTACTGACGCCGGTACGGTGGCCGGGTGGGTGCGACGACAGCTGATGGCGGGTACGGCGCCGGGATCGCCACGGTGACCATGGACGGAACTGTGCTCGACGCCTGGTACCCGTCCCCGAGACTGGGTGTCCGGGACGGAGCCAAGCCCGGTACGGCGCAGCTCGGTGAGCTGGAGCTGACCGGGGAGACCTCCCCCGACCTGGGCGGGCTCGTGGAAAGCGACGAGGCAAGGGCGGTGGAGATCATCGCGATCCGGACCGTACTCCCCGACTTGTCGAAGCCACCCCGGGACGCCTACGACGTCTACCTGCGGCTGCACCTGCTCTCCCACCGGCTGATCGCACCGCACGGCTGCTCGACGGAGGGGGTGTTCGGGCTGCTGACGAACGTCGTCTGGACCAACCACGGGCCGTGCGCCGTGGCGGGGTTCGAGCAGACCCGGGTCCGGCTGCGTGCGACGAAAGGGCCGGTCACCGTCCTCGGGATCGACAAGTTCCCGCGGATGACCGACTACGTCGTGCCGACCGGGGTCCGGATCGCCGACGCTGATCGGGTCCGGCTCGGCGCACATCTCGCCGAGGGCACGACGGTCATGCACGAGGGGTTCGTGAACTACAACGCCGGCACGCTCGGCGCGTCGATGGTCGAGGGCCGGATCAGCGCCGGCGTCGTCGTGGGGGACGGCTCGGACGTCGGGGGCGGTGCCTCGATCATGGGGACGCTGTCCGGCGGCGGCAGCCAGGTGATCCGGATCGGAAAGGGCTGCCTGGTGGGCGCCAACGCCGGCATCGGAATCTCACTCGGCGACGAGTGCGTCGTCGAGGCGGGCTGCTACATCACCGCCGGCTCGAAGTTGACGCTGCCGGACGGTGACGTGGTCAAAGCGGCCGAGCTGTCCGGCCGCGACGGGCTGTTGTTCCGGCGGAACAGCCTGACCGGCGGGCTGGAGGCGCTGCCCCGCTCCGGGAACTGGAGCGGCCTGAACACCGACCTGCACACGAACTGACTCACCTGCAAAGCATCCTTGACTCTGTCCCAGGGGCAGGCCGCAGCGTTGGACGGGCCGGGCGAAAAAGCGCCCGACACGGAGGTGAGCCAGATGACCGACGACCCGTTGCTGAGCATCGGCGTATTCGCTCGCCGGTCGCGGCTGTCGCCCAAGGCGCTGCGACTGTACGACCGGCTGGGCATGTTGCCGCCCGCTCGCGTCGACCAGGCCAGTGGCTACCGCTGGTATCGGGAGAGCCAGTTGGCCTTGGCGCGGCTGGTGGCGATGATGCGGCGCCCGGACATGTCCCTGGCGCAGGTGTCGGCCGTGGTGTCGGCGCCGGCGGCTCGGCGGGCCGAGCTGGTCGGGTCGTTCTGGGACGGCGTCGAGCGCCGGATCGCCGGGCAGCGGGAACTCGCCGCGCACCTCCGGATCCGGTTGGCAGGAGAAGAAGGGAGCTACCCGATGTACGAGGTCAAGGAGCGAGAGGTGCCCGAGCAGCTGGTGCTGACCGAGCAGCGGCACGTCCAGGTGGAGGATCTGCCGGACTGGATCGAGGCGGCGATGAAGCGACTGTTGGCGTCGGCGCAGGGGTACGGGGGACCGGCCGAGGCGCCGTTCGTGGTCTACCACGGTGAGGTCAACGAGGACAGCGACGGCCCCGTCGAGGTCTGTGTACCCATCCGGCCGGACCGGGAGCCGGTGGCGGAGTCGGCGATACGACGGGAGCCCGCGCACCGGGAGGCCTACGTGCGGATCCCCAAGGCGCAGGTCGAGTTCCCGCAGATCCTGTCGGCGTACGACGCCGTGGCGCATTGGATTGCCAAGCAGGGTGGCGGCGCGGCCGGCTCTCCACGTGAGGTGTACTTCACCGACTTCGGCGCAGCCGGTCCGAATGACGAGGTATGCGACGTGGCCTGGCCCGTCAGCTGATCTTGCGGGTTATCGTCGGGTGGTGCCGCGGGGGATAGCAGTCGTGCTCACGGCCCTGCTTGCTGTGGCGGGCTGCGGATCCTCAGGCGAGGAGCCCGCGTGGTGCACCCTGCGCGGCACGACGTACACGTTCGAAGCCGAGCAGACCGCGAGCGCCGCCACCATCGCGGCGGTGGGCCGGGCATTGTCGGTGCCCGAGCGTGGCGTCACCATCGCGCTGGCCACCGCCCTGCAGGAATCCCGGCTGCGCAACCTGCCCTACGGCGACAGGGACAGCCAGGGCCTCTTCCAGCAGCGGCCGAGCCAGGGGTGGGGTACGCCGGAGCAGGTGACCGATCCCCGGTATGCCGCGACGGCGTTCTACGAAGCCCTCCTCGAACTGCCCGACTGGGAGCAGCTGCGGCTGACCGATGCCGCTCAGGCAGTGCAGCGCAGCGCCTTCCCGGAGGCATACCAGCAGTGGGAGGACGAGGCGCAGGCACTCGCCACGGTGCTCGGCGGCCAGGTCGCGGGCCTGAGTTGCACGGCTCCGGGGGCCGCACCGGTGCTGCCCCGCGACCAGCGGTTGACGGCGCTGGTCGCGCTGGCTGAGGCCGACCTCTCGGCAGTACTGCTGACAACTACCGACTCGATCGTGCATTGGGCGGCGGGCGACCAGCCGTGGATCCTCCCCACCTGGCTCGTGGCGCACTCGGAGCTGCTCGGAGTGGCAGCCGTCGCTCACGACGGCCAGCGCTGGACACCGGACTCCGGCTGGACCACCGACCCGACGGTCCGCGCCGACGAGGTGCTGGGACTGCTCAGCTGATGTCAGCCGGTTCGCAACGACTACAGGCGGGTAGAGCAGCGCCATGACGGAGGCAACTCGCGTGCAGCTGCACGTCAACGGCCGGCTGCACGAGCTGGCACTGGACAACCGCACGACGCTGCTCGATGCCCTGCGCGAGCACCTGGGCCTGACCGGGTCGAAGAAGGGCTGCGACCACGGGCAGTGCGGTGCCTGCACGGTGCTCGTCGACGGTCGCCGGATCAACTCCTGCCTCGCGCTGGCCGTCACGCTCGACGGCGTCGAGATCCGGACCATCGAGGGGCTGTCGGATGACGGAGCGCTGCACCCGGTGCAGCAGGCCTTCCTCGACCGCGACGGGTTCCAGTGCGGCTACTGCACGCCGGGGCAGATCTGCTCCGCCGTGGGCATGCTCGACGAGTTCGACCAAGGCTGGCCGAGTGCGGTGACCACGGGCGGGCAGCCGGCCGCGTTGGACGCCGGCGAGGTCCGGGAACGGATGAGCGGGAACCTGTGCCGGTGCGGCGCGTACATGAACATCGTGCCGGCCATCCTGGATGTCGCCGACGCGGCGGCCGGCCGGAGTTCCGCGTGAGGCCCTTTCAGTTCGTCCGCGCCGATGACGCGGCCACGGCGGTGCAGACCGTCACCGCCAATCCGAAGGCGAAGTTTCTGGCCGGCGGCACGAACCTCGTGGACCTGATGAAGCTCGGCGTGGAGCGACCCGACCTGCTCGTCGACCTGACGCGGCTGCCGTTCGACAGCGTCGATGTCGAGGCGGACGGCACGGTGCGGATCGGCACGAACGTCCGCAACAGCGACCTCGCCGCCCACCCGGCGGTGCGCAACGGGCTGCCGCTGCTGTCGCAGGCGCTCCTGGCCGGGGCGTCGGGTCAGCTGCGCAACATGGCGACGGTCGGCGGCAACCTGCTGCAGCGCACCCGCTGCGTGTACTTCCAGGACGTCACCAAGCCCTGCAACAAGCGCCAACCGGGCAGCGGATGTCCCGCCCGTCAGGGCGACCACCGCAACCTCGCCATCCTCGGGGCGTCGGAGGCCTGCATCGCCACCCACCCGTCGGACATGGCGGTGGCGCTGGCGGCGCTGGACGCCCGCGTCGCCGTCAGCGGCCCGGATGGCGACCGCGAGACCCCACTGGCCGAGCTGCATGCGTTGCCCGGTGAGCACCCCGAGCAGGAGACGACGCTGCGGCACGGCGAGCTGATCACGGGCATCGCCGTACCTCCACTGGCCTATGCGGAACGGTCGGCGTACCGGAAGGTGCGGGACCGAGCCTCCTACGCCTTCGCCGTGGCATCGGTCGCGGCGGCACTCGACGTCGAAGACGGGGTGGTCCGGGACGTCCGGCTGGCCTTTGGTGCGGTGGCGCCCAAGCCGTGGCGTGCCCACGCCGCGGAGGACGCGTTGCGTGGCCGGCCCGCAACAGCGGCAAGCTTCCGGGCTGCCGCCGAGGCCGAGCTGGCGGCAGCGGAACCGCTGCGGGACAACGCTTTCAAAGTTCCGCTGATCACGAACGTTGTCGTCCGCACCCTCAGTGACCTGGCCGGAGAGACCTCATGAGTGCCATGACCCCGCCCGACTCAGTCCGCTGCGCTCCTGCTGTGTGCTCGCGGACGGAGTCGGGCTCATGACCCAGACCGACGTCCGGGCCGTCGGCTCGGGCCTCGGCCGGATCGAAGGACCGGCCAAGGTGACCGGCCAGGCGAAGTACGCCACCGAACAGGACGATGTCCAGGACGTGGCCTACGTCTGGCCGGTGCCGGCGACAATCGCCAAGGGCACGATCCGACGGATCGACGACGCGCCGATCCGAGCCATGGCGCAGGTGCTCGCCGTCCTCACGCCGGACAACGCGCCCCACCTGCAGCCCGCCGAAGACGGCGAACTCGCCGTGCTGCAGAGTCGCACCGTCTCCTATCGCGGCCAATTCGTCGCGGCCGTCGTCGCGCAGACGCTGGAGATCGCGCGGGAGGCAGCCGAGCGGCTCCAGGTCGAGTACGACGTCGAGCCCCACGACGTCGAGCTGACGCAGGACCACCCGACCTTGTACAAGCCCGACCAGGTCAATCCCAGCTTCCCGACCGACACCGAGCAGGGGGATGTCGACGAGGCCCTCGGCGCCGCCGCGAACCTCGTCGACCACACCTACACCACGCCGGCGCTGCACAACAATCCGATGGAGCCCCACGCCACCCTGGCGAGCTGGGACGGCGACGAACTGACGCTGTACGACTCCAACCAGGGCGCCTACTCCGCGCAGCAGACCCTCGCCAAGCTGTTCGGCCTGGATCCGGCCGTTGTGCACGTCGTGAGCCAGCACGTCGGCGGTGGCTTCGGCAGCAAGGGCACTCCCCGAGCCAACGCCGTACTCGCTGTGATGGCCGCGCGAATGGTGCGCCGACCGGTCAAGCTCGCCCTGCACCGGCACCACATGTTCGCCGTGGTCGGCTACCGCACCCCGACGATCCAGCGGATCCGGCTCGGCGCCGATGCCGAGGGGCGGTTGAGCGCCATCAGCCACGACGTCGTCGAGCAGACGTCTACGGTGATGGAGTTCGCCGAGCAGACCGCGCTGGCGACCCGCATCATGTACGCCGCCCCCCATCGGCGTACGACGCACCGCCTCGCCCGTCTGGACATACCGACGCCCCGGTGGATGCGCGCTCCCGGCGAGTGTCCGGGGATGTATGCGCTGGAGTCCGCCATGGACGAGCTGGCGATCGAATGCGGCCTCGATCCGATCGAGCTGCGTATCCGCAACGAGCCGGAGCGGGATCCGGAATCCGGGAAACCGTGGAGCAGCCGAAGCCTGGTCGAGTGCCTCCGGGAGGGGGCCCAGCTGTTCGGCTGGGGCGACCGCGATCCGCGACCGGGGACCCGCAGCGATGGCGACTGGCTGGTCGGAACCGGGGTGGCCGCCTCGACGTACCCGGCCTACGCCTCGCCGTCCACGGCCACCGCTCGGGCAGCGGCCGACGGCAGGTTTGTCGTTCGCATCGCGGCGGCGGACATCGGGACCGGAGCCCGGACGGCGCTGACCCAGATCGCCGCCGACGCCCTGCGCGTGTCGACCGACTTCGTGCGGGTCGAGATCGGCGACAGCGCGTTCGGCCAGGCGAGCCTGGCCGGCGGCTCGATGGGCACGGCGTCCTGGGGTTGGGCAGTCACCAAGGCGTGCACCGAACTGCGCGAGAAGGTCGAGCGCAACGGTGAGGTACCTGTCGACGGCATCGAGGTCCAGGCTGAGACGAGCGCGGAGATCGAGGCGCGCTCCGGCTACAAGTACCAGGGCTTCGGGGCGCAGTTCGCCGAGGCGCGGGTGAACATCGACACCGGAGAGGTGCGGGTACCCCGCCTGCTCGGCATGTTCGGCGTCGGCCGGATCATCAACCCGCGCACAGCCCGGTCACAGTTCATCGGCGGCATGACCATGGGGCTGTCGATGGCCTTGCACGAGGAGGGAGTGCTCGACCTCGCGTTCGGCGACTACGTCAACCACGATCTCGCCGAGTACCACATCGCCGCCTGCGCTGACGTCACCGACATCGAGGCGCACTGGCTGGACGAGCATGATGAGCGCGTGAATCCGATGGGCTCCAAGGGCATCGGCGAGATCGGGATCGTGGGAACGGCAGCAGCGGTCGCCAACGCCGTACACCATGCGACCGCTGTCCGGATCCGAGACCTGCCGATCCGCCTCGACAAGTTGCTGGGACGGCTGCCAGGCTGAACCTTTCGAGGAGGTTGTCATGGCTAAGTCGACCAGTGATGGCGCGATCGCCACCGAAATCCCGAGTCGCTTCCTGCCAGGGGTTCCGTACGCCGATCTGCCGGAGCCGTTGCCGCTGAAGCAGGTGCTCGGCCCGAGCGTCCTGCTCCTGGCGGGAGCGATCGGCTCCGGCGAGTACGTGCTATGGCCCTACATCACCTCCCAGGTGGGGCTGGCGCTGGTCTGGCTCGTCGTCATCGGCATCGGCACGCAGTACTTCCTCAACATGGAGATCGAGCGCTACACGCTGGCGACCGGGGAGACGGCGGTCACCGGCTTCACCCGGCTGTGGAAGCCGTGGGGCGGTCTGTTCATCGTCATGACGGTGGTGCCGTGGGCGTGGCCCGGCTGGGCCACCGGTGGCACCACCACGCTCAGCTTCGTACTCGGGTTCGGGGAGGACGCGATCCCGTACGTCACGATCGGCGTCCTGCTGCTCATCGGCGCGGTGCTGACCCTTGCGCCCGTGGTCTACCGGACGGTGGAGAAGATCCAGTTCTTCCTCGTCGGCCTGATCGTGCTGTTTCTCCTGTACGCCGCAGTCGCCCTCCTGGGCGACGGGTGGGTGGACCTCGGACAGGGCTTCGTGCAGGTGCAGGAGATCCCGGACGCGGTCGCGGCGATCCCGGCCGCGACCCTGCTCGGCGCGATCGCGTTCGCCGGTGCCGGCGGGGCGCTGAACCTGGTGCAGTCCAACTGGGTGCGTGACAAGGGTCTGGGCATGGGTGCGCGGCTGCCGAAGGTGGTCTCGCCATTCACCGGCGAGGAGTCCGCGGCAGCAGCCACCGGCTACTTTTTCCGCCGGGACACGGCGAACATGGCGCGCTGGCGGGGATGGTGGCGAGTCGCCGACCGCGAGCAGTTCTTCACGTTCTTCGTCATCGGCGCCTTTGCGCTGCTCGTCCTGATGACGCTCACGTTCGTGACCGTCGGGACCGGTGGCGACGCGGAGAGCTTCGACTTCATCCGGCAGGAGGGCGAGGTCCTCAAGGACACCGGCGGTGCGTGGCTCGGGACCACGTTCTGGCTGATCGGCACGATCGTGCTGTACTCCACGAACATCGCCGTACTCGACATGGTCGGCCGGGTCACCGCAGACGTGCTGAAGACCGGCCCGCTGCGCGAGAGCCAGACCTGGACCGAGAGCAAGATCTACTTCGTCGTGGTCTGGGCGGAGATCGCCTTCGGCTCGATCATCCTGCTCGCCGGTGTCACCCAGCCGCTGGTCCTGCTGATCATCGCCTCGTCGCTGAACGGCATCGTGATGTTCGTTTACTCAGGGCTGCTCATCAAGCTGAACCGTTCCGTGCTACCGCGCGAGATCGGCCTCGGAGGCGGCCGGCTGGTCATGATCTGGTGGGCGGTGCTTTTCTACGGCAGCTTCTCGCTGTTCACCGTGTGGGACCAGGTCACCGGTTTGTTCGATTAGCCGGGCCACGGCTGCTGCCACTCGCTCGTCGGTCGCAGTGAGTGCGATCCGGACGTGTCGCGCCCCGCGCGGCCCGTAGAAGGAGCCCGGCGCGACCAGTATCCCCAGATCCGCGAGGGCTGCCACCGACGCCCAGCAGTCCTCGTCCCGGGTCATCCACAGGTACAGGCCGGCTTCAGAATGCTCGACCCGGAAGCCGGCAGCGGTCACCGCCGCGCGGAGCGCCGCGCGGCGGGCGGCGTACCGGTCCCGCTGCAGATCTGCGTGGGTGTCGTCGGCGAGAGCCGCCGCCATCGCAGCCTGTACGGGGGCCGGGACGATCATTCCGGCGTGCCGCCGCACCTCCAGCAGCCGGGCGATCAGCGCAGGGTCCCCAGCGACGAACCCGGCCCGGTAGCCGGCCATGTTGCTGCGCTTGGACAGCGAATGCACCGCCAGGACATTGTCGTGACGGCCACCGCTCACCGATTCGTGCAGAACCGAGACCGGCGTGCCCTCCCACCCCAGTTCCAGGTAGCACTCGTCGCTGGCAACCACCACGTCTCGTTCCCGCGCCCACGCCACGATCTTGCGCAGGTGCTCCGACGGCAACACCCGACCGGTCGGATTGGCCGGCGAGTTGATCCACACCAGCCCGACCCGGCGCGGCCCGATCGCCGTCAGCGAGTCCGCCGCCCAACCCTCGGCGCCGGCCAGCCGGACCCCGACGTCGTACGTCGGATAGGCCAGCTCCGGGTACACCACCAGCTCCCCCGCGCCGAGGCCGAGCAGCCGTGGCAGGCCGCCGATGAACTCCTTGGAGCCGATGGTCGGCAGCACTGCATCCGGAGCCAGTCCGGTGACGCCGTGCCGACGGGCCAGCCAGCCGACCACCGCCGCGCGCAGCTCAGGGCTGCCGTGAGTCAGCGGGTACCCGGGGCTGTCGGATGCCGCAGCCAGCGCGGCCTGGATCACGGCAGGCACCGGGTCGACCGGCGTACCGATCGACAGGTCGACCAGGCCGTCCGGATGGGCCTGCGCCCGAGCGCGGTATTCGGTGAGGGTGTCCCAGGGATAGGTCGGGAGCCTGAGTGAGCCCGACTCCGTCCGGGAGCACACAGCAGGAGCGGACTGGACGGAGTCGGGCGGGATGCTCAGTGCTCGTTCACCTGCGGCGGCAACGCGGCGACGATCGGGTGGTCCTTGTCGATCTTGCCGGTCTTCGACGCACCACCGGGTGAGCCGAGATCCTCGAAGAAGTCCACGTTGACGTTGTAGTACTCCTTCCACTTCTCTGGCGTGTCGTCCTCGTAGTAGATCGCCTCGACCGGACAGACCGGCTCGCAGGCGCCGCAGTCCACACACTCGTCGGGGTGGATGTAGAGCATCCGGTTGCCCGTGTAGATGCAGTCGACCGGGCATTCCTCGATGCACGCCTTGTCGAGCACGTCGACGCACGGCTCGGCGATGACGTACGTCATGGACAACCCCTCTGAGCGTTCACCTGCGGCCTGGTAGTCCTAGTATCGCGCCTGGTTGGGGCTGGCGACACTCAGGGGGGTGAGGGTGGCATTGACCGCCGATGACGTCGGCCACCGCGTCGTCGTACGACGTCGTGTCCATGCCGCTGACGACCGGGGGCGCTTCAGCGACGTCCTCGGGGAGTTGGTCGACTTCGGCGAGACGTCGCTGACGGTGCGCCGCCGCGACGGCGAACTCGTCGTCATCGACCATGCCCTCGTGGCCGCGGCCAAACCCGTCCCGCCAGCGGCGGTTCGCCGGTCCACCGACCGGGAGGTAGAACGGATCGCGGCGCTCGGGTGGCGCGGACTCGAGGAGCAATGGCTGGGCGGCTGGCTGCTCCGAGCGGGCAACGGCTTCACCGGCCGGGCGAACTCCGTTCTCCCGTTGGAGCCGCCGGACCGGCCGGTCGCGGATGCGTTGCGCTTCGTCACGCGGTGGTACGCCGAACGCGGCCTACCGCCGCTCGCCCAGGTGCCCCTGCCGTTGGCGAACGAGCTCGACGCTGAGCTGGCAGCGGCCGGCTGGCGCTCCTACAACCCGACCCGGTTCCTCACGTCCTCCGTCAGCGAGCTGCTCGATGCCTGCCCGACTCGCCCAGACCTGCCACCGGTGACTTACGAGGCGTCGCCTGGACCGGCCTGGCTCGCCGGCTACCAGTACCGCGGAAGGCCGCTGCCGGACGGCGCCGTGAGCGTCCTGTCGAACGCCGCCGCCCCGACGTTTGCCTCGGTTCGCGACTCCACCGGCCAACTCGGCGTCGGACGGGGTGTGGTCGACGAGGGGTGGCTCGGGGTCACCGCGGTCACCGTCATCGAATCCGCCCGCCGGTGTGGCCTCGGCCGGCAGCTGATGCGTGGGCTGGCGGAATGGGGAGCCGCTCGGGGAGCCAGCCAGGTCTACCTGCAGGTCGCCGAGGACAACACCGCGGCCATCGCGATGTACGACCGGCTCGGTTTCGTCACCCACCACCGCTACCACTACCGGATCTGGCCCAGCGGCTAGCACGTCGCTGTCGCGTCGATTTGTCGTCATTGGAGGTGATTGCTGCCGTTCAGCGACCCGGATCACCTCCGATCATGCGATATCCACAGATTCTTCTCGAGTGGGCCGCCCGACGAGTCTGCCCGGCACTGTCGAGCACGTGCCGATCAGTCCCAATCAAGACCGTGCCCTGGCCGCCCTGGCGCAGAGCCAGGCCGGAGTCGTCTCCACCGGGCAGTTGTCTGCGCTCGGCATCAGCAGCGGCACGGTGCGCGCCCAGATCCGCGCGCGCCGCTGGCGCCGGGTGCACCCGGGTGTCCACGCGACCTTCACCGGACCGATACCGGACCTCGCGCGGGTGTGGGCCGCGCTGCTCTACGCCGGCGAGCACGCTGTCGCGAGCCATCAGACCGCCGAATGGTTGGCGGGATTGCGCGATGATCTGCCGCCCCGGGTGACCGTGTCCGTTCCACATGGTCAGCGTCTGCGCTCGCGGCCGAGCGTGTCGGTTCGCCAGTCCCGGCACTTACAGGCCAAGCGGCATCCGGCCCGCATCCCGCCGCAGACCACGGTCGAGGACACCGTGCTGGATCTCGTCGATGACACGCCGACAGAGCGGCAGGTGATCGACCTGGTGCTGCGGGTCTGCCAGCAGCGCCGCACATCTGTGAGCCGGCTGATGACCGCCGCGGCTGGTCGGAGCCGGTTACGGTGGCGGGCTCTGGTTCGAGACCTGTTGCGTGCAGCCGGCGAGGGGGTCGCCTCGCCGCTCGAGCGCTGCTACGTCCGAGACGTCGAGCGGGCGCACGGCCTTCCGCGTGGTTGGCGCAATCTCGCGGAGGGGCGGCGCGGTCACCGCAGGTACCGGGACGTCCGCTACCGGCGCTGGAGTCTCGTCGTCGAGTTGGACGGGCGGGCCGCACACCCCGAGGACGAGCGGGAACTCGACGACCTCCGCGACAACGAGGTAGCCGAGCGGCGCGAGCGGACGCTGCGCTACGGCTGGCGCTCGGTCACCTGCACGCCCTGCCACGTCGGCCGTCAAGTGTGCGCCGTACTCAGGCAGGGCGGCTGGACCGGCCAGCCCGTCCGATGTGGGCCGGGCTGCACGATCGACCTCGATTCGTCGTCATTGGAGGTGATTGCCGTCGTTCAGCGACCCGGATCACCTCCAATCGCGGGATTCCGCGGGACCGCCAGCAACCGCCCAACGGCGTACGCGCCGGCGACGGCGCCGAGGATCAAAAAGGCGACGCCTCGCCCGGTGCCGGTAACGATCACGTCACCTTCGGGACGCGGCACCGCGGCGAGGGTCACCACGGCGATCCACGCCACGACCGGCAGCGCCGCGGCGGCTCGGGAGGCGGTCAGCCGGTAGGCCAGGACAGGCAGACCGACGTTGCCAAGCACCGCCACCGGGATCGAAACGGGTACCGCGACCGAGCCGATCCGCAGCGGAAGAAAAAAACACTCCAGTACGGCGAACAGCGCCGCCGCGGTGGTGACCAGGACGCCGCTCACAAGGCGGACCACCGGGCCTTGGCCGCTCATCCAGCGATCCCGCCGAAGAGGTCCTCCTCCCAGCCGCTCTCACCCGACGCCGGGCCGGAATCGCCGCGGACGAGGCGGTAGTACTCGATGCCGAACGCCTGCTGACCGACGTTGTTGGACAGCGCGAAGAACGGGCCATCCACGCTGATCTGGGTGGCGTGCGCCCGCATCGCGTTCATCTTGGCGGTGAGGTGCGCGCGCCCGTCCACCATCGCGGTGACCACGCTGTCGTCGACGCCGAACGGCAGCTCGTCGACCGACTCGACACCGAAGAAGTCCAAGCCGGCCTCCTTCATCACTCGCAGGCTCTCGACCAGCACCGACCGGGGGACGCAGTTCCAATAGACCTTCTGGATCTTCCACGCCGGCCCGAGTTCGGGATGCCACTCAGGCTCAGCACACCGGTCCACGGCACTCATCGCCACCCGGTGCGCCTGGATGTGGTCGGGGTGGCCGTAGCCGCCGTTCTCGTCGTAAGTGACCAACACCTGCGGCCGGACCTCGCGCACGACGGCGACCAGATCCCGAGCGGCTTCGTCCAGGTCGGCCCGCCAAAAGGCGCGGGGTCCGTCATTCGGCGGGGTACCCATCATGCCGCTGTCGCTCCATCGGCCCGGTCCGCCGAGAAACCGGACATCGGTGACGCGGAGTTCGGCGCAGGCTGCGACGAGTTCCCCGATCCGGTAGCCGCCGAGCTGATCGCCCTGGTCGGCGGCCAGCTGTTCCAGCTCGGGTACCAGCACCTCGCCGTACTCCCCCAGCGTGCACGTGACGAGGGTGACCTGGACTCCTTCGGCTACATAGCGCGCCATGGTGGCGCCGTTGCCGATCGTCTCGTCGTCAGGGTGCGCGTGGACGAGCAGCAGCCGCCGGTCACTCATCCGCTCAGGGTATGGGCCTCAGATCACCCGCCCACCGCCGACCGGTCCGCTCCTGCTGTGTGCTCCCGATCGACGACGGGCTCAGAGGACCCTGATCGCCTCGGCGTAGTGGCAGGCCGCGGGGTGACCGGTGCCGCGGTCCTCCAGCGCCGGCTCCTCGTCGATGCACTTGGTCTGCTGGCTCTCCGACAGCACGTTCGCGAACTTCTGACACCGGGTCCGGAACCGGCAGCCGCTCGGCGGGTTAGCCGGGCTCGGCACGTCGCCGGTGAGGATGATCCGCTTGCGTTCACGTTCCCGACGCGGATCCGGGATGGGGATCGCCGAGAGCAGCGCCTGCGTGTACGGGTGCGACGGCTTGTCGAACAGGTCGTCGGTCGTGGCGATCTCGATGATCCAACCGAGGTACATGACCGCGATCCGGTCGGAGATGTGCCGGACCACCGACAGGTCGTGGGCGATGAACAGGTAGGCCAGGCCGAGCCGGTCGCGCAGGTCCTCGAGCAGGTTGATCACGCCGGCCTGGATCGACACGTCCAGCGCCGAGACCGGCTCGTCGAGCACCAGCACCTTGGGTTCCAAAGCGAGGGCACGGGCGATCCCGATCCGCTGCCGCTGACCGCCGGAGAACTCACTGGGGAACCGGTTGGCGTGCTCAGGATTCAGGCCGACGAGTTCCAGCAGCGCGCGCACGCGGCTACGAAGTTCCTCACCCTTGGCGAGTTTGTGGATGATCAGCGGCTCGGCGACGATGTCGAACACCGGCAGCCGCGGGTTCAGCGACGCATATGGGTCCTGGAAGACGATCTGGATGTCGCGGCGCAGCGGGCGCATCTTTCCGCGGGACAGCCCGGTCAGTTCCCTGCCCTGGAACACCACCGACCCGCTGGTGGCCGGCTGCAGGTGCATGATCGCGCGCCCGGTGGTCGACTTGCCGCAGCCGGACTCCCCGACCAGACCGAGGATCTCGCCGGGGTGGAGCTCCAGGCTGACGCCGTCGACGGCCTTGACCTGGCCCACCGTGCGCCGGATCAGCCCGCGGCCCTTGATCGGAAAGTACTTGGTCAGGTCCGTGACCTTGAGAATCGGCTCGCGGCCAGCAGCTTCCGGCCTGGCCTCGGTCGCCGTCATGGCCGGTCCTCGCCGGTGGCGACAGTCGCTGCATCGGTTCCGGGCAGCGCGTCGGCCACCACCGGGTCGGTCAGGTCGGTGGAGTCGGCGTCGAAGATCTCCGTGGCCTGCACGTCACCCTCGAGCTTCTCGTTGCGGATGCAGGCCGCCCAGTGCCCGGCCTCGACCTCGGTCAGCGGGGGCTCGGCCTCGTCGCACCGCGCGATGTGCAGCGGGCAGCGCGGTCCGAACGGGCAACCCGGTGGCGGATTGACCATCGATGGTGGACTGCCCTTGATCGGGGTCAGCTTCTGTTTTTCGGTCTGGTCCAGGCGGGGCAGGGACCCGAGCAGCCCGAGGGTGTAGGGCATCCGCGGCTCGTAGTAGACGCCGTCAACCGGCCCGGACTCCACGACGCGGCCGGCATACATGACCAGCATCCGGTCAGCCACTCCGGCTACGACGCCGAGGTCGTGCGTGATCAGAACGGTCGCGGCGCCGGTCTCCTCCATCGCGGTGCCCAGCACCTCGAGGATCTGCGCCTGGACGGTGACGTCCAGGGCTGTGGTCGGCTCGTCGGCGATGATGATGTCCGGCTGGTTGGCCATCGCGATGGCGATGACCACACGCTGACGCATGCCGCCGGAGAACTCGTGCGGATAGCTCGTCACGCGGTCCTTGGCGTTCGGGATGCCGACGAGTTCCAGCAGGTCGACGGCCCGCGCCGTGGCCGCCTTGCCCGAGACGTTCTTGTCGTGCTGGCGCACCGTCTCGGCGATCTGGTAACCGACTTTGTACACCGGGTCCAGGGACGTCATCGGGTCCTGGAAGATCATCGAGACGCCCTTGCCCCGGATCCTGCTGAGGTCCTTGTCTCCCATCTCGAGCAGCTCCCGGCCGCGAAACTTGACCGAGCCGGTGATCCGAGCGCTCTTCGGCAGCAGGCCCATGATCGCCAGAGACGTCACAGATTTGCCGGATCCGGACTCTCCCACGATCCCGAGCACCTCGCCCGGATGCAGCCGGTAGCTCACGCCACGGACCGCACGGACGATACCGTCCTCGGTCGGGAAGTGAACTTCGAGGTTGTCGACCTCGAGAATGGCCTCGGCGGACGGTTTGTCCATGTGATGGGCGGGCTTGGTCATCGTTGACATAGGACTCCGTCGCTGTATTCAGGTGATGTGGGCGAGTGGAACTACGCGCGAACCTTCTTGTTGCTCGGGTCGAACGCGTCCCGGATCCCGTCGCCGATCAGGTTGATGCACAGCGCGATGAGGAGCAGCATCAGGCCGGGGAAGTAGAACAGCCACGGACGGGTCTGAGCGGCACTGACTCCGTCGGCGACCAGCTTGCCCAACGAGATGTCGTTGGCTACCCCGAAGCCGAGATAGGTGAGGGATGCCTCGATCAGGATGGTGACAGCGGCGGCCAACGTGGCCCAGACGATGATCGATCCGAGCATGTTCGGGATCAGGTGCTTGAACATGATCCGGCGATCCGACGCGCCGAGGGCGTGTGCAGCCTCGATGAATTCACGCTCGCGCAGTCCCAGGATCTGACTGCGCAGGATCCGGGACAGGTCCAGCCAGCCGAAGATACCGATGATGATGGCGATGCCGATCGCGGTCCGAGCGTTGGGGAAGTTGCTGGCGACCACGATCAACACGACCAGCGTGGGGATGGTGAGGATCAGGTCGACCAGGCGCATCAGCAGGTTGTCGACCCACTTGCCGTAGTAGCCGGCCAGCAGCCCGACGAGCAGGCCCAGCGCCAGGGAAATCCCCACGGCGATGAGGATCACCAGCGTGGATCGCTGGACGCCGCGCATGATCTGGGCCAGCAGATCCCGCCCGAGACCGTCAGTTCCCAGCAGATGCCCAGCGGTACCTGGGCCCACCGATGCATCCTCGGGTTTCAACTCGGCGAACTCGAACCCGTAGACCAGCGGCCCGGCCCAGGCTATGAGCAGCACCAGCGCGAACACCACGAAGCCGCCCATCGCCTGCTTGTTGCGCACAAACCGACGGATGATCTGTTCACGCTGGCTGCGCGCCTTGATGGTGAACTCACGCTCGATCTGAGCCGCCTGCGGCTGCTCGGTCGTGGTCGCCGGGCCAGTCTCGAGGTTCTGCGGTTGCTGCGTGGTGGTCATAGCGAGAACTCCTGCCTGACGTGCGTTAGCTGAGCCGGATGCGCGGATCGAGCACCGCGTAGAGCAAGTCAGCGATGAGGTTGAACGCGATGACGAAGAACGCGGCGACCATCATCCAGCCGAGCACAGGGTTGAGGTCGTCGCGGTTGATGCTCATGATCAGATACTCGCCCATCCCGTGCCACACGAACACGGTCTCGGTGATCACCGCGCCGCCCAGGAGGGAGCCGACGCCCAGGGCCACCACGGTGGTCAGCGGGATGAGTGCGTTGCGCAGTCCGTGCCGGAGCAGGGCACTGCGATAGGGCAGCCCCTTGGCGCGCGCCAGCCGCATGTAGTCCGAGCCGAGAACGTCCAGCAGGGAGGCCCGTTGGAAGCGGCTCCACGCGGCGAAGCTCAGCATCGCCAAGGAGATGGTCGGAAGGACCAGGTGGCCGACGCGGTCCCAGAAGATCTCCGAACCGGTACCGGTTAGCTCGATGGCCGGGGACTGCTCGCCGAGGGTGAACAGGATCCGTTGCCCGACGAGGTCGTTGAACTGAATCGCCACGAATTCCTTGAGCAGGGCGGCGAACCAGAACGTCGGCAAGGCGATCAGCACATAGGTGAGGAACGTGAAGAAGTAGTCCTCGGGCTTGTACTGCCGCACCGCGGTCAGCACACCGACAACGATGGCGAGCAGGATCGCGAGCACGATAGCCGCGACCACCATCCGTGCGGTGATGCCGAGACGCTCGATAAGCACCGGACCCACCGGGGTGCCCGCGTTGCTCACGCCGAAGTCGAGTGTTACCACGCCCTTGAGCCAGGTGAAGTACCGCACGAAGAACGGCTGATCGAGGCTCAGCTGTTCGGTCAGGGCCTCGAAGAACTGCGGGGGCGGCGGCGGCTGGCGTTGCCGGTAGGCGGACAACGGGTCAAAGGACGCGACGCACAGCGCGAAGACGAGCATCGAGCTGGCCAGCAGCACCAGGATGGATGACAGCAGCCGCCGAATCGTGAAAAAGAACACAGGGGCACCTTACGCCGGGGACGAGGGTCGAGCGCTACGTCGAGCCGCTGAAACCAATTGCACTCTGCGGATGTGCAGTGGGGGTGGCGCGGCCCTGTCCGGGTC
>JACCTY010000055.1 GCA_013812145.1 Geodermatophilaceae bacterium | reverse complement strand
GTCGCGGACTGGCATCCGGGTCAGGCGTTCGCGGCAGCCAGCCAGGCCGGGTCCAGCTCGCCAGAACCGACGATCACCGCCGGCCCGGACAGCCAGGCGCCGCATGCGTCAACGGTGACGAACACCCGGCCACCCGGTTGGTCCACGGCAGCGGTTCCGACCGAGCCGGCCAGCACCGTGGCGGCGACCGCGCAGGCACCCGTCCCGCAGCCGAACGTCTCCCCCACTCCACGCTCATGGACGCGCATCCGGACGTGCGCCTGGGCACCCTGGACGGCCTCGTCGAGCACGTTGACGAACTCCACGTTGACGCCGTCCGGAAAGTTGCCCGCATCTGTGATCGGTGTGGACGAGAGGTCCAGGTCGCTCACCGGGGCGAGCGTGACACAGACCAGGTGCGGATTGCCCATCGACACCATGGTGCCGAAGTACATCTCCCCGCCGAGCTGGACGGCGGACTCCCCGCCGATAGATGCGGCACCCATCTCCACAGACACCGTGTGATCGGGCCCGACAACCGCGCGCCGTACGCCGGAGCGGGTGCCGATGCGCTGCTCGCCGAGATCGGACAGGCCACTGTGGACCAGGAAGAGGGCGAACAGGCGCAGGCCGTTGCCGCACATCTCGGCCAGCGAACCGTCGGCATTGCGGTGGTCCATGAACCAGCGCGCCTCGCCCTCGCCTGGAATCACCCGCAGGACGCCGTCGGCACCGATACCAGCCCGCCGGTCGCACAAAGCGCGAACGAAGCACGGCGTCAGCTCGAGCTGGCCATCCGGGTCGGGAAGGAGCACGAAATCGTTCTGTGTGCCGTGCCCCTTGACGTAGTGCACCGTCACCGGTCGATCGTACGGGCCAGTGAGTCCGGGTCGACGGATCCGCCGTCGTACCACCGAATGCGTGGATCGCGACGGAACCAGGAGCGCTGGCGCCGCACGAAACGCCGCGTTGCGCGCGCCGTGTCCGCCTGCGCCTCGTCCGCCGTCACCTGTCCGTCTACATAGGACAGTGCTTGGGCGTACCCGAGCGCGCGGCTCGCCGTGATTCCTTCTCGAAGCCCCGCCGGGAGCAGGGACCGCACCTCGTCCACGAGTCCGGCCGTCCACATCCGGCCGACCCGCTCGCTCAGCCTGGCGTCCAGCACCTCGATGCCCAGGTCCAGACCGATGTGGGCGACGTCGTACACCGACTCGTACGACGGAAGTGTCGCCGAGTACGGCCGACCGGTCAGCTCGATGACCTCCAGCGCGCGCACGATCCGACGTCCGTTCTGCGGTTGGATCCGTGCCGCGGACGGGGAATCGCGGGCGCGCAGCCGATCGTGCAATATACCCGGCCCGAGCCGGTCGAGTTCGTCCTCCAGCCGCCCGCGCACCGCGGGGTCGGTACCGGGGAAGCGCAGGTCGTCGAGCACCGCACGCAGATACAGGCCTGATCCGCCGACGAGCACCGGCACCGTGCCGCGGGAGTGAATCGAGGCGATGGCCGAGCGCGCGAGCGTCTGGTACGCCGCCACGCTCGCCGGCTGTGTCACGTCCCAGACATCGAGCAGGTGGTGTGGCACGCCCTGTCGCTCCCCGGGGGAGAGCTTCGCCGTACCGATGTCCATGCCGCGGTAGAGCTGCATCGAGTCGGCGTTGACGACTTCGCCGTCGAGACGCTCCGCCAGGGCAATGCCCAGAGCGCTCTTGCCGACAGCAGTCGGGCCGACCACCGCCACAACCCGCGGCCCGTATGACGGGGCGGTCATGGAAGCGGCAGCCAGGTCGCCACGGCATACCCGACCCCGAACGGCGCCGCGTAGTACAACAGGTCGGCGCTGACCCTGACATCGCGCAGGCAGTGCCCGGCCAGCCGCCAGGCCGCCACGCCCCGTGCCTGCACCTCGGCGCCCAGCCGCCGATCGAGCGCCGCCAGCGCCGACGGGTCACCAGCAGACAGCGCGGCGGCCACAGTGTCGTCGAACGGCCCCGCGGCGGGGTGGTACGTGCCAGGGGCGTCGGCGTCGCGCATCGCCGAGCCGTCGCCCGACACCAGCAACCCCCCGCGGCTCCGGATGTCCTCCGCGAGGTCGCGCAGCTCCTCGTCGCCCGCATCCGCAGGTACGGACAGCGCCAGCCGCTCTCCGGCGTACCCGGCCTGGTCGAGCAGCCACGCTCCGACGGTCAGCGACAGCGGGAGCGGCGCCGCGTCAGGTCCGCGGGGGCCGGACAGCTGCACGGTCACCAGCCGGCCGAAGGGCGCCAGGCTTCCGATGTCTCCGGCGCCGTACCAGTGCTCCGTCGGTCCGGTGCCGATGATCCACACCACCTCCGGCGCGGTCGCGAGCAGCCGGTCAACGGCCGCCGTACAGGCCGCTCGGACGTCGGCGAGTTCGGCCACCGGGCCGCCACAGAGTTCGGGCACCAGCGCCGGCGGATGCGGAACGAACGCGACGGCGGGCACCGGCGCAGGGTATGCCGTTCAGGACTCCATCCCCGCCGATCTTGGTCTGGACAACCTCTGAAAGCGGGAGAGACGTTGACGAGACCAAGATCGGCGGCGGATGTGGACCCGAGGCTCCGTGTGACAATGGCACGCGGACGCGAGGAGTTCGGCATGGGGCAGTCGACCGAGTGGGGTCGAATCGATGACGAGGGCACCGTGTTTGTGCGGACCGCGGACGGCGAGCGACCGGTCGGCTCCTGGCAGGCCGGCGATCCGGCCGACGGTCTGGCGCACTTCTGTCGCCGGTACGACGACCTCGCAACAGAGGTCGAGTTGCTGGAGAAACGGCTGGCTTCGGGAGCCGCCGATCCGGCGTCGACCCGCAGCAACGCCACCACGCTCAAGGAGGCGCTGCCGGACGCCGCCGTCATCGGTGACCTCGACGGACTGTCCGCCCGGCTGGAGGGGGTCATCGCCGCCGCGGACGGCAAGCTGGCCGAGGTCAAGGAGCGTCGCGCCCAAGCCAAGGCAGCCGCTGCCGCCGCCCGGGAGAAGCTCGCGGCCGAAGCCGAGGAACTTGCGGACAGCGCGCAGTGGAAGGCCACTGGAGACCGGTTCCGGGCGATCGTCGACGAATGGCGGCTGATCAAGGGAGTCGACCGGCGTGTCGACGAGCAGCTCTGGAAGCGCTTCGCGGCCGCGCGGGACACGTTCACCAAACGCCGCGGCGCGCACTTCGCCGAACGCGATCAGCAGCGCGACAGCGTCCGACTGGTCAAGGAACGGATCGTCGCCGAGGCGGAGGAACTGGCCTCCTCCAAGGACTGGGGACCCACTGCCTCGCGGATGCGGCAGCTGCTGCTGGACTGGAAGGCGAGTGGCCGGGCGCGACGCGAGGCCGAAGACGCGCTGTGGTCACGATTCCGGGCCGCGCAGGATGCCTTCTTCGCCGCCCGCAGCGCCGTGTTCTCCGAGCGGGACGCCGAGCAGGTGGGAAACCAGAAGCTCAAGGAGTCGCTCATCGCCGAGGCCGAGGCGCTGAACCCTGCTGACCTGGAGAAGTCGAAGGCGGCGCTGCGCGAGCTGCAGGAGCGCTACGACGCGGTGGGGCACGTCCCCCGCGACGCCGTTCGCGGGCTCGACGCGAGGATGCAGGAGGCCGAGCGACGGATCCGCGACGCAGTCGAGGACCGCTGGGACCGCAGCGCCGCCGTCGAGAACCCGGTGCTCGTGCAGCTGCGCGAAGCAGCACGCAAGGCCGAATCGCAGCTTGCCAAGGCCCGCGCCGCCGGGAACCCGTCCCGCGTCGCCGACGCCGAGGCGGCGTTGGAGGCCCGCCGGCAGTGGCTCGCCGAAGCGGAGCGCTCCGCCCGGCCGTGAGCCACCTCTGCAGCTTCGCGGACCTGGCCTCGCGCATCCTGTCAGCGCAGCCGCCTGCCTCGATGCCGGTCCGGCTGGTCGCCGTCGACGGGCCGGGCGGCTCCGGCAAGTCCACCTTCGCCGCCCGGCTGGCAGCGGCCCTGGGCGATGCCCCGGTGGTCCACACCGACGACCTGGCGTATCACGACCATGCGACCAGGTGGTGGCGGCTGCTCGAGGACTGGGTCCTCGAACCACTGGCCGTCGGGCAGCCGGCTCGTTTCCAGCGCTATGACTGGGATCTGCGCCGCCGTACCGACTGGTGCGAGATACCCCCAGCCCCGGTGGTACTCATCGAGGGCGTCTCGGCTGCCCGTGCAGCGATCCGGGATCGCTTGACGCTGTCAGTCTGGGTGCAGGCACCACGGGAACTGCGGCTGCGACGCGGTCTGGAACGCGACGGGCTTGGTCTGGCCGGCTTCTGGGCCGAATGGATGGCCGAGGAGGACGCCTTCTACGCCGACGATCCCACGGTCGATGCGGTGGACCTCGTCGTCGACGGCGATCCTCGACTCCCGCATGACCCCGAGCGCGAGTTCGTCGTCATCCGCACCCGCCGTACTGCCGACAACCGCCTGGCGTCCGAGCAATCGTGAGCTAATACCTCACTCTTGCTCGGACGTCACGGGGGTGCGCGGTCTCACCGACGGCATCCCGAGCGGCACGCCACGCCGCGGTTCGGAGGCGTCGCCGGCCCGGGTTCGCCGGTGCGAGAGCAGCAGCCCGTCCGCGACGAGATGGTGCGGGGCGGCGTACGTCACTACCGTCTCCACGACGTCACCGGGACGTACCCCTCCGTACGGCGCCACGTGGCACAGCCGACCGTCCCGCGCACGGCCGGTCATCCGGCCGGTGCCGGCGTCCTTGCGCCCCTCACCCGCCGAGATGAGCAGCTCGACCCGCCGACCGACGAGTGCGCGGTTCTCGGCCCAACTGATCTGCTCCTGGCAGCTGACCAGCCGCTCGTAGCGCTCCTGGACCACCGCCTTGGGAACCTGGTCCGGCAGGGTGGCGGCCGGCGTACCGGGACGCTGGGAGTACTGGAACGTGTAGGCGCTGGCGAAACGCGCAGCACGCATGACGTCCACTGTGGACTGAAAGTCCTCCTCGGTCTCACCCGGGAAGCCGACGATGACGTCGGTGGTGAGGGCGGCGTCCGGCATCGCGGCGCGGACGTTCTCGACGATGCCAAGGAACCGCTCGCTCCGGTAGGACCGGCGCATCCGCTTCAACACCGCGTCGGATCCTGACTGCAGCGGCATGTGCAGCTGGTGGCAGACGTTCGACGTCTCTGCCATCGCCGCGATGACGTCGTCGGTGAAGTCGCGCGGATGCGGCGAGGTGAAACGGACCCGTTCCAGGCCGTCGATCGCACCGCAGGCGCGGAGCAGCTTGCCGAAAGCCTGCCGATCCCCGAACTCGACGCCGTAGGAGTTGACGTTCTGCCCGAGCAGGGTCACTTCGAGCACGCCCTCGTCGACGAGCGCCCGGATCTCGCCGAGGACGTCTGCGGGCCGCCGGTCCTGCTCGGTGCCCCGCAGCGACGGGACGATGCAGAACGTGCAGGTGTTGTTGCAGCCGACCGAGATCGAGACCCAGGCCGAGTACGCCGAATCGCGCCGGGTCGGCAGCGACGAGGGAAACACCTCCAGCGCTTCCTTTATCTCGACCTGCGCCTCGCCGTTGTGCCGCGCTCGCTCCAGCAGCACAGGCAGGGAGCCAATGTTGTGGGTGCCGAACACGACGTCCACCCACGGCGCGCGTCGGGCGATCTCGCCGCGGTCCTTTTGCGCCAGGCACCCGCCGACGGCGATCTGCATCCCCGGATTGGCGGTCTTGACCGGCCGCATCTGCCCGAGGTTGCCGTAGAGCCGGTTGTCGGCGTTCTCCCGCACCGCGCAGGTGTTGAAGACGACGACATCCGGCGTACTGCCGTCGGCAGCCCGCTCGTAACCGGCGGTCTCCAGCAGCCCGGCCAGCCGCTCGGAGTCGTGCACGTTCATCTGGCAGCCGTACGTCCGGATGCCGTACGTCTTGCCAGCCATAGTGCTCTGAGGGTACGGCGTGCAGCGCCGCGTTACCGTCCCGTGACCTCTCGCCTGCCGGACCGGCGGCGGACCGGCACTAGGGTGCAGGGCATGAGTTCGGATCAGGCCACCAGGACCAAGCAGCCCCTGGTCGCTCTGGCCGGGGTCAACAAGTGGTTCGGTGACCTGCAGGTGCTCAAGGACATCAACCTGGATATCGCCAACGGCGAGGTCATCGTCGTGATCGGGCCGTCCGGCTCCGGCAAGTCGACACTGTGTCGCTGCATCAACCGGCTCGAAGGCGTGCAGCAGGGCGAGATCCGGCTCGACGGCGTACTGCTACCGGAGGAGGGCAAGGCGCTGGCGAGGTTGCGCAGCGAAGTGGGCATGGTCTTCCAGAGCTTCAACCTGTTCGCCCACAAGACAATTCTGGAGAACGTCACGCTCGGCCCGATCAAGGTCCGCAAGGTGCGCAAAGCCGAGGCGGAGCAACGCGGTCGGCTCCTGCTCGAGCGGGTCGGCATCGCCGAACAGGCGGACAAGTTCCCGGCCCAGCTGTCCGGGGGACAACAGCAGCGCGCTGCCATTGCACGCGCGTTGGCCATGGAGCCCAAGGTGTTGCTCTTCGACGAGCCCACCTCCGCCCTGGACCCAGAGATGATCAACGAGGTGCTCGACGTGATGACCTCGCTCGCCCGCGAAGGGATGACGATGGTCGTCGTCACCCACGAGATGGGTTTCGCCCGCAAGGCCGCCGATCGGGTGGTTTTCATGGACCACGGCAAGATCGTCGAAGAGGCGACCCCGGAGACCTTCTTCACCAATCCCCGTAGCGACCGCGCGAAGGACTTCCTGTCCAAGATCCTGACCCACTGACTGACCGCACTAGGAGGAGATCGATGCGAGTACGACGGCTGACCGCAGCATGTGCCGCCCTGGGGCTGGTGGCCCTGGCTGGCTGCTCCAGCGAGGCGGGTAACGACGCCACCGCCCCCGACGCCACCGTCCCTGTCGAAGAGGAGGTCCAGTTCGACGAAGGCACGACGATGGCTGAGCTCGCCGAAGCGGGCGCGATCACCGTCGGCACGAAGTTCGACCAGCCAGGCTTCGGGCTGGTCTCACCCGATGGCGTACCCGAGGGCTTCGACGTGGAGATCGCCAAGATCATCGCGGCCAAGCTGGGCATCGCCCCCGAGGACATCGAGTGGGTCGAGACGATCTCGGCCAACCGCGAGCCGTTCCTCCAGCAAGGCCAGGTCGACATGGTGGCAGCCACCTACACGATCAACGACGACCGCAAGGAGCTCATCGACTTCGCCGGGCCTTACTACGTCGCGGGCCAGGACATCATGGTCGCGGCCGGCAACCCGCTCGGCGTCGAGGGCGAGGAGAGCCTCGCCGACATCCGGGTGTGCTCCGTCAACGGGTCCACCCCGGCCGGCTACGTCCAGGAGAACTACCCGGACGCGGACCTGACTCTGTTCGACGAGTACTCGCTGTGCGCCGAGGCGCTGAAGAACGACCAGGTCGACGCCGTTACGACGGACAACGTCATCCTGACCAGCTTCGTCGCGCAGGATCCGGAGGCCTTTGAACTGGTCGACAACCCGTTCACCGAGGAGCCCTACGGCATCGGGATCCCCAAGGGCGACGACGACTTCCGGACATTCATCAACGACGTGCTCGAGGAGTCCTTCGAGGACGGGTCCTGGGCGGCGGCGTGGGATGCCACCGCCGGGGCCATCACCGGCGCCCCGGCGCCCGAGCCGCCCGCGGTTGACCGCTACTAGACACCTCCACCACTGAGCGCACGTAGCCCGGGGGGCCGGCCAGGCCCCCCGGGCTACGTGCCCAGACCAGGAAGGGCTGTCCGGGACATGCAGGCTCTGCTCGACAACCTGGATCGACTGTGGTCGGGCTTCCTGACCACGCTCGGGATGAGCGTGGCCGCGGCTGTGATTGCCACGATCCTGGGTACCATCCTGGCCGCTTTCCGCGTTTCCCCTCTCCCCCCGCTGCGAGCTCTGGGCGCCACCTACGTCCAGCTCGTCCGCAACACACCGCTCACCGCGGTCTTCTTCATCGTGATCTTCGGGCTACCAGCGGTAGACGTCACCTTCCAGAATTTCTTCATCGCGGCCATCGTCGCGCTGTCGGTGTACACCGCGGCCTTTGTCTGCGAGGTGGTGCGCTCCGGCATCAACTCGGTCAGCACCGGTCAGGCCGAAGCCGCGCGTGCCATCGGGCTGACCTTCGGTCAATCCCTGCGCGACGTGGTGCTCCCCCAGGCGTTTCGCAGTGTCGTGCCGCCGCTGGGCAACCTCTGGATTGCGCTGGTGAAGAACAGCGCCATCGCCGGCGGGGGGTTCGCTGTCGCCGACATCGCCCAGCTGGCCCCGTCCCTCGCCCGCGACAACCCCGCTCAGGTGCTCGCCATCTTCGGTGGCATCGCACTGGCCTACATGGTGATCACGGTGCCCTCGGGGATCGCGGTCGGTGTCATCGAGCGCAGAACGGCGATTCTGCGATGAGCGCAAGCGTGCTCTTCGACGATCTCGGTCCCCGGGGACGGCGAAATGTCCGCATCGGCAGCGGTGTCGGCGGACTGTTCGTTCTCGGCCTGATCGTGCTCGGCCTCCAGCGGATGGCGGCCAACGGGCAACTCGAAGCCGACCGATGGGCAATAGTCTTCGACCCCCGAACCGGCGTCCCGCAGTCGCTCGGCCGGGCCCTGATAGTCACGCTGCAGGCGGCCGGGGCGGCCATGCTTTTCGCAACGTTGTTGGGAGCCATCCTCGCTTTCGGACGGCTGTCCGATCATGCGGCGCTGCGCGTTCCTGTGTCCGTGGTCGTCGAGTTCTTCCGGGCCATCCCACTCGTCATCCTGATCCTGTTCCTGTTCCTGGGCGCCCGACCGGTCCTGGGTCTGGACCTGCCCCGGTTCTGGACGCTGGTGCTGGGCCTGGTCCTCTACAACATGGCCGTGCTGTGCGAGATCATCCGCGCCGGCATCCTGTCCATCGACCGCGGCCAGAGCGAGGCGGCGTACGCCCTCGGCATGCGCAAGTCGCAGGTGCTGGTGTCCATATTGTTGCCGCAGGCCGTCCGCCGGATGCTGCCCGCGCTGGTCAGCCAGCTCGTAGTGCTCCTGAAGGACACCTCGCTGGGCTTCATCATCGCCTACCCCGAACTGCTGCAGCAGGCCAGAAACATCATCAACTTCTTCGGCAGTCAGTATTCCCTGCAGCTGTACGTCGCTGCCGCGGGCATCTACATCATCGTGAACTTCCTGCTGTCGACGATCGCCCATCAGCTGGAGAAGCGGGTCAACCGCAGCGGCCGGATCGCCGCCGGAGCCACGGTCATTGCCGGGGCCAACGAGGACCAGACGCTGGCAGCTGTGGCGAGAGACAACGGCTAGCTCGACGGCTGACGCGGTGCGGTCCCCGGCTCGGGCCCTAACCGGTCACAGGGCGTGCCGGACCCACACGTTGGGCTCGACGTAGACACCGATGTCGTGGGTGATCGACACGAGGACCGGCACCAGGCCGCCCGGGATGACCACGGCGCCATCCTGATCGAAGGGCAACCCGGTCCAACGCCGCCACTGTGACAGCGGCGTCTGGACCGTGGCCGAGCACGACGCGATCCCGACGATCTGCCCTCCGGCCCGCACGTGTACACGCAGCCAACGGTCGAGCGGCAGGCCGTCGGATCTCGAGCGCACAGGCGGTGTCCGGCTCCCTTCCGTCCAGGGCGTCCTCGGCGACCCAGATGGCGATCTGGTCCCAGCCGCCGTCCGGGAACGGCTCCCGACCTTCGCCGGCGGCGCAGAAGGGCACGCTCACTCCGCGCGCGACGGGCTCGTCGTCGTCCAGCAGCACCAGCACGTGGTCCGGCCAGCGCTGCACCAGCCGGCGTCGGCGCACGAGCAGTGGTACCGGGCTGCCCTGCATGAACGTCCCGCCGGTCGGCCCGTATGGAATGCCGAATGCCGCGTCGGCCAACTCCGGGCGCTCGGCCAGGGAGACCACGTGCATGGCGCCTAGTGTGCGATCTCGGTCGCCCGTGACTCGCGCACGACGGTGACCCGGATCTGACCGGGATAGGTCAGCTCGTCCTCGATCTGCTTGGCCACCTCACGGGCCAGCAGGTGTGCCCCGATGTCGTCGACCTGGTCGGGGGCGACCATCACCCGGATCTCACGGCCGGCCTGCATGGCGTAGACCTTGTCCACCCCTGGCCGTTGCGAGGCGATCTCCTCGATGCGTTCCAACCGCTTGACGTAGCTCTCCAGGCTCTCCCGGCGGGCGCCCGGGCGGCCGCCGCTGCACGAGTCGCTGGCCTGAGTCAGCACCGCCACGACGGTCTGCGGCGCCACCTCGTTGTGGTGCGCCTCGATGGCGTGCACCACCTCGTCGTCCTCGCCGTACCTGCGCGCCAGGTCGGCACCGATGATCGCGTGGCTGCCCTCGACCTCGTGGGTGAGCGCCTTGCCGATGTCGTGCAGGAA
>JACCTY010000046.1 GCA_013812145.1 Geodermatophilaceae bacterium | reverse complement strand
TTGACGATCGTCATTCACTGCGGTGATGACCACGCAGATTGCCATCCGGCTCGACGACCGCGAACTGGCGGCACTGGACGCAGGTGGCGGAAGGGCGCGCCGCCAATCGCTCCGAGGCGGTCCGCCAGGGCATCGCCCGCCTACTTCGCCACCAGCGCTACCGCCGAATAAGACTTGGACTGCCGGGTCAGGATCAGGGCTGGCCGCCGCTTGTCCAACTGGACTGCCGCTATCGTGCGCATCGTCGCGTATCAGTCCAGCGGGCGGTGCGGTAGAACGAGCAGGCCGTCCAGGTCGGGGTAGACGGGCTCGCCGCGTCTGGCGAGTTCGATGAGCGCAACCTCTTCGGCTCGGTAGCGCTGATCACGCTGCAGGCGGGCGATGCCGCGGCGGACAGCCTCGGAGCGATTGGCGGCTCGCCCTTCGGCCACCTCGGCGTCCAGAGCCGCCAGTTCGCTGTCGCCGAGCCGGATGGCAATCTGCGTGGTCACGCTGTCTAGTGTACGGCGACCGTCAACCAACTGGTATGCGCCCCGCCGCGCCAGCTACCGCTGACCCATCCCGGTCAACCCTTGATCGCCTCGTAACGCTCGAGGGCCTCCCGCCGCTCGTGGTCATGCTCCACGATCGGAGTCGGGTAGCCATCCGGGGGCGCCGGAAGGTCCCAAGGGGTGTGTACGGCGACACCGTCCACACCTCGCAGTTCCGGCACGTAGCGGCGTACGTAGTCGCCGGACGGATCGAACTTCTGGCCCTGCTTCACCGGGTTGAACACGCGGTAGAACGGCGAGGCGTCGGTTCCGGAGCCGGCGACCCACTGCCAGCCGTGCTGGTTGCTGGCCAGATCGCCGTCGACGAGGTAGCGCATGAAGTGCCGGGCACCCTCCTTCCAGCCCAGGTGCAGGTCCTTGACCAGGAACGAGGCCACGACCATCCGGATCCGGTTGTGGATCCACGCCTCGGCCCGGAGCTGGCGCATCCCGGCGTCCACGATCGGGTAACCGGTGCGGCCCTCCGCCCAGGCCGCGAACCGCTCGTCGGCGGCCTTCCCGGCGTCGACCTTCAGCCCGGCATAACGCGGCTGCAGATGATCGCGGGCGGATGCCGGCTGGTGGAACAACACGTCGGCGTAGAACTCGCGCCAGGCCAGCTCCTTGCGGAACACCTCCGCGCCCTTGCCGGTCCGGCTCTCGAGGTCGGCCAGCGGCGTACGCGGGTGGATGCAGCCCCAACGCAGGTACGCCGACAACCTGCTGGTCGACGGGATGTCGGGACGGTTGCGGTCCTCGGCGTACTTCAGCAGGTGCTCGTCCCGGAAGTCCGCCCAACGGCGCAGTGCCGCCTGCTCGCCGGCCTCCGGAAGCGCGGTGTCACCGATGTCTGGTGCGGCCGGCAGCCGATCCGATCGAAGACCGCTGACGGTGTCGATCCGCGCCGGCCGGTTCGGCGGACGGGGGTAGCCGTGCTCGGTCCAGGCCCGGTAGAAGGGCGTGTATACGCGGTAGGGCGTGCCGTCGGGCTTGCTGACCCGCCCCGGAGAGACGGCGTACGGCGAACCGGTTGTCTGCAACGGCACCTCACCGAGTGCCCTGGCGACGTGGTAGTCGCGCCGACGGCCGTAGGGGTTGAAGTCGGCCGAGATGTGTACGGCGCTGGCCTCGACCTCGCGCGCCACGGCGGGGACGACGTCGGCCGGGTCACCGGTGCGTACGACGAGCCGGCCGTCCAGGTCGTCGTCAAGCGCCCGCAGGCAGTCGAGCATGAACCGGACCCGCGGTCCACCGGCCGGCTCGAGCAGCGCCGGGTCGAGGACGAACAGCGGCACGACCGTGTCGTCGCCGGCCACCGCGTCGCACAGCGCAGGATGGTCGGTCAGGCGCAGGTCACGGCGAAACCACAGAATGGACGGCACCTGGCCAGGTTAGGCGAGCAGCTCAGATTGTGAGGTCGGCCCAGATCAGCCGGTGGTCGGAGCTCGGGAATGGGAAGCTGCCGTCGCCGGTCAACCGGAACAGCGGGTTCGCCGACGTCGGCCAGAACACCGCCGACTGCCGGATTCCGATCTGCCCGGACGGCAGGACGTAGTCCACCCGCAGGTTGCCGGGCGCGGGCTCGGAGAAGTCGGCGGTGTCGAACCGGGCCGGCCCCTCGTGCTCGAGGTTGATACCGCGCTGCCGCAGGCTCGCCTCGACGCCGCCGAGGGAGTCCGGCGGCATGGCGTCGTTCACGCGCCGGTTGTCCAGCAGCTGCTGTGCCGCCCCGGGGATGCTGTCGCCGTCAAAGGGGTCGGAGTTCTGGTCGCCGGCGATCACGAACCGCTCGCCGACCCCGAGCCCGCCACGCTTTCCCTGGTCGTCGTAGATGTAGCGGCCGCGCAGCGGGGAGATGTAGTCAGCCCAGAGGCCGATCTCGTCAAAGTTGCGCCGGCCGTTGCGGTCCTCCTCGCCGTCGAAAACCGGCGGCGTCGGATGGCTGACCAGGAAGTGCACGCTCCCGCCGCCGACCTGGATAGGCAGGTCCCAGTGGCTCTTGGAGGACAGGGGGAGCACAGCCAGCTCGGCCGGTGAGTACCAGTCAGCCGGCGCCGGGGTGCTGGGGTCATCCGGCAGCAACGCGCCGGGCATGTCCTTCCACAGGAAGTTCCGGAACGTCCGCACTCCCGCGGTGTCGATGGGGTACTTGGAGTAGACCGCCATCCCGAACTGCCCTGGGAAGAAACCGAACCCCAGCGCGTCGTCCGGGCCGCCGACGGTTCCGTCGTTGTTGAGGTCGAAGCCACTGGGTACGCCGGTGTTGGACGGTGCGGTGAATGCGAATGGGTAGTCGATCGGGGGCGCGCCGTTGTGCGGCACCGACAGGTAGTTGTCCTGGAACAGTCGCAGCGCCGTGCCGTCGGCGTCGAAGTCGAACTCGTTGATCAGGATGACGGCCGGCCGGGTGCGCTGGATGATCTCCGCGACGTTCGCGGCTTGCTGATCGTCCGGAGTGGACAGATCCATGATGAGTTCGCCCTCGACGGTGCGGTTCAGCGAGGCGTTGAACGACGCGAAGCGCACCGGGTCGAAGGATCCGTCCGGTTCCGCGCCGGCGCTGGGTGCCACCAGCGCCGTCGTGAGCAGGATTGCCGAAGTGGCCAACAGGGTCGCCGCACGCCGCGGCAGGTCTTGGGTCATCCGCCCATCACAGCGCATCAACGGTGGCGAGAGGAAGTGCTGTTCGGTAAACGGTGGGGATACTCAGGCGCGTCGCGGCCGATCCTCATCTGACTCTCATGTTGGCTTCCTATAGTCCGCCGCGACGGGATGTCGCACCCGAGGAGGCGCACATGACGGTTCTGTCCGGCGGCGGGCCGACCCGAGTGTCCCTGCCAGGCGAGATCCAAGGGCACGAGATCGTCACTATCGGTCCGGCCCGGTACGAGCGGATCCTGGTTCGTACGCCGTGGCTGCTGCCCGGGGACGACCTCGGCGAGGCCGTCCGCGCGGCGGTCGGGGACATCTGCCGGGCGACCGACACGGTGTTCGTGGCCGAGAAGTTGGCCGTCCTGCTGACCGGCCGCGGCGTCCCTGCGTCCTCGATCCGGCCGGGCCTGCTAGCGCGAATCCTGGCCGCGAACGTCCGGCCGTACGGCGACTCGATGGGGCTGTCGATCCCGGCGAAGATGCAGTACGTCCTGGAACACACCGGCCGCGGGCGTGTGGTGGTGGCGGCCGCTGCGGCCGCAGCGACCCGGCCGTTGGGGATCGGCGGCACCTTCTACCGACTGGCCGGGTCGCTGGCACGGGACATCGACGGGATGCGCCCGCCGTACGAGGGCACTGTCCTGCCACCGTTGCCCGCGGCCGTTGCGGTGCAACTGTGCGAACGGCTCGCCAGCCGGATCGGCGCGGAAGTGGCCATCGTCGACATCAACGACCGCGGCGGGTCGGTGCGGGGGCGCTCCCTGGATGCGCTGCCGGCGGCCGACATCCAAGCCGCGCTGCGCGACAACCCGCTCGGGCACTGCGAACAGGCCACACCGCTGGGCCTGCTCCGGCCGAGCTAGCTCGGGGGGCGCAGCCGGCGCCGGACCGATCGGGCGAGCGCGGCGAGGTCCGCCGGCTCGGGGCGCCCGGCCAGTCGCAACAGGACCAGGTACGTCGGCACGATCACGACTGCGACGACGACGACCTCGCCTGCGGTTGCCAGCGTCCCCGCGGGTAGCCACGACCGCCACGCCCAGGCGACCAACGTTGCTCCCCCGCCGGCGGCAGCGGCGGCACCGACTGTCACCGCGGCGGCGGTGAGCACCGCTCCCGGCCGAACGAGCTGGTGACGACGCGCCGCGCTCCAGCACAGCACCACGGCGGCGGTGACGAAGGACAGCGTCGTGGCGACCGCTATACCGATGACCCCGAACGCCGGCCCGAGCGTCAGGTCACCGACCACGTTGACGATCGCACCGGCCAGCGCCGCGCGGACCGGGGTCGCGCTGTCGCCGACGGCGTACGACGCCCGCGTCAGCACCTCGCGAACGCCGAGGGCGAGCAGGCCGACGGCGTATCCGGCCAGCGCCAGCGCGGTCACCTCGACGGCGGCCTGGTCGAAGTCGCCGCGGCCGTAAATCAGCGTCACGATCGGCCGGCCGGCGACGAGCAGCAGCGCGACGGCCGGAGCCAGCAGGGCCAGCGCCATCCCGGCGCCGCGGTCGACCCGGGACCGCAGTTCTGCCCGCCGCTGCGGCGAACCGGCCGCGCTGAACGCCGGGTACAGCGTCGTCGCCAGCGTGGCGACCACCAACATGTCGAAGATCGACACCAGCCGGTAGCCGTAGCTCAGTCCCGCGATGGCACCCGTTCCCACCTGTGACGCCACCGCGCGGTCGACGACCGCGTTGACGTTGCCGAGGGCGCTGCCGAGGAGCAGGGGCGGCACGAGCACCGCCATCTCCCGCAGGCCCGGATCGCGCCAGCGCAGCGACGGGCGCAACCGCAGCCCGCGGCGGCGCATTGGCGGGATCTGCAGCAGCAACCGGAGGAACGAGCCGACGGCGAAGCCCAGGGCCAGCGACCGGATGCCCAGGATGGGGGACAGGGCCAGCGCCGCGACGATCATGGCGAGGTTGAACGGGATGCCCTGCAGCGCCGCCCAGCCGAAGACGCCGTAGGCCTGCGCCCCGCCGGCCAGGATGTTGGTGCCGGCGACGAAGAGCACCGAGACCAGCATGATCCGGGTCAGCTCGACCGCGGTGGCCCGGACGGCCGGGTCGAAACCGGGCGCGAGAACCCCGACGAGTGCGTCGGCAGCGAACCACATTCCGACTGCCGCAAGGCCGAGCACGAGCGTGCACAGCGTGAGGGCGACCCGCAGTGTCCCGAGGCCGTCGGCGTACCGGCCGGTGTCCACCGCGCGGCTGAGCACGGGGACGGTGGCCTTGGCGATCGCTCCGGCGGCGACGGCCAGGACGAGATTGAGCAGACCTTGGGCCACGAGGAACGCATCGACGTCCGCGCCCGCGCCGAATATCGCGGCCATGACGGTGTCGCGGAGCAGCCCGAGCAGCTGGCTCAGGCCGGTGAGGGTCGCGACCAGCAGCGCGGACATCGCCAGCGGCCGGCCACGCTCGGGAACAGCCATCGGCTGGCACCCTAGCCAGCACGCCCGCGAGGGCGCTCGCGGTCGACCCGTGCCCTAACTTGTCACAATGGAACGTCCGCTCAATCCCACCGCAGCGTCCCTGCTCGGCTTCCTGCACCACGGGCCGATGACCGGCTGGGATCTCGTGGCCGCCGCTCAGACCGTGATTGGCAACTATTGGACGTTGACGCAGAGTCAGGTCTATCGCGAACTTGCTGCGATGGCCGACGGCGGTCTGGTCGTGGCGGGCGAGCGGGGTCGACGCGACCGCAAGCCGTATTCCCTCACCGACCAGGGTCGGGACGCCTTTTCAGAGTGGGTACGCCGGGAGCCCGGCCCCGAGACCATCCGCTTCCCGTTGCTGCTCACCATCGTCTTCGGTCGGCACCTGGAGCCGGAGCGGCTGGCCGAGATCGTCGCCGGGCACCGGGCCACCCACCGCGAGCGGCTGGCGCGCTACGAAGAGATGCGCTCGACAGCGCTCGGCGGCACCGACGAGCCGGACGTCTACGGCATGGCCACGTTGGACTTCGGCCTGCACTACGAACGGGCCGTCCTGGACTGGTTCGAGCAGTTGCCCGCCGTTATCCGCGGCTCGGTTCAGGAGGACAGCGTGTAGCTGCGGATGCCGGCCAGATAGGCCTTCGCCCGACGGCCCTGGACCAGCCGGCCGATCGGCCCGCCGAGCCGAACGAGCCAGTGGTTCGGCCGGGAGAACACGACGATCTTGGCGCGGACGACGCCAGCCGGGTCCCGCTCGATCAGGAACGCCTCCTCGCCCCGCACCGGATGCACCGACAGGCTGCCGTAGGCGAAGCCGACCCGGTCGGGCTGCTCGAGCCGGTAGATGATCCGGCAGGCGGCCAGCGCCCAGACTGGTCCGATCCGAAGGCACTGCACCACGGTCTGTCCCGGCCGTGGCTCGGCGTCGGTTGGAGTGACGGTGATGCCGGTCCGGAGCTGCGGCTGCCAGGTATCCAGGGCCGCGACCGCGCGAGTGAACACCGCCTCACCGTGGCCCAGATGCAGCTGGTACTGCCGGCGCGGATAGCCCGTCGGTGTTGCGGTCGCCGCCGTGGATCCCACCCCGTCGTACGCCGGTTCCTCGACCTCAGCAGCGGTCAGGACGGCCTGGACACCCTCCGACGACGGCCGGCGCCACGAGAACACGTGTCAAGACGCTACCTGCACCGTCTCTCGACGGCTGTACGCCGAGAGCCGGTGCGCCGGAGTCGCAGCGGGCGTGGTCGGCGGTGAGGCCCCGGTTGCGCGGCACCACCCGGCGCCCGATCGGGCCGAGGCCGGCGCTGGCGATCTACGAGCCGTGGGGACAGAGGCGGCGGGGCCTCAGCTGTCAAGCCCTTGCGAAGGCGACGATCGAAGACCACGGCCACACCGCGCAGCCGAGCGAAGGCGGCCTCACCCGATTCGGTGACTTCGACAAGATGCACGCGGCGGTCCGGGTCCCGGCGCCGGTGAGCGGGCCGCTGGACTCCATGGCATCAGCGGCGATGAGCTCTTCCTCGAACGCCCTGCTGACCGCCCGCGCGGCCAACTGCAGTCCGAATGGCGGCGCTGCCGGACGCGGCACGAGTCCGACGTAGCAGTGCGTTTAGATGCTTAACGCACCGTGGTCTAAGCGAGCGGATGACAGGCGGAGCCCGATTTGGGTGCCCCCGGCAGTGTTCTGGTTCAGGACATCCGGACAGGTGTCTCAAGACGCACCGGACTGATGTCTCAGGAGATCCCGGGCTGAACCCTGCCCGGCTTGAAGCGTGCGGGCATGTCGCTTACCCGTTTGGTGATCACCACCGTGGTGGTCCAGAAGCGTCCTGTCCGTGAGGTCGCCGCCCAGTACGGCGTCTCCCGATCCTGGCTCCACGAGCTGCTCACCGGTTACCGGGTCGAGGGCGAGGCCGCGTTCGAGGCCCGCTCCCGGCGCCCGAAGAGCACTCCGAACGCGACACCGACCGAGACCGTCGACCTGATCACCGAGATCCGGCAGAAGCTCACCACGACCGGCCTGGACGCCGGCCCCGACACCATCGGCTGGCACCTGGAGCACCACCACGGCCGCACCGTCTCCCGCGCCCACCATCGCCGGGCACCTGGTCACCGCCGGACTGGTCATCCCCGACCCGAAGAAGAAGCCGAAGTCCTCCTACATCCGCTTCCAAGCCGACCAGCCCAACGAGTGCTGGCAGGCCGACTTCACCCACTACCGGCTCACCCGCCCAGAGGGCCGACCCGGCGCCGACACCGAGATCCTGTCCTGGCTCGACGACCACTCCCGCTACGCCCTGTCCGTACCCGCCCACCCCCGAGTGACCGGACCAATCGTGCTCGCCGAGTTCCGCAACGCCATTGCCACCCACGGGATCCCGGCCTCCACGCTTACCGACAACGGCATGGTGTTCACCACCCGCCTGTCCGGCGGCAGCCTGCACGGCACCCGCGGTCGCAACAGCTTCGAGGCCGAGCTCAGCCGCCTCGGCGTCGTCCAGAAGAACTCCCGCCCCAACCACCCCAGCACCTGCGGCAAAGTCGAGCGGTTCCAGCAGACCATGAAGAAGTGGCGTGCCGCCCAGTCCGAGCAACCGGCCACCCTCGCCCAACTCCAGGCCCTCATCGACCGGTTCGCCGATGAGTACACCACCGACGACCACACCGGTCACTCCCGCACCGGGCCACCCCCGCGACCGCCTACCAAGCCCGACCCAAGGCCACCGCCGGCGACCAGCAGACCGACTCCCACAACCGGGTTCGCACCGACCGCATCGACAAAGCCGGCAAGATCACCCTCCGTCACGGCGGCCGGCTCTACTCCATCGGCATCGGGCGAACCCACACCCGAACCCGCGTCCTCGTCTTGGTCCACGACCTCGACATCCGCATCATCGACACCCCACCGGAGAACTCCTCCGCGAGCTCACCCTCGACACAACCAAGCGCTACCAAGGCACCGGCCGACCACCCGGCCCCACCCGCTAGACCACGGACGGCCGAACCCACGACTATTGGGTTCGGCCATCCGGGATGTCCTGAGACATCACAGGGTGCCCCCGGCAGGATTCGAACCTGCGACACACGGTTTAGGAAACCGATGCTCTATCCCCTGAGCTACGAGGGCTGACCTGCACTTGTCGCATCTGGCGAAAACGCCTGTGCCAGAGCGTACGGGCGGTTCCGGCCAACAACGGCATGCTAGGGGCGCGTGAT
>JACCTY010000044.1 GCA_013812145.1 Geodermatophilaceae bacterium | reverse complement strand
CCACTAGACCGGCCCGCTCGAGGCGGTGCAGCGCCGGATACACGGTCCCGGTGGGTAGGTCGAACGTGCCGTCGCTGCCTGTCCGCAGCGCCTCGATCACGCCGTAGCCGTGCAACGGGCCGGCCTCCAACGCGGCGAGCAGCAGCCCGTCGAGATGGCCTTTGAGTGTCTCTGCCCGCACAGGTCGAGGCTACCCCCGAACTCAACCTAAGGGTAGTGTTGCTATGTGTAGTGACGCTACTCTCCAAGGGGGGGTGTCCCAATGAAAGTTGGTAGCGTCGGGCGGGCTAGATCCGCCGTACTGGTGGCTGCGGTGGCTGTCAACGGAATGCTGGTGGGAGCCAGCCTGGATCAGGCGATCAAACAGTTGCCGGCGCGCCACCGCATCGGGGTGCGGGCCTATTCTGGGTACAGCCAGGCGGCCGACCTCGACAACGGCGTGGCATGGTACGGCGGTCTCGGCCTGGTCGCGGCCGCGCTGGCGCTAGCCGTCGCTGCACCCGCCCTGGGATTCGGCCGGGAGCGGAGCGACAGACATCTGAGGTCCATCACCGCAGTCGCGACGGTGGGTTGGCTGGTGGTGACGGCATGGGCGGCGCCGCTCAGCTTCTCTCAGCGCACTGCCAGTGACACGCAGGCGCTGACAGCAATCTTCGACAGTTTCGAGCAACTGAATCTGCTCCGGGCGGGGCTGCAGTTGCTGGCGCTCGCGACGCTGGCGGGCACGCTGGTCCTGCACCTGGCTGCGTCGGCACGGCGATGATTGGCTTCCTTGTGATGGTGCACGTTCTCTGCGGGATCTCCGCCGTCCTGGCCGGGGCAGGGGCGATGCGCACGGCAAAGGGCAGCCGAAAGCACCGATGGCTGGGCAGGGCGTACCTCGGTGCGCTGGCGGGGCTCTGCGGCACGGCACCGCTCCTCGCAGTGGTCGACTGGACAGGACGCTGGCACCTCGCCGTGCTGGCTGGTGTCGCCGCCGGCTTGGCCGGCCTCGGCTTGTTCGGCGTACGGCAGCGAAGGCTGCACGCGCACATCCTCGGAATGGGTGGGTCCTACCTCGTGATGCTGACGGCGTTCTACGTGGACAACGGCCCTCGGCTACCGCTGTGGAACCAGCTGCCGGCGATTTTGTTCTGGTTCCTGCCGACGGTGATCGGGTTGCCGGTGTTGCTGCCCTCGGTGCACCGCCGCCGTGGCTTTCCCAGCTGACCCCGGCTGCTTGCGTGCATGCCGGCTCAACCGCGAGCTGCTCGCGTTCCGGTCGTGAGAAGGTGCGTCTGTGGATCTCAGACTGGCCGGCAAGCGGGCATTGATCACCGGAGCGTCCAGGGGAATCGGGCGGGCCATCGCTGAAACCCTTGCCGACGAGGGATGTGCGCTCGCGATCTGTGCCCGAGGCGAGGAGGGCGTACGCCGGGCAGCGGGCGAACTACGCGCGCGCGGCGTGACGGTGCACGATGCGTCGGTCGACGTCAGCGACGGCGATGAGCTGGCGAGGTTCGTTCGGGATGCAGACGCCGCGATGGGCGGCCTGGATGTCGTCGTGTCCAACGCCTCCGCTGGGGGCGGGCTCAGCGGTCCCGAGCAGTGGCCGGCCAGTTTCCAGACCGACCTGCTGGCGTTTGTCCGGTTGGCCGAAGCGGCGACCGAGGCTCTGCTGCGCTCGCAGGGTGCCCTGGTCGCGGTCGCGACCACGTCCGCCTCGGACACCGCGCCGCCGTCCGGACCCGGCTCCTACGGGGCGATCAAGGCCGCGCTCATCCACCATGCCGCCGCGCTCAGCCGGTCACTGGCGCCCCGTGGTGTCCGGGTCAACGTCGTGTCACCCGGGCCGATCGAGTTTCCCGGTGGTTCCTGGGAGCAGCGGCGGCAGGACAAGCCGGAGTTCTACGAGTCGATCCGCGACCGCATCCCGGCCGGGCGGATGGGCCGACCGGAGGAGGTTGCGGCCGCGGTGGCGTTCCTCGCCTCGCCGGTGGCGTCGTTCTGCGTGGGAGCCAACCTGGTGGTCGATGGCGGCTTCCTGTCCCGCGTCGACTTCTAGCGGTCAGTCGGCCAGCAGTTCGAGTACCTCGTCGGCGTACCAGCGCGCGAGACTTCCACGGCCTGAGGAGTCTTCGCGGAGGATGCCGGCGGCCGTGAGTTGCCTGAGGAGGTTGAGTGCACCCTGCGTGCTCATCGGCAGCCGCTGCGAGACCTGCCGGCTGGTGAGGATCGGGGTGGCCAGGAGCAGGTCAATCACTTCAGGCGCCCTGCTGCGGCTGCCCTGCAGGGACAGCCGGTAGCGCTCGCGAAGATTCAGCAATCCGTCGGAGCGCGTGATGGCGTCTCGCGCCTGAGTCGCAACTCCGCGCAGAAAGAATCGCAGCCAGGCCTGAATGTCGCCCCGTTCGCGCACTCCTTGCAGGCAGTCATAGTACGACGATCGGTTCCGTTCGAAATAGGGAGACAGGGGCAGCAGCGGTGTGGGCAGCGCCCCCCGCTCAACGAGGTACAACACGATGAGCAGGCGTCCCAGGCGTCCGTTTCCGTCGAGAAAGGGGTGGATAGTTTCGAACTGATAGTGCAGCAGCGCAGTCCGGATGAGCAGCGGCAGCTGCGGCTGCGCATCGTGCACGAACCGCTCCCAATCGACCAGAAGCGAGGGGATCTCATCGGGTGTCGGCGGCACGTAGATCGCCGACTCGATGCGGCCGTCACTGGATCCGATCCAGTTCTGACTGGTCCGAAACTCACCGGGCGTTCGCTCACCTCCGCGAACGCCCCTCAGCAGGACGCGGTGCATCTCCCGGGCCAGCCGCCCGCTGATCGGCAGGGCGCCGAGTCGAGCTAGTCCATGATCCAGCGCCGCGACGTAGTTGGTGACCTCACGAACGTCAAGGGAGCCGGAGACGCCACGCGCCTCGGCCTCGAAAACATCCGACAACGACGCTTGGGTGCCCTCGATCCGCGAGCTTGCAAGAGCTTCCCGGCGGACGAACGGCGTCAGCAGCAGATGCGGATTGAGAAGCAACCGGCCGGCACCAGACAGCCGGCCCAGGGCAGCGTCCGCTTCTGACAGAAGGTTGATCGTCGCTGGCTCGAAGGTGAGCGCCCGAGGGATCGTCGTGGGGACGAACCGTACGTAGGCGTAGGTGCCGCCGGTGGAGACAGCACGACCCCACTTTGGGGAAACAAATTTCGTGGCATCCACCGGGGTAGGTTACAACTCAAGGATCTCAATGTTGGAACTAGCACTAGGTGATGCAACGAAAGTTGCATGTTGCCGTTGAGCCTCGCTGGACGCGGCGGACGGCGCCGGGGACTCACGGGTGATGTACGCCGGCTGGTCGCGGGGCCGCCCGCGGCACCCGCCGCCACACCGCGCGTTGGACGAGCATCGTGAGTATCCCGGCCAGCAGGATCGCGCCGATGTTGATGCCGAGCTGGAGCAGTGAGCCCCAGAACTCCGATGCTGTCCCTAGCGCTACCGCGAGCGCGACGTTGCCGGCCGCCGGCACCGTGGTCACCGAGATGAAGACCCCGACCAACGCCCCGGACCGCGAGGCCGTCAGCGACAGGATCCCGGCGATGCCCGCGATGAACGCGACGATCAGTGACCACTTGTCCGGCTCGATGATGAAGCCGGTCTGCGGCCGCGCGGCGTCCGCCAGCGACGCGTCGATCCAGCCCAGCCCACGGGCGGCGAGCGCCAAGAGGGTGGTGATCGCGATAGCGGCAGCGAAACCCGCGACCAACGCGAGCACCGCCTGCCGGACCACGCTGTGCCGTCGATGCACGATTCCCACGGCTACGGCGGCCATCGGCCCGAACTCCGGACCGAGCACCATCGCCCCGACGATGAGCACCGCCGAGTCCAGCACGATCGCGATCGACGCGAGCACCGTCGCGATCGCCAGGAACGCGATGTACGTGACCGACATGGCCGAGTCCGCGTCCGTTGCTCGGATCACCTGCTCCCAGATGACGGCGTCCGAGCCCTCACCCGGCGCCCCGTCCTCAGCCCGCTCGGCGGCCCGGCTGATCGACGTGTCGATGGAGTCCAGCGAGATGGTGCCGACGACATCGATCCGATGGTCCCGCAGTGCGAGGATCACACCGTCGGCGGACTCCCGTGCCACGTCGGCGAGAATGACGTCGCCCGGCGGTTTGATGGAGCAATTCGGCAAAACCGCAATGTTCGCGATCCCGACCTCGGCTTGGAGGAGGTCGAGCACGTCTTGGCGGCGATCGGTGGGCACGGTGAGCCGAAGGTGCAGCACCGGAATCAGTCGGTGACCGTGAGGGTCACCGTTGCGACGGTCTCCGCCCCAGCGGCGCCGTACTGGACCAACGCCAGTTCGTACTCGCCCGTCTGGACCGGGGACTGGATGAGAAACGAGGGGCTCACGCAGTCCAGCAGGGTGTACGCCGGACCCTCCGGGGTGCTGGTGAACCTCACCTGCTGATCGGCTTGCCCCTGCACGGGTTCGCCGTCGATGGTGAGGATGTACTGCTCGTCCTGCGGGCCGGTACTGCGGACTCGCAGATTGGCGCCGGCCGCGACCTGGCTGGCCTCGACGACGAGAGCCGGTTGGGTGCAGCTGCGTTCGATGGCCACCGGGTCGGCTCCTCCGCCGCCGCGGAACAACGCCGCCAGGAGGAAGAAAGCCGTCACCGCCGCCAGCAGCAGCCACGGTGTGCGCCGCCGGGGCCCGGCGAACAACCCACCTCCGGCAAGTGCGCGCTGGTCGTTGATGTCCCGCGCGAGGTGCTCGCGCTGCCGCCGGTTGCCCTCGGCCAGCTCGGGGTCGCGGTGGCCCTGGCCGCCGCCGAACAGGAAGCTCATGTCGCCGATGTTCCCACGGGCGCGCGCTGCTGGTCAGGAACCGAGCCGAGCCAGTAGCCATTCCGCGATCGCCGCCTGCACCCACGGCGGCGGTTCGTGCTCGCCGGCGAACACGAGCTCATCGATCATGCCGTCACCACCATGCTGCAGTACGGCCGCGACGGCGTCCGACGTCACTGCCGCATCGACGAACGGGTCGTCGCGGCCGCAGACGAGAAGCAGCCGCCGCTGCGCCAGTTCGGCGTACGCCCCCGTAACCGACGTTGCCTCGACCATCCGGGCGAGCGTGGCAGGGTCGGGCTTGGACGACGGGTAGTCACCCGCATCTGCCGAGGTGGGGGCGAAGCTTGTGCCCACGAGGCACACCGGATCCAGCCGGTCGTCGCTGCCGGCAGCGAGCAGGCCGATGTGGCCGCCCAGCGAGAAGCCCTGCAGGGCGACCCGGCCGTCACAACCCTCGATAGCGCGGAGGTAGTCGGTCACCAGCCGGACGTCCGCGACGCCCCCCAGAAACTGAGCCAGCACCTCCAGGACCGGCAGGTAGCCCTCAGGGTCGGGGTTGACCACCAGTCGCCGGCCATGCTCGCGGGCGTCGGGCAAGGCCACAATCACGCCCCGCGCCGCCAGGCTCGTCGCGTACTCGAGCCAGTCCGCGCCCGATTGGCCGCCGCCGTGCAGCAGAATCGCGGCCGGAAACGGTCCCGGCTCGGTAGGCCGTACGACGACGAGCGGAATCCGCTCCGGCGGACAGGCCACCCTCGGATCGGGACACGGTGCCGCCGTGCCGTCGTCGGACAGCTCGAGGTAGGTCGTCGTCACCTCCATGGTCACTCGCCCGCGACCGCGCCGGCATCGGCGGGTTTGCGCATGGAGCGCTGCAGGATCTGGGCCACGTCGAGCACTTCGACGTCCTCGCGGGCGCTGCCGTCCTGCTGCTTGGCCGTCACCGCGTCGGACAGCATCGTGATGCAGAACGGGCAGGCGGTCGACACGATGTCCGGATCCAGGGCCAGCGCCTCGTCGACCCGCTCGACGTTGATCCGCTTGCCGATCTTCTCCTCCATCCACATCCGCGCGCCGCCGGCGCCGCAGCAGAAGCCGCGCTCCTTGCAGCGGTGCATCTCCTGGGTGCGAATGCCCTGTACGGCGGCGAGCACCTCACGCGGTGGTGTGTAGACCTTGTTGTGCCGGCCCAGGTAGCACGGGTCGTGATAGGTCACCAGCCCGTCGACCGGCTCGACCGGCACCAGCTTGCCCTCCTCGATCAGCCGCCCAAGCAACTGCGTGTGGTGGACGACGTCGTACTCCCCGCCGAGCTGCGGATACTCCCGGGCGAGTGAGTTGAAGCAGTGCGGGCAGGTCGCGACGATCTTCCTCGTCGGACGGGATCCGAAGGCGGCGTTGAGCGTCTCGACGTTCTGCTGGCCGAGCTGTTGAAAGACGAACTCGTTGCCCAGCCGCCGCGCCGGGTCGCCGGAACACGTCTCAGCGGACCCGAGTACAGCGAACTCCACACCCGCGGTGTGCAGCAACTCGGCCACGGCACGGGTGACCTTCTTGGCGCGATCCTCCAGCGCACCGGCGCAGCCGACCCAGAACAGGTACTCCACGTCGTCCGGGATCTCGCCCTCGACCGTGCGTACGTCAAAGGTGAGCCCCTTCATCCAGTCCTCGCGGGACTTCGCCGACATGCCCCACGGGTTGCCCTTGTTCTCCAGGTTGCGCAGCATCACGCCGGCCTCGGAGGGGAACGCGGACTCGATCAGCACCTGGTAGCGGCGCATGTCGAGGATGTGGTCGACATGCTCGATGTCCACCGGGCACTGCTCGACGCAGGCGCCACACGTCGTGCACGACCACAGCACGTCCGGGTCGATGACGCCGCCCTGCTCCGCCGTACCGACGAGGGG
>JACCTY010000042.1 GCA_013812145.1 Geodermatophilaceae bacterium | reverse complement strand
GCCGGCTGTCCGTCGTCGATCCGACGAACAGCACCCGGATCTGCACGGTCGACCTGCCGGGGGTCGGATCCGTCGTCGAGCTCGCCGCCCATCCAGACGGGGGGCAGCAGGCCTGGATCGGCTACACCGACTTCGCCACCGCGCCGTCGGTGTTGATGTGGGACAGCACTGCGCCGTACGGCACGAGCAGCTGGGAAAACGCGCCGGGCGATGCCCCCGACGTCTCCACCGACGTCACCGAGGTGCATTTCCCGTCCGCGGACGGGACCACGATCCACATGTTCGTGGTGAGCGCCGAGGGCCGAACCGGCGAGCCCCGGCCGGCCGTGCTGTACGGCTACGGCGGGTTCAATGTGGCGCTGACGCCGGCCTACTCCGCCTCGATGCTGACGTGGGTCGCTGCCGGCGGAGTCTGGGCTGTCGCGAACCTGCGCGGGGGTTCCGAGAACGGCGAGGATTGGCACCGCGCCGGCATGCGGGCGCACAAGCAGAACGTGTTCGACGACTTCGCCGCAGCCGCCGAGTCACTGGTCAGCAGCGACTGGACCACGCACGAGCAGCTGGCGATCATGGGCGGTTCCAACGGGGGCCTGCTCGTCGGTGCCGCCCTCACCCAGCACCCCGAGCGGTACGCCGCGGTGGTGTGCAGCGCACCGCTGCTGGACATGGTCCGCTACGAGCACTTCGGCCTCGGCCGGACCTGGAACGACGAGTACGGCAGGGCTGCCGGTCCCGAGGAGCTGGGTTGGCTGCTCGGCTACTCGCCGTACCACCGGGTCGTTGCCGGTACGGCGTACCCAGCGGTGCTGTTCACGACGTTCGACTCCGACACCCGCGTCGACCCGCTGCATGCGCGCAAGACCTGCGCTGCGTTGCAACATGCGACCACCGGCGCCGGGCCCATCCTGCTGCGCAGCGAACGAGACGTGGGGCACGGCCAGCGGTCGATCAGCCGCACCCTGGACCTGGCCGCTGATCAGCTGGCTTTCCTCGCCGCTCACACCGGCCTGTCGGCAGGCGGCCCGACCCAGCGGTGAACGTCGAGAACCCGGTCGCTCCGGTGATCGCCCAGCCTGACTGCGCTGACGGGTCGGGGAACAACCTGTGCAAGCTCGTCTACGAGGTGACCGGGCAGGAGTGGCTGGCGGCAAGTGCCGACACGCTGATCGCCAAGCCGGCCAGGATCCTGCTGATCATCGTCCTCGCACTGGTGGTCCGCTACCTGCTGCACCGCGGCATCCGGCGGATCACCCGGACGACCGGCGAGGGCACCGTGCCGGTCGCGTTGCGACCCCTCAGGGATCGGACCAGCTCCGTTCTCAAGCAGGTCGGCGAGCGCCGGAGGCAACGCTCGGAGACGATCGGATCCGTCCTGCGCAGCGTGGTCTCGCTGATCACGCTGTCGGTCGCGACGATGCTGATCCTCGGCGAACTCGGCATCAACCTGGCCCCCATCGTGGCCAGCGCCGGCATCGTGGGCGTCGCCCTAGGCTTCGGAGCGCAGAACCTGGTTCGAGACTTCATCTCCGGGATCTTCATGATCCTCGAGGACCAGTACGGCGTCGGCGACGTCGTCGACCTGGGCGAGGCGAGTGGCACCGTCGAGGCGATGGGGCTGCGGGTGACCACCCTGCGGGACATGAACGGGATGGTCTGGTACGTCCGCAACGGCGAGATCCTGCGCGTGGGCAACCGGACGCAGGGATACGCGCAGGTCGTGCTCGACCTGCCCGTTGCGCACAGCACCGATCTCGATGCGGCCCGGGCGGCCATGAAGGAGGTGGCCGACGGGCTCAGGGCCGAGCCGGACTGGTCCGGGGCGATGCTGGCCGATCCGCAGGATCTGGGCGTCGAGTCCATCACCGCCGAGGGGATCACGCTGCGCTTGCAGGTCCAGACCACCACCGCCGATCAATGGCGGGTGGCCCGAGAACTCCGGCTGCGGATCAAGGAACGCTTCGACTCGGACGGGATCCGGACACCACCGCCGTACGGCGCAATGCGGCCGGACCTGGGCCCTGGCCCGGCTACCTGATCGGGCGGCCGGGGTCGCATCCGGGTGCCGGATGCGCGAGACTTCACACACCATGGGTAGGCATTCACCGATGGCTGCGCGGCCACAAGCTCAGCGCAGCCCAACGGACGAGGCATCCCTGATGGCGCCTGACCGGTCGGCGACGTATCGCGAAGTCTTCGCCGTCCGAGAGTTCCGCTACCTGTTCAGCGCGTATCTGCTGTCGCTCATCGGCGATCAGCTGGCCAAGGTCGCGCTGTCGATCGTCGTCTACGAGCGGACCGGGTCTGCGCTGCTGTCCGCCGTGACGTTCGCCGTGAGCTACCTGCCGTGGCTGATCGGCGGTCCGTTGCTGTCGGTCTACGCCGACCGCTATCCGCGGCGGCAGGTGATGGTGGGCTGCGACCTCATCCGGATGGTCCTGGTCGGCTCCCTCGCGCTGCCCGGCCTGCCGCTGTGGTCCCTGGTCACCCTGCTGTTCATCGCCAACGTGTTCACGCCGCCGTTCGAAGCAGCCCGGTCGGCCACCACACCCGAGGTCCTCAGCGGGGACAAGTACGCAGTGGGGCTTGGCCTGAGCAGCATCACCGCCCAAGTTGCCCAGGTCGTCGGCTTCGTCGCCGGCGGCGCGCTCGTAGTGCTGCTGTCGGCGCGCGGGTCACTGCTGATCGATGCCGCGACATTCGCCGTGTCGGCGATCCTGCTGCAGGTCGGCGTACGACCACGGCCGGCGGCTGCACCCGACGAGCCCGCCAGGCTGTGGTCGGATGCGAAGGAAGGCGTACGAATCGTCTTCGGACTCCCTCGGGTGCGTTGGTACGTCGTGATGCTGTTCGTCGCGTTCGCCGCTGCCTATGCCCCCGAAGGATTGGCCGCCCCGTACGCCGCCGAACTCGGCGGGGACGCGACGGCCGTGGGTCTGCTCCTGGCGGCGAGCCCGCTCGGCCTCATCGTCGGCGGCGTCGTGATCGGTCGGATGCTGCGTCCCAGCCGGCGAGAGGCGCTGCTGGTGCCACTGGCGGTGCTGTCTGTGGTGGTGCTGATCCCGGCCGCGATCGTCACCTCGCTACCGGTTGTCCTGCTGCTGTTCCTGGTCTCCGGTTTCGGCGTCTCTTTCATCATCCCGCTCAACGTCATGGTGGTCCAGGCGATCCCGGCCTCGCTACGGGCGCGAGCCTTTGGCGTGGTGTCCACCGGAATTCAGGCCGTCCAGGGGCTGGCGATCGTCGCGGCTGGTCTGGTCGCCGAGTTCCTCGGGCCCAGCATCGTCGTGAGCCTGTGTGGCACGCTCGGGACCGTCGCCGTCCTCTGGTTGGGCATCCGCGGTCGCAACGCTCCTCCCCCGGTGCCGGCCCCTCGCACTAGCGCCGACTGAGTAACCGGGGAAGATCGAGTGGTGGCCGACGCATACCCCCCGCCGGGGGACAGCTTCTTCGCCGAGATCGGCGGCGAGGACTCGTTCCGCCGCCTCGTGCACCACTTCTACGCAGGGGTGGCGGAGGACCCGGTGCTTCGGCCGCTGTACCCGGATGCCGACCTCGGCCCGGCGGAGGAACGGCTGCGGATGTTCCTCATCCAGTACTGGGGCGGACCTCGGACGTACTCAGAGCTGCGCGGGCATCCGCGCCTGCGGATGCGGCATGCGCCGTTCCGGGTCGGGTGGCGCGAGCGGGATGCGTGGTTGGACCACATGCGTGCAGCTCTGGACACGTTGGAGCTGACGCCGATCCAGGACCAGACCCTCTGGACCTACCTGACCACGGCCGCGCAGAGTCTGGTCAACGCCCCGGACTGAGTCCCGGTCGGCGAGTCAGGCAAGGCCGAGCCGCAGCCCGCCTCGTCGCTGATAGACCGTTCCGTGCCGGGCCGCCAACCGCGTCCAGGCCGGCGTGCAGGCCACCCGGACCACATCGGCAGAGTGTCCCTCCGCACCGACGAAGCCCATCCGATTGAGCACGGCGACGACGCGAAGGGGCACGACGACCACGTCCGCACCCTGCGATACCCGCAACGTTTCCTGATCGAGCAGCGACTCGCCGGCACCGACCGGATCGGCAGCCGCCCGTACGACGCGACCGGCACTGTCGGCCAGGTCCCGGATGACCTGGACCGGCACCGAGTCGAGGACTGACCAGCCCGATCGCGGTGGCAGGGTCACCCGCCAGGCCTCGTCCCTCGGCGCGGGCAGCGCTACGGCGCCCGCGGTGTCTGCCGTGACGGCGGTGAGCAGCTCGGCCGCTGACACCGTTCGGTCGCCGACGGTCATCCGCGCGCGGATCTCCCGCCGTACGACGACGCCCAGCGGCTGTGCCCAGAGACTCACGTTCTCCCCGACCTGCTGCAGGCGCACCAGTCCGACCGCGTCCAGCCGGAGCATGCGGATGAGCAACGTGGAGCAATCGGTCAGGTCCGCTGGGCAGCCCGGGTGCAGCCATGATCCAGCCGCGCTCCGCTCCTGCTGTGTGCTCCGGGCCGGAGCCGGGCTCACCGCCTCACCCGTCGTCACGACAGTCCTCGAGGAACGTCCTCTCCCGCGCTGTGAGCCGGCGCAGCCGACCGGCCGCCATGTCGAAGGGCACCATCAGGGACCGGGCCGTGGTAGCCAGCAACGGCGTACCGGTGGATTCGTCCCAGATCTCGTAGTCGGCGGTGTAGGACGCAGCCTTGATCTCGCTGACCCACAGCTCGATCCGCAACGGCTGCGGCGCGAACGAGATCGGCCGTTTGTACCTGATCTGGTGCTCGGCGACTACGATGCCGGTAGCCAGCCCTTCCACGCCCTCGCCGCGGGCCTTGGTGAAGAACACGTCGATCCTGGCTTGCTCCAGGTACGCGAGATAGACAGTGTTGTTGATGTGGCCGTAGGCGTCCATGTCGGCCCACCGCATGGAACACAGGTAACTGTGGCGGGCCATCAGATCGACGCACCTTCGGCGATCCACCGGCGCAGCCACGTCCGCTCGCCGTCCGCCCAGGGCCGAGACCGCTGCTGCTCGTAGTCGTAGCGGACCAGCACGTGCTCGGTCCGGGCGACGGCCGGCACGCCAGTGCCCGTGACGGGAGTGTTGTCCGGAGCGCCTACGACGTCTTGCCGCAGCCGCACGCTGCTGTTGCCGACGGCCAGCACCCAGGTGAGGACGACGAGCAGGCCGCCGGCCACGAAGTGCACCGGCTGGATGAAGTCGATCTCCGTACGGGCCAGGATGACCGACCCGTTGCCGGCCGGGGAGTCGGCCAGCCAGGACAGTCGGGCGTCCTCGGTGAACGTGAGGTAGCGGCTGTTGTTGACGTGGCCCAGCCGATCCTCGTCGGACCACCGGACAGCGACGTCGTAGCGATGCGGCACCCCGGGACCCTAGTCCCGGCTGAGCCTGCGGTACGTCGTGCGGTGGGGGCGAGCGGCCTCCGGACCGAGCCGATCGATCTTGTTGCGCTCGTAGGCCTCGAAGTTGCCCTCGAACCAGATCCACCGGGAGTCGTCCTCGGCGGCCAGGATGTGGGTGGCGATCCGGTCCAGGAACCACCGGTCGTGGCTGATCACCACCGCGCAGCCGGAGAACTCCAGTAGCGCGTTCTCCAGGCTGGACAGCGTCTCCACGTCCAGGTCGTTCGTGGGTTCGTCGAGCAACAACAGGTTGCCACCCTGCTTCAGGGTGAGCGCGAGGTTGAGGCGGTTACGCTCGCCGCCCGAGAGCACCCCGGCAGGTTTCTGCTGATCCGGTCCCTTGAAGCCAAAGGCGCTGATGTAGGCACGTGAGGGCATCTCGACGTTTCCGACCTTGATGTAGTCCAGACCGTCGGAGACGACCTGCCAGACGGTCTTGTTCGGGTCGATGCCGGCGCGGCTCTGATCGACATAGGACAACTGAACGGTTTCGCCGACCCGGAGGTCGCCGCCGTCGGGCTTCTCCACACCGATGATCATCTTGAACAGCGTGGTCTTACCGGCGCCGTTCGGCCCGATCACCCCGACGATCCCACCTCGGGGCAGATCGAAGGTCAAGTCGTCGATCAGGCACCGCCCGTCGTACCCCTTTGTCAGATCGTCGGACGCCACCACCACGTTTCCCAGCCGTGGACCCGGCGGGATCTGGATCTCGTCGAAGTCGAGCTTGCGGAACTTGTCCGCCTCCGTCGCCATCTCCTCGTAGCGAGCCAGCCGGGCCTTGCTCTTGGCCTGTCGACCCTTGGCGTTCTGGCGCACCCACTCCAGTTCGTCGCGCAGCCGCTTGGCCCGCTTGGCGTCCTTCTGGCCCTCCACCTTGAGCCGGGCCGACTTGGTCTCGAGATAGGTCGAGTAGTTGCCCTCGTAGGGGTAGGCACGGCCGCGGTCGAGTTCGAGGATCCACTGTGCGACATTGTCGAGGAAGTACCTGTCGTGGGTGACCGCCAGGACCGCCCCGGCGTAGTTGGCCAGGTGCTGCTCGAGCCAGAGCACGCTTTCGGCGTCGAGATGGTTCGTCGGCTCGTCCAGCAACAACAGGTCGGGTTGTTCCAGGAGCAGCCGGCACAGCGCCACCCGCCGCCGTTCCCCCCCGGACAGCAGGCTGACCTCAGCGTCGCCGGGTGGGCAGCGCAGGGCGTCCATGGCTTGGTCGATCCGGCTCTCGAGTTCCCAGCCGGCCGCAGCGTCGATCTTCTCCATCAGATCGCCCTGCTCGGGAAGCAGGGTGTCGAAGTCCGCGTCGGGCTCACCCATCGCCTCGCTGACCTCGGCGAACCGGGTGAGCAGGCCGCGTACCTCGCGCACGCCCTCCTCGACGTTGCCGCGAACGTCGACGTCCTCGTTCAGTTCCGGTTCCTGGGCGAGCATTCCGACGGAGTAGCCCGGCGTCAGTATTGCCTCGCCGTTGGACGGCTGCTCCTTGCCGGCCATGATCCGCAGCACCGTGGACTTGCCGGCACCGTTGGGTCCGAGCACGCCGATCTTCGCCCCGGGAAGGAAAGCCAGCGTGACGTTGTCCAAGATCAGTTTGTCGCCGTGGGCCTTGCGCGCCCGCTGCATGGAATAGATGTATTGCGCCACGTCGTCTGTCTGTCCTGTCCGTCACTGTCGGGTCGGTGTCACCTCCATCCTTCCAGCCGTCGGCGCGGCTGGCTTCGGCCCATGCCGCGCCCGTGCAGCCGACGAGCGGACGGCCGCGCTGGGCTCAACTCAGCGCCTGGGCGAGATCCCGCTCCTCGTCGTCCTCCGCTGGCGCGTCCTCTTCCGCCACGTCGTCTATCACCTCATAGGGGGTGACGTCCTTACGCATCCGGCTGAACTCGACCTGTCCCCACGTCAGGTCCGCCCCGACGGCGTTCGCGTCCATGTCGTAGGACTGGCGCTTCTGCCCGTCCACCTCGTAGTGACGGGTGAACACCCGGCCGCGGACGATCACGGGATCACCCTTGATCACCGAGCGGGCCACGTTGTCCGCGAGCTGGCGCCAGCACGAGACGTTCAGGTAGAGGGTGTCGCCGTCCACCCACTCCTGGGTGTCCCGCTCCCGCCGCCGCGCCGTCGAGGCCACCCGGAAGTTGGTCACGCTGACACCGGCCTCGGTCTGCCGCCGCTTCGGAACGTTGACGATCCTGCCGACCACGGTGATCACGGTGTCGTTCACCGCACCGCCTCCTTTGCCCCTCACCCGGGCGGCGCTGCCACCCTCGCCGGCACCATGCCGGCTGAGATCACGGTGCCGGATCGGCAGCGCAGCCGGGAGGACCCGTGGTCGACTGGGGATAACTCAGCGGCGGTGTGGACAAGTGGGCGCGGGCCGCTAGGAGCGGCGGCCGAGTTCGGCTACTCCCGGGCCGTCAAGGTCGGCGAGCGCGACGGATCGACCCGTCATCGCCAGCACGAGGGACAGCAGCGGACCCCTGACCAGCGGCCCCTCGCCGGTCGACCAGTCGGCGTCGGTCGCCTCCAGCCGCAGCCCCGCGATCCGCTTCTTCGCACCCAGTCCCATCCCCGCGCCGCGGAAGGCATCGGCAACAGTCCGCAGGTGGTCCTGCGGGTAGGCGCCCGGGCCGCCGCCCACCGCCCGCCGGATGTCCTCGCTGTGCACGATGACTTCACCGAGCATTGCCGGGCCGGGCCGTGCCCTGGCGTCAGCAAGGGCACCGAAGCGCGCCGTCAGGTCGGCCGGAGTACCGGAGGACTCCCGTGCCGCCGCGGCGCACATGGCGACGTCGAAGTCGAACTTCGCCTTGAGCATGCCGAGGAGGAATTTCGGCGGGGTGTTCTTCGCACCGGAGATCAGGTGGCCGACGACGTCCCTGACCCGGTACTCGGGGCACAGCGACGGCTGCTCCCAGGCCGCCGGCGGCACTGTTGCGAGGTAGCCGACGAGGCGCTCCCGCTCGGCCCGCTGCATCGCCCAGACGGTGTCACTCACGGCCCATTCCTCGGTAGCGCAGCAGTTACGGTAACCAGCAGGTTACCATTGAACTCGTGGCGAACGGAGAGCGATCCGGCGAGGCGTTCGAAGCGCTCGGCGACGCCAATCGGCGGGCGATCATCGAGCTGCTCGGGGCATCCGGACGCTCCGTGCAGCAGCTCGCCGATGCGCTCCCGATCAGTCGCCCGGCGGTATCTCGTCACCTGCGCCTGCTCAAGCAGGCCGGGCTCGTCGCCGAGCAGGCCCGAGGGACCCGGCGGATCTACCGGCTACATGACGAGGGTGCGACCGCCGTGCAGCAGTACCTGGAAGAGGTGTGGGGTACGGCGATGGCCCGCTTCCGGCTGGCCGCGGAGAACACGACACCCGACCGCGACAATGCATGAGCCCTCCCACCGCCCTGTGCATGCGCTTCGACATAGCGTGTCCGGTCGACCACGCGTTCCGGACGTGGACGTCCCGGATCGCACTGTGGTGGCCGACGAGCCACACCATGACCGGCGACGAGCACCTCGAGGTCATCATCGAGAAGCACGTCGGAGGCCGGATCTACGAACGCACGCGAACCGGCCGCGAGGCCGACTGGGGACAGGTCGTGCGGTGGGAGCCGCCCCGGGTGTTCGGCTTCAGCTGGCACCTCGGCACCGACGCCGATCAGGCGACGGACGTCGAGCTCACCTTCGTGCCGGCCGGGCAGAACGCCACGATCGTCGAACTGGTGCACACCGGCTGGGACCGCCTCGGGGCGGAAGGGCCGGTACGCCGGGAGCGCAACACCGGCGGCTGGAACGCGGTCTTCCAGCACTTCGCCCAGACCTTCCAGACCGACCAACGGGCAGCCGGCGGGCAACCGCATCAGTAGGTTCGCCGCGTGGCCACGCTCGTGCGGGATCGGGTGACCTGGCTGATCTACAGCCAACTAGCCGTGTACGGCTACTTCGTGTACGGCTTCGGCCCGTCGGTATTGCTGCTACGCGACGAACAGCAGGTGTCCCGAACGGTTTCCGGGTTACACGGCACGGCGCTGGCCGGCGGTGCCGTCCTGGCCGGGCTGGTCGGTGCGCGGCTGGTGCGGCGGTGGGGTCGCGCAGCGGTGCTTCGGGTCGGGCTGGCAGGGCTGGCGCTGGGGATCGTCGTTGTCACCGCTGCCACTGCCCTCCCGCTGACGCTGCTCGGGGCGCTGCTGGCGGGCACGTTCGGTGCGCTCATGCTGAACACAGACTCCGCCGTACTCAGCGACCATCACGGGGCCGCCGGACCTGCGGCGATCAGCGAGGCCAATGCCCTCGCGGCGGCGACCGGGCTGCTCGCGCCGCTCATCATCGGAACCGCCGCGGCCACCAGCCTCGGGTGGCGACCCGGCTTCGCGGTTGCGGCCGCGCTGGCGATGGCGCTCCTGCTGTCCAGTGCACGCGTGTCCGTGCCCCGACCGGCGGTCTACCGAGGCCCCATCGGCCCGACCGGCGAATCCGAGCCGATCGGGTCGGTGACTCGGTTGCCGCGCCGCTTCTGGCTCGCGTGGCTGGTGCTCGTGTTGTGCATCGGTACCGAATTCTCCATGACGATCTGGGCGGCCGACCTGCTCCGTCAGCAGGCCGGTCTGGGCGCTGCGCCGCAGCCCTGAGTGGCTGCTCACCGGCAGCCTGGCGATCACCGCCACCGGCTTCCTGGTCTTCTGGTCGACGGCGCTGGCCGGGCTGGCCCTGCTCGGCTTGTTCGTCATGGGCCTGGGCATAGCGGTGCAGTTCCCGCTCAGTGTGGCCAGAGCCATCACGGCCTCCGCGGGTCGGCCGGACCAGGCCACCGCCCGGCTGTCGATCGGGGCTGGCCTGGCCATCGGCCTGGCGCCGCTCCTCCTGGGTTTCCTGGCCGATCAAGTAGGCACGCGGCAGGCGTTCCTGATCGTCCCGGTGCTTCTCATCCTCGCCGGTGCGGCCTTGCTCGCTGGCCGGCGGTGATGACCGGCGTCACGCCGCGATTCCAAGATCACATCAGGGTTGTGGTCGCATCCGAGCGCGATTTCGCGACCATAGCCCCGAGTTGATCACCGGGCGTCAGCATGAGCAACCGGAAGCAGGCCCATCCGCTGCTGGGCGACGGCCAGCATCGGACCCGCCAGCGCGGTCGCTCGCTCGCTGCCGGCGGCAAGCACCCGGGCCAGTTCGGCCGGATCGCCGCTGATGTCGGCGAATCTCCGCTGCAGTGGCTCCAGGACCGCGACCACCGCGTCGGCCACGTCGGCCTTGAGCCGGGCGTAGGTCTGATACTCCCCGGCCAGCCCGGTGGCCGAACGCCCGAGGACGCAACCGAGAATGTCCAGCAGATTGCTGACCCCCGGCCGGGTCACCGGGTCGTAGGCCACAACCCTGTCCCCGTCCGTGACGGCGCGCAGGATCTTGCGCCGGACGACGTCCGGCGGGTCGAGGACGAACACGACACCGGCGGTCGCTGGATTCGTCTTCTCCATCTTGCGGCCGGGCTCAGCCAGATCCATGATCCGTGCGCCAGAACCCGGCTGTACGCCTCGCGGCAGCGCGAACGTCAGGCCGTAGCGCCGGTTGAACCTCCGCCCGAGCGCGCGGACGAGTTCCAGATGCTGTCCCTGATCCTCCCCGACGGGCACCTCGACGTCCTGCCCCACCCCGGCGTACAGCAGGATGTCCGCGGCCATCAAGACCGGATACGTCAGCAGGGACAGCCGAACCGACTCCTGGCCGCCGGCCTTCTCGCGGAACTGGATCATCCGACGCGACTCCCCGAACGTCGCGGTGCTTTCCAGCAGGTAGTGCGCGACGGCGTGCTCCGGAACCTGGCTCTGCACGAAGAGAACACAGCGGACCGGGTCGAGGCCCGCCGCCAGCAGGATCGCCGCCGCTTCCCGGGTCAGACCGGCCAGGCGGGCCGGATCGTGATCGACGGTGAGGGCGTGCTGGTCGGCGATGAAAGCAAGGGTGTGGACGTCGTGTTGCCCGGCAACCATGGGACGGACGGCAGCGAGCAGGTTGCCGAGTTGCAGGTGGCCGGTGGGCTGGATGCCGGTGATTCGCCGAGTGGACGTTCGGTGCGTTTCCATCGAGAGACTCCTGACACTTGAGCCGCCTCTCTCGACGCCGGTGCGCCGCACAGCACAGCGGTCC
>JACCTY010000178.1 GCA_013812145.1 Geodermatophilaceae bacterium | reverse complement strand
GAGCAGATCGGAGCGCTCCGGGGTCCCGGCTAGACCCAGCCGAGGGCGGCTCCGCTCAGAGGTCGTATGCCGTGGTGTGCTTGGGCTGGTACAGCATCATGTCGCCGGCGCCCGGGACTTGCATCATAGCGGTCAACCCGAACCCGTCGTCGGTGACGCCCTTGCTAAAGCCCACGTTCTTGGCCTTCAACTCCGCCACGGTCGCCTCGATGTCGTCGCACATCAAGGTGACCTCGTGGTGCTGCGTCGCGGACCAGTCGCCCTGCATGCTGGGATGCACGCCGAGCTCGCTCGGGCCGGTCTTGAAGATCAGCCAGCCGCCGCCTTCGTCGACGTGCGGCCAGCCGAGGATGTCCCGGAAAAAGGCGCGCGCGGCTTCGGCGTCGTCGGCGTAGACGAGGGTGTGCACGGAGGTGATCACGGGTGCGAGCGTAAACCTGTCGGTACGCCGGACCACACTGTGTCCATGACGATGGCCTGGGCGGTGGTCCCGGCTCCGGAGCCGGTCCGTCAGCTCACCGTCGGGGTGACCGACGAGGGTGTCGCCTGCGTCGCGTTTCACCGCGGCCCGGATGCGCTGGCAGCCGCGGCCCGGCGTACCGGCCGACGGCTCGTCGTCGACACGTCGCGCACGGACGAGGTGGTCGGCCAGTTGTCCGACTACCTGGCCGGTCGGTGGCGCGACTTCGAGCTGCCGCTGGATTGGATCCTGTCCACTGGAGCGCAGCGCACCGTGCTGGAGACGCTTTACGGGGAGGTCGACTACGGCAAGACCACGACGTACGGCGAACTGGCGCAGCGCAGCGGCGCCTTCGAGAACGCCGACGGCGTGTTCGGCGCCCGGGCGGTGGGTTCGATCATGGGCGCGAACCCGATCCCGGTGATCGTGCCGTGTCACCGGGTGCTGGCTGCTGATGGGCTCGGCGGTTTCGGCGGCGGGCTGGCAGTCAAGCGCTTCCTGCTGGAGCTGGAGGGTGCACTGCCACCGACCCTGGACTTCGAGACGTAATTCAGTGGCCGGAGTGGGCCTGAGCTGAGCAGGATTACCGCCATGGGCATGGTCATGGTGCGTCGTGTCCGCCGCGGCCAACGCACGGCGGTGGGGCTACCACACGCTTGACCCGCGAGCTGCCCGCCGCATCGTGGCAGCAGCAGGTATCCATCCCGGCGACCTCGTCGTGGACCTCGGGGCCGGCAGCGGGGCGCTGACCGCGCCACTGGTCGCTGCCGGTGCCCGGGTGGTCGCCGCGGAACTGCATCCTCGGCGGGCAGCGCAGCTGCGCCAGCGATTCCGTTGCGGCGAGTCCGGACGGGACGTGTCTCGCCCGGTTGTCGAGATTCGCCAAGGGGATCTGCGGACGACACCGTTACCACGCACGCCCTACCGGGTCGTGGCCAACCCGCCCTGGTCGATGGTCGAGGAGCTGCGCGATCGGTTGCTGCGCTCGCCGTCGCTCGTCCGGGCCGATCTCGTCATCCCCCGATGGGTCGCCCGGAAATGGGCGGCTCGCTACCCGCGGATCACCGTCGGTCTGTCAGTGCCCAGCAGTGCGTTCCGGCCGAGCGCGCCCACCGGTGCCGCGGTCGCGGTCATCACCGGCCGGCACCGGTAGCCGTTCCGTCCGGCCGCCCGACAACGCCCGCAACCTGGCGTCGAGCACGGCGCGGCGGACCGCGCGACGTAGGTACAGCTCGCGGGCACGGCCGGTCAGGATCATGCGACCCGCCGGATCATGTGTAGCCGGGACCGGGTGAACAGCCCAGCGCACAGCGCTGCCAGGACCGGTACGCCGATAAGCACCGCCGCGAGCACCGACCAGGGGATGGTCAGCGGCCATTCGACCAGGGTAGAGACGATCGCCGCGGCTGGCACGAAGCCGGCAACCGCACCCAGCAGCGCCCCGAGGAAGGCGACCACCGCGGCCTGCGACATGGCCAGCAGCCGCCGGGTCCGCGGTGATGCTCCGACTGCGGCGAGCGTCGCGAGGTCAGATCGGCCATCCGCCGCCGCCAGCCCGGTGGAGATGGCGGTAGCGCCGAGTACGACGACCACGCTGACGCCGAGCAGCGCCAGCAGGGTCGGGCCGGCCGGCGACTCGTAGCCGGTCTCGACCTGGAAGTAGAAGCTCTGCTTGTTCTGCAAGAGCTGGTTCAGCCGGTCCAGCTCGTCGTCGGTCGGCATCCTGGTGGTGTCCACCAGGTAGGTCGGCGACGACTGAGGCACCAGTGCCAGCTCGGCGGCCGTCTCGGCGGACATCAGCGCGATCGAGAACGCGCGCGTCGTCGGTGTCGACACCGCATAGGCCGGCAGCTGCCGGGCGCCCAGCGACTCTTGGACGCCGAACTGGTCAGAGACCAGTGCTTCGACGCTGGCGCGACCATTGGCGATGTAGGAGGGGTCGAAGAGAACGACCTTTCCATCGGCCAACGCCTGCTCGGCGCCGGCGTGGACCTGGCCCAGCGCGGCCCTCAGCACGTCGGCCCCACCGATGGCGGCCGCTGGAAAGGTGGAGATCTCGGTAGGCCCGTAGTGCTGAAAATTCAGATAGGAGTAGCAGTCGGGTGTCGCGCACTCCGGGGTGACCGGCTGCCAGGACACGATGTCCCGGGTGGGCAGTGCCGCCTCGACGGCGGTCAGGGTGTCCGGCGGCATCGGCGCCAGGGGATCGGACTCGCCGATGTAGCCCAATGTCACCTGGCCCGGTAGTGCATGGGGGATGTAGGCGCGCTCGGCGTCGGCGTCCTGGCTCACGAAGAAGATCGAGATGGCGACGCAGCCGGCCAATGCCGCCATCACCGCGGCCACCGCCGGACCGCTCCTCGTGCGATGGCGGGAGGCGTCGCGCAGTGCCATCCGCAGCGGCACCGGCAGCGGCCCGGCCAGCCGGCCAGCGACTGCGACCAGCGCGGGAGCGCAGAGCACGAACCCCAGCTCCACCGAGACCGCGCCACCCAGGATGAGCAGGTAGTTGGGCGCTTCCAGCGTCGCACCGAAGACTGTCACTCCGACTCCCGCCGCCGACAGGGCGAGGCCGAACGCGGTGAGCTGTCGGCCGGAGCGCGGCGGGTCGGGGCGCTCGAGGAGCGCGCGCAGCGGGTCCTGCCGTGCTGCCGCCCGCGCGGGGACGAGTGCGGCCAGCAAGCCGGTGACCAGCCCCACCGCGGCGACCGCGGCGATCTCCAGCCAATGCAGGTGCCAGTCGCCGTACAACGTTCCCTGCAGCTTCTCCACCACCGAGCGCAGCGGCAGCGCGAGCAGCAGGCCACCCGCCGCTCCGATCAGCGCCGCAGCCAGTCCGAGCACCATGCCGCCGGCCAGAATGGTGCGTCCCACGTCGCGTCCGGACGCGCCGGTGGCCGCCATCAGCCCGAGCGCACGCCGCTGCCGTCTGGCGCCGACCGCGAACGCCGCTCCCGCCAGCAGCACGACCTGCAGCAAAGCCAGCCCGACGGTGATCGTCGCCAACCCGATAAACAAGGCGAGCTCGCCCGGATCCTGATAGGTGGGTGGCGGATCCAGCAGCCAGGCCCGCTGCTCGACGGCGATGCCTTCCTCGTTGAGCGCCTCGCCAGCCAGCAGGGCGTCCGACCCCTCCGGGAGCCGGACCAGGAGTGTCTGGGTGGACGGGTCGACGTAGTCCGTCGCCTCGAAGTCCACGGCACCCGGCTGCGCGAAGAGCTCGTCCTCGTTCGCCCGGTCCGGATCGACCGCGAGGCCCACCACGGTGTACGCCGGACCGCCTTCGGCGAACTGCAGCACAGCTCCGATGCGAACAGCTGTCGCTTCGGCCAGCCCGGGGCTGATCGCCACCTCATCGGGCGTGCGCGGCAGCCTGCCGTCGAGAATCGTCAGGATCCCGTCGGTCAGCGGCGAGGTGCTGTCCATCGTGGTGGCGTAGACCGCACGGATGCCACCTGTCGTCTGCACTGACACCAGCCCGTTGGCCAGCAGTGACGTGACACTGCCGGCGGGAAGGAGGTCCGGATCCACTGTCGGTTCCGGCGGTTCCCCACCGGTACCGGTGGTGGAGTACTCCAAGAAGGTGGCCGGGGTCTGGGTGATCGGTCCGTCGGAGACCCGTGTGACGCCCATGTCGGCGGTTCCGAGCGCCCGGCGGGCGTTCTCCGCTCCGTCCAGCATGGATGCCCGGACCACGACATCTGCGGCGGTCAAGCCAAGTACCGGCAGCGCGATCATCGCGACGATCAGGACGCTGCGCCCGCGATTGCGGCTCGCTTCCCGCCGGGCGATGCGCACGGCCAGCCGCCAGCCGGCGATGTTCATGCAGGATCGCCGGTGAGCAGCGAGTCCACTGTGGACACTCGGCCGGTGTCGTCGATCATGGCGCCGTCACGGAGGAACACCACCCGGTCCGCCCACGCGGCGTGCCGCGCCTCGTGGGTGACGAGCAGGCCGGCTGCGCCGTCGTCACAGCGACGCCGGATCAGCCGCAGCACCGCCTCGCCGGTATCGGAGTCAAGCGCCCCGGTCGGCTCGTCGGCGAGCAGCAGCCGGCGCGGCCCGACCAGAGCGCGGGCGATCGCGACCCGCTGCTGCTGACCGCCGGACATGGCGTCGGGAAAGCGCTCGGCCACGTCAGTCACGCCGACGTCGGCCAGCGCCTCCAGCGCCTCCCGACGGGCGGCTTTGGCCGGCGTCCCGTCCAGTTCGCGGGGCAACGACACGTTCTCGGCGGCGGTGAGCGCGGGGAGGAGGTTGAAGTCCTGGAAGACGTAGCCGACCGACCGGCGCCGCAGCTTGGCGAGCTCGCGTCGCGACATCGCACCGAGCTCCGCGCCCTGGACCAGGACCTCGCCCGAGGATGCGGTGTCCAGGCCACCGGCCAGCGCGAGCAGTGTGGACTTCCCGGAACCGCTGGGTCCCATCACGGCGACGAGCTCCCCGGCGCTGACCGACAGCGACAGCCCCCGCAGGGCGTGCACGGCCGTCTCGCCGGACCCGTGCACCCGCGACAGGTCCCGCAGCTGGAGAACGGGCACTGTCCGCTCAGCGTTCATCGGGAGACCGGCTTCCGGACGCGCGTGCTGACGTGGACCGGCGGAGCAGCCGCTGTGACAGCCGCGGGCCGGTGCCGCGCCAGTCGGGCCTCGCAGTGGTCGAGCCAGCGCACCTCGGCCTCTGCGGCGAAGATCAGCGCATCCAGAACCAGCAGCCAGGACAGTTCGCCGTCCTCGGCCCGGGTCTTCAACCGGGTGTACTCCTGCAGCGCCCGGAGCGTGTCCGTGCGCTGGGCCTGCACGACGGCGCCGACATCAACCCCGGGTGCGACGAGGGCCATGGCGAGCTTTATCGCCAGTTCGTCTCGCGGACGGCGGGCCCGACTGACCGGCGTGGAGAACCACAGTTCCAACTCGACCCGGCCGGCCGGGGTGATCGCGTACGTCTTTTGCAGGTCCTCCCCGATGCTGTCGTCGCCGTTGGCGGACACGCAACCGTCGCGTTCCAGCCGGCCCAGGGTGGTGTAGACCTGCCCGACGTTGAGTGGCCAGGTGCTTCCGGTGGTCGCCTCGAACTCGCTCCGTAGCTGGTAGCCGTACATCGGCTGGCGGTGCAGCAACGCCAGCAACCCGTGCCTGATTGACATCCGCTCGCCCCTCGGTAGATACCGAGTATGCATACGCGGTATAACCGGGCCGCGTCAAGCGGCACGAGGCACCTCTGCAGGGCTGGCGGAGCAGCCCGTCATGATGTATCGGCGGAAGTGGTCGGTTGAGGAGGAGGCACCACGCATGCAGGGTCGAGGCCTCATCACCAGCGCGTCGTACTCGATCACGATCCGGCTGCACGCCTCGCTCGACCCTGCCGTCGTCGGCCGGATCGCGACCGCGGTCGGCGTGGCCGGTGGAGTCGTCACCGCGATCGACGTCGCGGAGTCCCGCAGCGACTCGATCACTGTCGACGTCACCTGCTCGGCCGCCGACGGCGTACATGCCGCCGAGATCGTCGATGCGCTGCGCGAGGTGGACGGCGTCGAGGTCGGCAAGGTCAGCGACCGCACGTTCCTGCTGCACATCGGCGGGAAGCTGGAGGTCCGGTCGCGAGTGCCGCTCAAGACTCGCGACGACCTCTCGATGGCCTACACGCCGGGAGTGGCCCGGGTGTGCCTGGCGCTCGCGGCAAACCCCGAGGATGTACGCCGGTTGACCATCAAGGGCAACACCGTCGCGGTGGTGACCGACGGCAGCGCTGTACTCGGGCTCGGTGATCTCGGGCCGGGTCCGGCGATGCCGGTGATGGAGGGCAAGGCGGCGCTGTTCAAGCGGTTCGCAGACATCGACGCCTGGCCGATCTGCCTCGACACCAACGATGTGGACGAGATCGTCCGCACGGTGGAGTTGATCGCACCGGGCTTCGGCGGCATCAACCTCGAGGACATCAGCGCGCCGCGCTGCTTCGAGATCGAGCGTCGGCTGCGCGACCGGCTGTCGATCCCGGTCTTCCACGACGACCAACACGGTACGGCGATCGTCGTACTCGCTGCCCTGACCAACGCGCTGCGGGTCGTGGGCAAGGAGCTGTCGCAGGTGCGGATCGTGGTCGCCGGTGCCGGAGCGGCCGGTACGGCGATCGTGACGCTGCTGGTCGAGGCCGGGCTCACGCACGTGCTGGTGTGGGATCGGGAGGGGATCCTCGACCCTGCCGACTCGCGGTTGTCCGGCGCCAAGCTGGAACTGGCCCGGCGGACGAACCCCGAGGGCCGCAGCGGCGACCTCGGGATGGCACTCGTCGGCGCCGACGTATTCATCGGCGTCAGCGCCGGCGGGATCCTGCAGCCGGACGACCTCGGGGTGATGGCGCCGGACGCGGTCGTGTTCCCGCTGGCCAACCCTGATCCGGAAGTGGACCCCATCGCCGCCCGCAAGCACGCGACGGTGGTCGCCTCCGGGCGCTCCGACGTGCCGAACCAGATCAACAACGTGCTGGCGTTCCCCGGCGTCTTCCGCGGACTGCTCGATGCTCGGGCCCGGGAGATCACGACGGAGATGCTGCTCGCCGCCGCGCGGGCGCTGGCGGCGGTCGTCACGGACGAGCAGTTGAACGCCAACTACATCGTGCCGAGCGTGTTCGACGTGTCGGTGGCACCGGCCGTCGCCGCCGCCGTACGCGAGAGCGCCACGCCGGGCTGAGCCGCCGAGCCGTTACGCCGCTCAAGACGGCTGATCGGGACCCGACCGGGTCCGGTGCTCACGCTCAACGGATGTTGAGCGTCGTGTCGCCTCCCGCCGGGCGGCCCTCGACCAACCCGAGCAGCGTCTGCGCCGGAACCCGTAACGGGTCGGTGGTGCGGGTGAGGAGCAGGTCGGTGTCCAGGCGCCCGTTGATGACGGTGGGCCCGAATGGGCTCCAGAACGCGCCGTCGGCGGTGATCGTGAGTTCCGCCGGCAGGTCGTCCACGGTGGCGTCGACGCCCAGGTCGGCGGTGACTGCGCGCCCCCGAGAGATCACCGGCCGCACGACGTGGTCGGAGTCCGGCACCCCGAGGCCGCGGTGCAATTCGCACAGCCTGGCCAGATCGTCCGGGTTGTCGGACTCTCCCGTTGTGGCGATCCGAACGGTGATCCCGCGCTCGATCAAGGCGGGGATCGCCGCCACCACCTTGGCGAAGTTGTCCGGACCACGTGCCTCGTCGTTCACCGCCGGAACGGCGGAGTCGAGGGAGATCTGTAACGCGACGTCGGTCCCGGCGAGCACCTCTACCGCCGCCAGTCGCCGCCCGGTGAACAGGGTCCCGTTGGTCAGCCCGACGGTGGGCAGGATCGCCCCGAGCCCGGCCAGCGTCTTGGGCATGTCCGGGACAAGGAACGGCTCCCCACCGGTGACGCCCAGTGCGGTGAAGCCCAGTTCGGCCGCCTGCCTGGCTGTCTCGAGCATCCGCTCGGCGGTGAGTTCCCGGCGCTGCACGCCCGGGCCGGACTCGGTCAGGCAGTAGGTGCAGGTCAGGTTGCAGTGGTAGTTGCTGTACAGCCAGACCCGACCGGGGAGAACGCCGGCGGCGACCGCTGCTGCCGGAGTACTCAACGCAGCCCTGCCGCTGTCAGCCGGTCGATCACCGCGGGCGACGTGGGCAGCTCCAACGCCGTACAGAAGCGGTTCAGCATCATGGTGGCGCCGACGAGCAGGGTGAGTTCGACCACCTCGTGGTCGGCAAACGACCTCCCGAACCGGGCGGCGACCGCGTCCGCCACGGGACCATTCCCACCGGCGACCGCGTCGACCCACCCGAGCAAGGCATCCTCGCGCTCGCCGCCAAGCGCAGCACGAGGCTCGTCGCGAAGGGCGACGACTTCGGCAGCCGTCAGCCCGGAGTCCAGCGCCACCACGGAATGGGAGTTCACGCAGTAGACGCAGTGCAGCAGCGCCGACGTACGGACGATCACTATCTCCTTGGTCCGCGCGTCGAGAGAGCTAGCGCCGAGCACCGTGGTCAGGAAGGGCAGCGACACCTCGAGCAGTTCCGGGACCGTTGCCAACGCCGCGACCAACGGCCCCGGATCGCCGTTCTGGTAGTACGGCCGGGCCGTCAAAGGCGCGGCCGCAGCGTCCAGCAGCATCACCCGGGTGCTCACGCTGATTCGGCCCTGTGGGCCAGGGCCGAGGCGGCCAGGAACACGCCGACCGCGGCCAGGACGGCCGTCACGCCTGGGCGAGCGGCCAGCAGGTTGCCGCTGCTGCGGTACAGCGCGAGCAACAGGACGGAAAAGGCGATGGCGGCCAGTCCGATCGGCAGCGCGACCCGCCGCCCGGCCACGAGCCACACGACGACCGCCATGACGAGCAGCAGGACGCCAAAGGCGATCGAACCGCCGAAGACGTTGCGGCCGAAGTCACCAGGAAAGTCGGTCGACCCCCCGAACAGGACCCAGTCCGTGGTGAACGTCGTGGGCAGAAACCCGTTCCGGGCGTTGACCACGATAACGAGGACGCCGTACGCCGCGACGATGGCGCTGACGGCCAGCCGGGTCCGACTGTTCACGTCGCTGCCTCCAACCATCGTGGGAGCCCGCGTTGCTGGCGGAGCAGAGCATCCACGCCGTAGTACCGCCCTGCCGCTGTCGCGAACACCGCGACGTGTAGCGCCGCCATCAGCAGGTAGCTCCAGTACCACTCACCCTCGGCATTGGCGACGGTGAGGCCGATGGCGATGCTTTGCGCGAAGCCCACTACCGCCGCGGCCCTTGTAAACGTCCCGGAGAGCAGCAGAACGGCGAGCAGGAACTCCATCGCCAGCGTGAGGTAACCGAACGCGGTCAGGTTCGGTGAGACGAGGTTCTCCAGCACCCAGGACCACGGCGGGATGACCGCGTCGTCGATGCCGGCCTCGACGAAACTGCACAAACCCGAGCAGCCGTCGTCGGATCGCCCGAAACCGGGGGGCGTCTTCCAGCCCACATTGGACAACCAGAGCAGACCCGCGGTGATCCGAAGAGCAGCGGGCAGGAGTCGATCCGTCCGGGTGGCGGGTTCAGTCTTCAGCTGGCCGTCCGGTGCCATGTCCCCATCAAAGCAGCCGGAGGCCCCCACAGGCTCCGGTTTAGCACATCGTCCGTGATCCGTAACAACTCTGCGGACCACTCCATCCGCGGCGGCGGTTCTCGTGGTGCAATCGGTGCCGTGCCTGAACTTCCCGAGGTCGAAGCACTCTCAGCGTTCCTGCGCGAGCGCGCGGTCGGGCATGTTCTCACCCGCGTCGACCTGTGCGCGGTGTCGGCGATCAAGACGTTCGACCCGCCGCACACCGCGCTGGCCGGGCTGGAGGTCACCGGGGCAGGGCGGCACGGGAAGTTCCTGGACCTCGACGTCAGCGGGCTGCACCTCGTCGTACACCTGGCCCGGGCCGGCTGGCTGCACTGGCGGGACCAGCTGCCGCCAGCGCCGCCGAAACCTGGCCGCGGTCCGCTTGCGCTGCGGGTCCATCTGGATGACGGTGCCGGCTTCGACCTCACCGAGCAGGGCACCAAGAAGGGCCTGTCGGTGTACGTCGTTCGCGACCCCACCACCGTGCCCGGCGTCGCTCGGCTCGGGCCTGACGCGATGCAGCTCAGCGCCCCGGAACTGGCCGAGATCCTGCGCGGTCATCGTGGTCAGCTCAAGGGCGCCCTGACCGACCAGCGGCTCATCGCCGGAATCGGCAACGCCTACTCCGACGAGATCCTGCACGTCGCCCGGTTGTCGCCGTTCAAGCAGACCCACAGCATCAGCGATACCGACGTGGAGACGCTGCACGTGGCAGTGCGAACAACGCTGACCGACGCGGTCGAGCGGTCCATCGGCCAGGCCGCCGCCCGGCTGAAGAGCGAGAAACGCTCCGGGCTGCGGGTGCACGCGCGTACCGGCCTGCCGTGCCCGGTATGCGGCGACACGGTGCGGGAGGTCTCGTTCGCGGACCGGTCGCTGCAGTACTGCCCTGCCTGCCAGACCGGAGGAAAACCGCTGGCGGACCGGCGTACGTCGAAGTTCCTCCGCTGACCAGATCTCACCACTGGACGAGCTTCCAGACCTCGGGCTGCGGCCCCTCGTCCGCGCCCACATCGGCGAAGAGCGACACGGCGCGCTTGAGGTGCTCCATCGCCTGGTCGGTCTCGCCGGTGATGTGCAGCAGGTCGGCCAGGTTGTTGTGCAGCGCGGCTTCTCGATGGCGGTCGCCCAGCAGCGCGCATCCGTCCAGGGCCGACCGAGTCAGCCGAATCGCGGTAGCAGCTCCCGGCACGTCCGCCTCGAACTCGATGGTGCGGTGCTCGCGATTCCTCCCGGCCGACGCTGTTGTTCGAGACCATGCTGCCGACGCGGTACTACCTACTACGTGGGGACATCCGCATCGAGCTGATCCCGAGCGACAAGCAAAGCTACTGCGCCTACAAGGGGCAGGCGTCGCACGTCTCTGACCTCGTAGCGTTCTTCGACGAGCTGGTACACAGCCTCTCGTGCGAGCCTCTCCGAAACGCCGACGCTCGTGGCACCGGCTTGGCGGAATTGCTTCTGTGGATCGCACCACTCACGATCTGAGGCATGCAGACCGCGGTAGTCGTGCTGGCTCTGCTGCTGATCGCCGGCCTGGTCGCCGCGGCGGTTGGCCGTCGGGTGCAGCGCCGCGGGTTCTCCACCATCGACGAACGGGTCGCGTTCCGGGCTCTGCACACAGCGAGCCAGGCTGCACCGCCGCTGCGGATGGGGCTGACCAGCGCCTCGGCCGGACGCTCGGCCAAGTACCTGCGCGAGTTGCTCGGGGCACCGGCCATCGCGCTGACCGACGAGGACGGCCTGCTCACTTGGGAGGGCCCGGGTGAGCACCACGCAGCGCCGCTGGTCGAAGCCGCGCAAGGACCGCTGCACTCCGGGCGGCCCACCGTGGTCAACGACCTGGCCTGCGGCGACCCGGACTGCCCGGTGCGTGGGGCGGTCGTCGTACCGATCGCTGTCGACGAACGGGTGGCCGGGACGCTGATCGCCACCACGAGCCAGGAGCCTGGCACCGGCCTGCTGCGGGCTGCCACCGAGACCGCGCGGTGGGTGTCCACCCAACTCGAACTTGCCGAGCTCGACCGCTCCCGCGCGGCCCTCGCGCAGGCCGAGGTGCGGGCGCTGCGCGCGCAGATCAGCCCGCACTTCATCTACAACGCCCTCACTGCGATCGCGTCGTTCGTGCGCACCGACCCGGAACGTGCCCGTGAGCTGCTGCTGGAGTTCGCCGAGTTCACCCGCTACAGCTTCCGCTCCCAGGGCGACTTCACTACGCTGGCCGAGGAGCTGCACAACATCGAGCGATACCTGACGCTGGAGCGGGCCCGGTTCGGTGACCGGCTGCAGGCCAGGCTGCAGGTGGCTCCGGAGGTGCTGCCGGTCGCCGTACCGTTCCTCGCCTTGCAACCGCTCGTGGAGAACGCGGTCCGCCACGGGCTGGCCGGCAAGACCGGCGTGGGCACGATCAGCATCATCGCGCTCGACGCGGGCGCCGAATGCCACATCAGCGTCGAGGACGACGGGGTCGGAATGGACCCCGACCTGCTCTTGGGCAACGACATGGCGACCGGTGCCGAGGCCGACCGGGACCATATGGGCCTGGGGAACGTTAACGACCGGCTGCGCTCGGTGTTCGGGGATGATTACGGCCTCGTCGTCGAGACGGCGCTCGGCGCCGGGACAAAGGTGAGCATGCGCATCCCGAAGTTCGCCGCCGGTGTGCGGGCATCGTGAGCTGCGCGCAGCAGTGTCACAGTCGGGCCTCGTGATGGGCCAGCCCGCGCCCGGCCTCCGGGTTCTTGCAGTCGACGACGAGCTGCCCGCGCTCGACGAACTTGCCTACCTGCTGCGGGCAGATGGCCGGGTTACCGCGGTGAGTACGGCAGCCGACGCCACCGCGGCGCTGCGGGCGCTGCGGGACGGGCAGGTCGACGTCGTCTTCCTCGACATCCGAATGCCCGGACTGGACGGCCTGGAGCTGGCGCGGGTGCTGGCCAAGTTCGCCAGTCCCCCGCTGATCGTGTTCGTCACCGCACACGATGATCGGGCCGTCGACGCCTTCGACCTGGGCGCCGTCGACTATCTGCTCAAGCCGCTTCGACAGGACCGGTTGAGCGAGACGCTCCGACGGGTCGTCACCGCCCGGGACGCGCAGACCGGTACGCCGCCGCCCAGGGGTCCGGTCGGCGAGGAGATGATCCCGGTCGAGCTGGCCGGACGAACCCGGATGCTCGCCCGGTCAGCCGTGCGCTGGGTCGAGGCGCAGGGCGACTACGCCCGGCTGCACACCGCGGAGGACAGCCATTTGGTGCGGGTTCCGTTGTCGGTGCTGGAGGAACGCTGGTCCGAAGCCGGCTTCGTCCGGATCCACCGCTCGTACCTGGTGTCGTTGCGGCTCATCTCGGAGCTGCGGCTGGGAGGCAGCGGTTACGTCGTACTGATCGATGACCACGAACTCCCGGTCAGCCGACGGCACACCCGCGAGCTCAAAGACCGGCTCGTCCGCGCCGCCAAGGCCGGCTGGAGCCGGTGACAATGACCCCGCCGGTCTCCGTCCGGTGCGCTCCTGTTGTGTGCTCCCGGACGCAGACCGGCTCGTGACCGAGGATCCGCAGCCGCAGCCGCAGCCGTCGCCGCGAGTGCGGATCGACCTGGCCGCGCGACGCCATGTCCGGGTCGACCGCACGCTGCGCGAGATCGAGGAGCAGACCCGGGTCGGGGAGGTGCTCATCCAGGGCCTGATCCGCGCGCAGCTGAGCCTGGCGCTGCGGCTGTCGGCGGTGATCGCTGTCCTGGTCGGAGGGCTGCCGCTGCTGTTCGCCCTCGCCCCGAGCCTGGCCGAGGTCGCGGTTTTCGGCCTCCGGCTGCCGTGGCTGCTGCTCGGCGTACTGGCCTATCCCTTCTTGTTCGCCGTCGCGTGGGTTCACGTGCGGCAGGCCGAACGCAACGAGCAGGACCTGTCCGACTTCGTGGACAGCACGTGAGTGGGGCTGTGACCCCGGTCGGCTCCGTCCAGTCCGCTCTCGTGTGCTCTGCACAGGATGTGCTCAGCGTGTGCTCCCGGCCGGAGCCGACCTCATGACGGAGTCAGCGTTCGCCCTTCCGGCGATCGTTCTGGTCACCGTCGTCACGCTCGTGATCGGTGCGTACGGCGTCCGTTTCGCCCGTACCACGAGTGACTTCCTGGTCGCCTCCCGCACAGTCAGCCCGGCCTGGAACGCCTCGGCGATCAGCGGCGAGTACCTCTCCGCGGCGAGCTTCCTCGGCGTTGCCGGGCTGGTGATGAAGTACGGCGCCGACGTGCTCTGGTACCCGGTCGGCTTCACCGCTGGCTACCTGGCGATGCTGCTGTACGTCGCGGCTCCGCTGCGCCGGTCGGGGGCGTTCACTCTGCCGGACTTCGCCGAGGCCCGGCTCGGCTCGGGCCGGATACGGCTGCTGTGCGCCGCCTTTGTGGTGTTGATCGGCTGGCTGTACCTGGTGCCGCAGTTGCAGGGTGCCGGGCTGACGCTCGGGACGGTGACGGGGGCGCCGTACTGGCTGGGCGCGGTCGTTGTGGGGGTCGTGGTGACCGCGAACGTCGCGACCGGCGGCATGCGCAGCATCACGTTCGTCCAGGCGTTCCAGTACTGGCTCAAGCTCACCGCGCTGGCCGTGCCGGCGTTTTTCCTGCTACTGGTCTGGCAGGCCGGCGGGACGGGTTCGCTGACCGCCGACGACGTCCCGGTGTTCCCGGCCGAGACGACGGTCGACGTCCAGGTCGACGTGACCGTCTCCGTGCTCGAGCCCGTCTCGCTCGTGGCCGTTGGCGTCGTGGACGGTGCAGCGGTGGACGGTCCGCTGCGCTGGGAATCGGGCCGGCACGACATCGCGCAAGGCGCCGAGCTACGGTTCCCGGCCGGCGCGCCGGTCCCGCACGCCGACCAACTCGACGCGGTCGGCAACAACACCTGGGCCACCCCGCTCGGCACCGGCGGAGGGCACCCGGAGTTCCCGCTGTTCGCGACGTACTCGCTGATCCTGGCGACCTTCCTCGGCACCATGGGCCTGCCGCACGTGCTGGTCCGCTTCTACACCAATCCCGACGGCCGGGCAGCCCGGCGTACGACGCTGCTCGTGCTGGCGCTGCTCGGCGTCTTCTACCTCTTCCCGACGGTGTACGGCGCACTGGGCCGGCTGTACACCCCGCAGCTCCTGCTGACCGGCCAGACCGACGCCGCCGTCCTGCTGCTGCCTGGCGCGGCGATCGGCGGGCTCGGCGGGCAGCTGCTCGGGGCGCTCGTCGCAGCAGGCGCGTTCGCTGCCTTCCTGTCCACGTCCAGCGGACTGCTGGTGTCGGTGGCCGGTGTGCTGTCGACCGACGTCGTCGGGCGGGGGTCGGTCGCAGCGTTTCGAGGGGCCGCTGCCGTCGCCGGAATCGTGCCGCTCGTGCTCGCGCTCCAGGTGGTGTCGCTGGACGTCTCGGTGGTCGTCGGCCTGGCGTTCGCGGTCGCCGCGTCGACGTTCTGTCCGCTCCTCGTGCTCGGCATCTGGTGGCGCGGGCTGACCGATGTCGGTGCGGCGGCTGGGCTGCTGGCCGGCGGCTTGCTGTCCATCGCTGCGGTGCTGATCACTGTGCTGGGCGGTGCTCGCGCTGGCTGGCTGGGGGTGCTGCTGGCCCAGCCGGCGGCGCTCACCGTCCCGGTGGCGTTCGCCGTCATGATCGTGGTCTCCCGACTCACCGCCGTACGGGTACCGGTCGACATCGGCCGGATCATGGTGGCGTTGCACGCACCGGAGAGCCTCGGCGTACACCGTCGTCCCACCTGAGCCCATGCAGTTGAACGTTGTCAGTGCAATCGCGCCGTCGGTGACGGGATGCCACTGACAGGTCCGAACCGACCGCTCGTCGCTGCCGGTCGCGGCCCGCGCGGCCGTCAGTCGCGCCGCCGGGGCCGCTGGGCGAGACCGGCGCGTCAGCGGTCGCGGCGCACGTGGGACGGCCCTACCGTGACCGCATCATCCGCGCGGCGCACCCCTGCCCACGCGGCGCTGCGTCAGGAGGTTGCCGGTGGCCGAGCTCACGCGACGCGAGATCTCGCAGCAGGACTACGAGCGCGTCCAGTCCTCGACGGAGTTCGGGGAGTTGCGCAAGCGTTTCCGCGCTTTCGCCTTCCCGATGACCGTGGTGTTCCTCGTGTGGTACCTGCTGTACGTCCTCATGTCGGCGTACGCGACCGACTTCATGTCCACGAAGGTCCTCGGCAACATCAACGTCGGGCTGATCTTCGGATTGCTGCAGTTCGTCTCCACGTTCGTCATCACTGCGATGTACGTGCGGCATTCCAACAAGAACACCGACCCCATCGCCGACGAACTGCGCGCGCAGCTCGAGGGCGATGCAGCGGGCGCCCGGCTCGAGAAGGGGGCCAAGAATGCCTGAGACCCCCGGCGAGCCGGTCCTCAACATCGCCATCTTTGGCGCGTTCGTCGTACTGACCCTGTTCATCACGTTCCGGGCCAGCCGGAACAATTCCACGGCAGCGGACTACTACGCGGCCGGCCGGTCCTTCACCGGAACGCAGAACGGCACCGCTATCGCCGGTGACTACCTGTCCGCGGCGTCCTTCCTCGGCATCGCCGGCGCCATCGCTGTCAACGGGTACGACGGCTTCCTGTTCTCCATCGGTTTCCTGGTGGCATGGCTCGTTGCCTTGCTGCTGGTCGCCGAGCTGCTGCGGAACACCGGCCGCTTCACGATGGCCGACGTCCTGAGCTTCCGGATGCGGCAGGGTCCGGTCCGGATGGCCGCTGCCACGTCGACACTCGTGGTGTCGATCTTCTACCTGCTGGCGCAGATGGCCGGGGCCGGCGGCCTCGTCGCGCTGCTTCTCGGCGTCTCGGGCGCGGTCGCGGAGTCCGCGGTCGTGTTCGTCGTTGGCGCGTTGATGATCGCCTACGTGCTGATCGGCGGCATGCGCGGAACCACCTGGGTGCAGATCGTCAAGGCAACCCTGCTCATCATCGGCGCGCTCGTGATGACGGTTCTCGTCCTGGCCAAGTTCAACTTCAACCTGTCCTCCCTTCTCGGCAGCGCCGCGGAGGCGGGCAGCGAGCTGGAGCCGGGCGCGGCGTACGGGCTGAACGGCACCACGAAACTGGACTTCATCTCCCTCGCCCTTGCACTGGTTCTCGGCACGGCCGGCCTGCCGCACGTCCTGATGCGCTTCTACACGGTGCCGACGTCCAAGGACGCCCGGAAGTCCGTGGTCTGGGCGATCTGGCTGATCGGCGGCTTCTACCTGCTGAGCCTGGTGCTCGGCTACGGCGCGGGTGCGCTGGTCGGCCCGGAGACCATCCTGGCCTCTCCCGGCGCGGTCAATTCAGCGGCGCCGTTGCTCGCCTATGAACTCGGCGGCACGATCCTGCTCGGCGTCATCTCCGCGGTTGCCTTCGCGACGATCCTGGCCGTGGTGGCCGGCCTGACGATCACCGCGTCGGCGTCGTTCGCGCACGACATCTATGCGACCGTGTTGAAGAAGGGGGCACGGACGGAGACCAGCGAGCGTGACGAGGTCAGAGTCGCCCGCATCACCGCGGTCGTCATCGGTGCGATCGCGATCGTGCTCGGCATTCTTGTACTCCGTGCCGGCATCAACATCGCCTTCCTGGTGGCGCTGGCGTTCGCCATCGCCGCGTCGGCGAACCTGCCTACGATCCTCTACACCCTGTTCTGGAAGCGGTTCACAACCCAGGGCGCGGTGTGGAGCATCTACGGCGGCTTGATCATCTGCGTCGGGCTGATCATCTTCTCCCCGGTCGTGTCAGGGGATCCCGCCGCGGTCTTCCCGGACACCGACTTCGCCTGGTTCCCGCTCAAGAACCCGGGCCTGGTCTCGATCCCGGCGGCGTTCCTGCTCGGCTACCTCGGCAGCATCATGTCCAAGGAGAAGCCGAACGAGGCGAAGTACGCCGAGCTGGAGGTCCGGTCGCTGACCGGTGCCGGAGCAGAGGCCGCCGTCCGGCATTGATCAACTCGGGGTTGTGGTCGCTGTTTCGTACGATTCGGCGACCACAACCGCGAGTAGATCAATCGGCTGCGTCGGCGCCGCAGCGCAGACGGCCCCGAACGCCTCGCTGTACGAGCGGCTGGGAGGCACATACGGCGTCGCCGGTGCCGTGGATGTCCTGGCCGACCGGCTCTACGGGAACGTGTCGGCCGACCAGAACCCTCACGTCGAGGCCGTTCACGCATTGAAGGGCCATGCCGGGTTCAATTCCTGGTCACCGCGTGGTCGATCGAGGAGACCGGCGGGCCCAAGTGCTACCCGGGTCGTGACATGCGGGAGTCGCACGCGCACCTGTACGTGAGCGATTTCGAGTTCGACATCGTGACCACCGAGATTGCGGCGACCCTGTTCCACGTGGGTGTGCCGAAGCAGGAGCACAAGGAGTTCATGGACATCATCGAG
>JACCTY010000157.1 GCA_013812145.1 Geodermatophilaceae bacterium | reverse complement strand
TGGACGAACTCGGCGACGCGGTGTTGGCCGGCGACGGCCCGTCCGAGGCGCTCCGGGCGCTGCTGCGTCGGGGCACCCAAGGGATGCGCGGCCTGGACGAGCTGCGCCGCGAGGTGCGCAACCGGCTCCGTTCCACCCGCCGACGCGGCCGGATGGACGGCACGCTGGAGCAGGTCCGGGAGCTGCTCGACCGCGCCCTGCGATCCGAACGGCGAGCCCTCTTTCCCGACCCGGAGGACTCTGCCCGGCTGGCCGAGGCGCAACTGGACTCGCTGCCGGAGGACACCGCGGGTGCGGTGCGGTCATTGTCCGACTATCCCTGGCGCAGTCCCGAGGCGCGGTCGACGTACGACGAGATCCGCGACCTGCTCCGCCGGGAAGTCCTGGACAGTTCCTTCCGGAACATGAAGGAAGCACTGGGAAACGTCACGCCCGAGGACGTGGCGGCCATGCGCGAGATGGTCAGCGACCTCGGTGACCTCATCGACGCACACAACCGTGGCGAGGACACCGAACAGCAATTGGCCGACTTCCTCGACAAGCACGGCAAGTTCTTCCCCGACCGTCCGTCCACGGTGGAGGACCTGGTCGACTCGCTGGCCAGACGGGCGGCTGCCCAGCAACGGTTGATGAACAGTCTTTCCGACGACCAACGCCAAGAGCTGGCCGGGCTGATGAGTGGCGCGCTTTCCGACATGGGGCTCGCCGCCGAAATCTCGCGGTTGCAGCAACTGCTGCAACAGGCCCGTCCGGACCTGCCCTGGGACGCCCGTGGGGGGACGGACGGACGCCAGCCGCTGGGTCTCGGGGACGCGACGACCGCCCTGGAGGAACTGGCCGGACTCGAGTCGCTGTCGCAGCAGCTGGATCAGAACTACCCCGGCGCCGCACTGGACGACGTCGACCAGGACCTGCTCGCCGACGCCCTGGGACGCGACGCCGCCGAGGAGATCGAGGCGCTGCGTCGACTCGAACGGGAACTCGAACGGCAGGGTTGGCTCAACCGCGAGCGCGGAACGCTGGAACTGACGCCGAAGGCGGTGCGCCGACTCGGTGCCACCGCGTTGCGGCGGGTCTTTTCACAGCTGCAGTCGACCGGCCGCGGCGGCCACGACGTCCAGGATGCGGGCGCGGCGGGCGAGCTGACCGGCGCAACCCGCGAGTGGCGGTACGGCGACGAGCAACCGCTGGACGTCGTCGGCACGGTGCGCAACGCAGTATTGCGGGGCGGCGGTGGACATCCTGGGTCGACCGGTCCCGGGCGCAGCCCTCGGGTGCGACTGCACGTCGACGACTTCTCGGTAGTTGAGACCGAACGGCGGACCAGCGCTGCGGTCGCGCTGCTCGTCGACCTGTCCTACTCGATGGCGCTGCGCGGCACGTGGGGGGCGGCCAAGTCCACCGCAATGGCGCTGCATTCCCTGGTGACAACCCGCTACCCGCAGGATGCCATCGAGATCATCGGTTTCTCCAGCAGCGCGCGGGTGCTGTCGCCGGGCGAGCTGGCCGAGCTGTCGTGGGACACCCTGCAGGGGACAAACCTCCAGCACGGGCTGATGCTGGCGCGACGGCACCTGGCCCGTCACCCGGACGCCGAACCGGTAGTCCTCGTGGTGACCGACGGCGAGCCGACGGCGCACCTGGATGCGCGCGGGCGGGCTCAGTTCTGCTGGCCGCCGTTGCCGGAAACGATCGCCCGGACACTGGCCGAGGTGGACCGCTGCACGCGCAACGGCGCAACCATCAACGTCTTCCTGTTGGATGACGAGCCTGCGCTCGTGCAGTTCGTGCAGGAACTGGCCCGCCGTAACGGGGGGCGGGTGATGAGGCCGCGGCCGGACCGGCTCGGGGAGTACGTCGTCAGCGACTACCTGCGGGCCAGACGGGGCCGCCGTTCCCGGTCGGCGTAGGTTCGAGACATGCTCGGGGTGAAAGCGCGAGTGTGCCCAGTGCCCGCCGAGGCGACGTTCGCGTTGCGGCAGCGGGTGCTCCGGCCGCATCAGAGCATCGCCGAGATGGCCCTGCCCGGCGACGATGACCCGTCGACGCTGCATCTGGGCGCTGTCGATGAGGCCGGTGAGGTCGTGGGCGCCCTCCGGCTGCAGCCCGCAGTCTGCCCGTGGTACCCGTCGAGGCCTGACGCCTGGCAACTGCGTGGGATGGCTACGTCCGCGGACCTGCGCGGCCATGGGATCGGGGCGGAACTGATCGCTGCCGCCGTGCGTCATATCGCCGTGTCTGGTGGCGGACTGCTGTGGTGCAACGCCCGGGTCCCCGCCGAGGCGTTCTATGCCCGGGCCGGTTTCCTCGCCACGGACAACCGTTGGGACGATCCGCTGATCGGCCCGCACGTGGGAATGCTGCGGGAGGTGTCCGCGTCGTGAGTGGATACCGGATCTGGCCCGCGATGCTGCTCGCCGTGCTCGGCGGGATCGGCGCCGCGGCCATCACCCTCGCCGACAGCTCTGGCCCGGCGGAGGGCACCTGCGCGGATGGCCAGGAGTGGGCGGCGGTCACCGCTGTCCAGGAATCCTCGACCGGCGATGATGCGCTGCTCATGGAGTATCGCCAGCGGTTCCAGCCGATCTTCGTCGGCTGCCTCGACGTGGACGCCATCACACCGCTGGACCCGGCCGAGGTCCCCGACCCGCGCAGCTAGCCTCCGGCTGATCTTGCGGAAATCGCATCATTGGAGGTGATTCGGGTCATGGGCCGACCGGTTTCGCCTCCAATGACGCCGAAACCGGCGCCTTCGGGGCGGCGTTGGCGGGTGCCGTCGTCGCCCGCAGTAAATAGCAACGACCACTCAACGCGGCGGGGCGACCTCGACCCGCAGGCCGGTGCCGGTGATTTCGAGAACGTCTCCGGTGGCGTCCACTTCGACGGTGACCGACTCGTCACCGAGCCGCAGCCCCTCGACCCGAAGCCGGCCGACGGGGCTCGGCCGCGCGGGCGCGACCCGCAGCACGCCCCCCGGGACGTCCGGACGCAGCCCGAGCGTGGCCTCGAGCAGGGCGACGGATGCGGCGGCGGACCAGGCCTGCGGTCGGCAGGCGGCCGGGTACGGCACTGGCCGGAGCAGGTGACCCCGGGGCTCACCCGAGTACAACTCCGGCACCCGCCCGTCAAAGGCCGCGCCCGCGCTCAGCAGGCCGTCGATCAGGGCAGCGGCCTCGGTCGCGTACCCGCTGCGGGCCATCGCCGTCACGACGACGGCGGTGTCATGCGGCCAGACCGATCCGCAGTGGTAGCTGAGCGGGCTGTACCCGCCGGCTGCGCTGCTCATTGTGCGCAGGCCGTAGCCGGAGTCCATCCGGGCGTCGGTCAACAGCCTGACCACCCGCGCGGTCTCCGCGTCGTCCAGCAGGCCTGTACCGAGCAGGTGACCGGCGTTGCTCGTAAGGGAGTCGACTCGCACCTTTGCGCCGTCCAGGGCGATCGCCGGATAGCCGCCCGCACCGTCGTCGACCCAGAACTGCTCCCGGAATCGGGTCTTCAACACCGCGGCCCAGGCGCGGTACCGGTCTGTTCCACTCCGCCCGAAGGCCTCGAGCAGGTCGGCTCCGCCCCGGGCCGCTTCGTAGGCGTAACCCTGCACCTCGCACAGCGCGATGGGTGCCTCGGCGATCCGGCCGTCACCGAAGCGCACCGAGTCACCACTGTCCTTCCAGCCCTGATTCGTCAGGCCGAACCCCGAGCTGTCGACGTACTCCAGAAAGCCGTCGCCGTCGGGATCGCCGGCACCGACCACCCAGTCCAGCGCCCGTACGGCGTGCCCCAGCAGCGGTTCGATCTCATCGGCGGGGAGTCCCCACCGCCACGCGTCATGCAGCAGCAGCAGCCACAACGGGGTCGCGTCGACGGTGCCGTAGTACTGCGCGGGCAGCCGAAGGCCGGGGACCGCGGCGAGGTGCACTTCGTCTCGGCGCAGCTCGTGCAGGATCTTGCCCGGCTGTTCCTGGGATCGGGGATCGACCAAGGTGCCCTGCCGCGCGGCCAAGGTGCGCAGGGTGCCGGCCGCGAGTTCGGTGCCCAGCGGCAACATCATGCGAGCCGCCCACAGGCTGTCGCGGCCGAAGAACGTGAGGTACCACGGAGACCCAGCGGCCACGAAAACATCTGCCGGCTGGCTGACGGTGACCATCCGTAGCCCGTAGAGATCGTCCACGGACTGTTGCAGCAACTGCTGCAGCCGACGGTCGTCGGCGCTGACGTCCGGGGCGGGCCACCACGGCGTGTCCGGAGCCGCAGCCACGACCGCACCGACGTCGGTGACCTCCACCGTCCAGTGCAGCGCCACGGTCGTCCGTGCTGCCAGCGTGATCTCCCAGGTGAGGACGACGGACTCGGGCTCGATCCGCACTTGCGGAAGCGGTGTCAGCTCGACCAGCCGCACGGTCACCGCACCCTCACCCCACAGGACCGTCGAGCCCGCTCGCCGGGGAGGTACGGGCATGCGCGCCATGCCCAGCTTGACCTCCTCCATGCCGGCGAAGTCCGCGGCGAGCACGACCTGGACGCGGGTCGTCACCTCCGCGCCGGCCGTCGACGTCAGCCGCAGCACTTCGCCCAGCCGGCCGGGAACTAGGTGGCGATGTCGATCCAGCCGCACGGTCGGGTCCGGCAACCGGTCGCCCAGGTGCCGCAACAGGCTGACGAAGTGGTGCGTCCCGCGGCCGGCCGGGCCATCGGCAACCGGCTCGGGTGCACGGCCGTCGACCCACACCTCGGCACGGCTGAGCGCGCGCACATCCGCGTGAAACAGACCCTGGGCACCCTCATGCGTGATCTGCCCGTCCGCGCCGGAGAGCACCGTGGTCGGGGCGGCGACGGAAACGACCAGCTGGTGCACCATCGGCTGCAGGGCGCGCTCGGCGGTCCGGTCCGGTCCGGCCAGCGGCCGTACTGCCGTCATGGGCTCCCTTTCGTGCATCCGTACCGGCCTTGTCCACCCGGAGTACTTGACATGCCGCCGGACAAGAAGCAGTCTGCCATCAGTAAATTTGATCGATCCAATCGGCTGCGGTCAGCTTGACCGGTTGTCGCGGCTAGGGCAACTGCAGGACGTCTTGCGACGAGGGAGGGTCAGTCGATGGCTGCAAGGGCCACCCTTGACAGCGTCGCCCTGCTCGCCTCGGTGTCCCGGCAGACAGTCTCCAACGTCATCAACAGCCCCGGCATCGTCAGCCCCAGCACGGCCGAACGGGTCCGTCAGGCCATCGCCGAATTGGGCTACCGGCCCTCCCGCGCGGCCCGCCAACTGCGGACCCGTCGCTCGATGATGCTGGCCTTGCGGCTTGAGCCGGACCGCGGCGGCATCAACGGCAGTGTGCTGGACCGCTTCCTGCACGCCGTGGTCGACGGCGCCCAGCAGGCGTCGTACCGCGTCGTGCTCTACACCGCGGCCGATGACGCCGAGGAGGTCGCCGCGTACGACGACCTGCTCGCCGCCAGCGACCTCGACGGCTTCCTGCTCACGAGCACACACCACGGCGACCCGCGCACGGCGTGGCTAGCCGAGCGGCAGATCCCGTTCTCGACGTTCGGCCGCCCGTGGGGGGCGATCGAGCAGCAGCACTCGTGGGTCGACGTCGACGGCGCCGCCGGCAGCCGGGCCGCGGCCAGTCATCTCCTCGAGCACGGGCACCGCCGGATCGCCTTCCTCGGTTGGCCAGCCGGCTCGGGCATCGGAGACGACCGGCGGTCGGGGTGGCGGCAGGCGCTGCGCGAGGCCGGTTTGCAGGTCGACCCAGCTCTGGACGTCCGAGTGGCCGACGAACTGGCCGCCGGGCGTGACGCGGCGACCGCGTTGCTCGACCTGCCCGACCCGCCCACCGCCCTGGTGTGTGCGAGCGATTCGCTGGCGCTCGGGGCGGTGTCGGTGTCCCGCGGCCGGCTCGCCGTCACCGGCTACGACGACACACCCGTCGCCCGCGCAGTAGGCCTGACCAGCGTCAGCCAGCCACTCGTCGCGGCCGCGGAGGAGTGCCTCCGGCAGGTGCTGGACGTCATCGCGTCACCGCACGCGAGGCTCCACACCGCCTTGCTGCAGCCGACCCTGTCCGTCCGCTCGTCCACCACCGACCTCATTGCTTTCCCGCACCGACCGCTCACCGACACCGCACCCAGGAGACGACTGTGACCACCCGCGCCCCCAGACCCGCTGCGATCGCACTTGCCACCGCGACCGTCCTCGCCATGTCCGCCTGCGGTGGTGGCGGGTTCGACGAAGGTAGTGACCCCACAGGCCAGGCGTCCGGTCCCGCGGAGCTGACCATCTTAATCGGATCCAGCGGGCCCGCCGAGACCGACGCGGTGACCGCGGCCGCGCAGGCGTGGTCGGAGGAGTCCGGGAACACCGCCACCGTGACCGCCGCGCAGGATCTCCCGCAGCAGCTGAGCCAGGGCTTCGCGGCCGGCTCACCGCCGGACGTGTTCTACGTCAGCTCCGACACCGTGGCCAGCTATGCGGAGAACGGCTCGCTGGAGCCGTACGCCGGCGATCTGTCCAACGTGGACGACTTCTACCCCAACTTGCGGGAGGCCTTCACTGTCGACGACCAGTTCTACTGTGCCCCCAAGGACTTCTCGACGCTGTCGCTGATCATCAACACCGACTCGTGGGCGGCCGCCGGGCTGACCGACGAGGACATCCCGACGAGCTGGGACGAACTGAGTGCTGTCGCCGAGCAGCTCACGACCCCTGACCAGGTTGGTCTCACAACGAGCACCGAGTACCAGCGGCTCGGTGCGTTCATGGCGCAGGCGGGTGGAGGCCTCGTCACCGACGGCACGGCCACGGCTGACAGCTCCGAGAACGTCGAGGCGCTGGAGTACGTCCAGTCGGTCGTGGAGTTGGGCGCCTGGAGCTTCGCCGCCGACCTCGACTCCGGTTGGGCCGGTGAGGCATTCGGCAACGCGCGTGCCGCGATGACCATCGAGGGAAACTGGATGATCGGTGCAATGTCAGCGGACTACCCCGACATCAACTATCAGGTCGTGCCGCTGCCCGAGGGGCCGGCCGGTGCCGGGACACTGACCTTCACCAACTGCTGGGGCATTGCCGCGCAGAGCGACAACATCGAGGCGGCCAAGGATCTCGTCGAGTTCCTGACCTCCAGCGAGCAGCAGTTGGAGTTCGCCAGCGCCTTCGGAGTCATGCCGTCCGTCGAGTCCGCCGCCGACCAGTGGCGCGCCGACAACCCGGACTTCGTAGCGTTCCTGGACCAGGCTGACGTTGCGGTGGCCGTGCCGAACCAGGTGGGCGTCTCCGACGTGGTGGCCGACCTGAACGCCCAACTCGAAGGGCTCAGCAGCGGCGACCCGCAGGCTATCCTCGACTCCGCCCAGAGCAATCTCGAGGCGATTCTGTGAGTTCCCGCCGGTCCCGCGACGCCGGAGGCATCCGGGGCCGCGAGGCCGCGGCGGGATGGCTGTTCACCGCACCCGCACTGGTCATCCTCGGCCTGTTCCTGGCATTGCCGATCCTGATGGCGGCGTGGGTCAGCGTCAGCGACTGGCGCGGGCAGGGCAGCCCGTTCTCCTCCTCAGTCGGCTTCGTCGGCGCCGATAACTACCGCGGCATCCTCAGCGCCGAAAGCGGCCTGCCGGCGCGGGACTTCGGGACGGCGCTGCGCAACAACTTCTGGTACGTCGTCCTTGTCGTGCCGCTGCAGACGATCCTGTCGCTGTTTCTCGCCGTCCTGGTCAACCGCAAGGTGCTGCGGGGCCGCGGCTTCTTCCGCACCGCGTTCTACTTCCCGTCGGTGACCAGCTCGGTGGCGATCGTGATCGTCTTTTTGTTCCTGTTCAGCGGCAGCGGCGCAGTGAACAAATCGCTGTCCTGGCTCGGTGTCAACGGGCCGAACTGGTTCGCCGACCCGCGCGGAGTCGCGCACGTCGTGCTCGGTGTCTTCGGCATCGACGGGGCGCCCGCGCTCCTGTCCGACAACGGCTTCCTCAGCCTGTCCTGGTGGGAGTGGCTGGCCGGGCCGAGCGTCGCGATGAGCGCGCTCATCATGCTGGCCGTGTTCACCACCTCCGGCACATTCATGCTGCTGTTCATCGCCGCGCTGCAGAACGTTTCCGGCGAGGTGCAGGAGGCCGCGTTGCTGGACGGCGCCAGCGGCTGGCAGCGCTTCCGCTTCGTCACCCTGCCGCTGCTCCGGCCGACGCTGTTCACGGTGCTCACGTTGGGCCTGATCGGTACCTGGCAGGTCTTCGACCAGATCTTCGTCGGCACGCAGGGCGGTCCGGCCAAGACGACGATCACACCGGCGTACTTGTCCTACACGTCGTCGTTCCTCAACAACCGCTGGGGGCAGGGGGCGGCGATCGCGTTCATCCTGTTCGCCATCATCGTGGTCCTCACCCTGATCCAGCGGTGGGTGTTGCGGGAGCGTGGGGTGCCCAAGCGCAAGCGCTACGTGCCGGACGCGGCGGTCGTGGGGACCACCCGGTGACGGCCACCACAGTGTCCACCCAGGCGACCGAGGACAAGTCGTCCAGCGGCGCAGCGCAGACACGCGCGCCGGCGGGACCGCGGACAGTCTTGACGACATCGATGACCTACGCCCTGCTCGCCCTCATCGCGATCATCTACATCTTCCCGTTCCTGATCCAGATCGCCACGTCGTTCAAGACGGACAACGACGCCGCTGCCAACCCGGTTTCGCTGATTCCGGCGAACTGGACGACGGCGACGTACCAGACGCTGTTCGGTGGCGGGCTGGCGTTCCCGACCTGGGCGATGAACTCCGTCATCGTCACGGTTTTCGTGACGATCGGCCGCGTGCTCTTCTGCTCGATGGCTGGCTACGCCTTGGCCCGGCTGCGATTTCGCGGGCGGGGACTGCTCTTCGCCGCGCTCATCGCGGTGATGGCGGTGCCGGCCGTCGTGCTGCTGATCCCGAAGTTCCTCGTGGTCAACACCCTCGGCATCTATGACTCGTATGCCGGCATGATCGTCCCGCTGCTCGTGGACGCCGCAGGTGTCTTCATCATGAAGAACTTCTTCGAGTCGATTCCGATGAGCGTGGAGGAGGCCGCCCACATCGACGGTGCGGGGATTTTCCGGACGTTCTGGTCGGTGGTGCTGCCGATGTCCCGCCCGGCGCTGATCACGCTGGTGATCCTGGCGTTCCAGGGCTCGTGGAACGAGCTGTCGCACTTCGTGGTTTCCGCCCAGGACCCGGACCTCTACACGCTGACGAAGGGAGTGGCCACGCTCGCCGCCGGTGGGCAAGGCCAGGCGCAGCAGTTCCCGCTGAAACTGGGGGCCGCGGCGTTGATGACGATCCCCGTCGCGGTGATGTTCTTCATCTTCCAGCGGCAGATCATGAATACCGCCGAGGGCGCCGAAAAAGGCTGAGTACATCCGTATCGGCTCTTCAGGAAGGAAGGGCACAGGCATGGCTTCGATCACGTATGAGAGGGCGATGCGGCAGTATCCGGGTAATCCGCGGCCGTCGGTCAATGAGCTCGACCTGGAGATCGGGGACGGCGAGTTCCTTGTCCTCGTCGGGCCGTCGGGGTGTGGCAAGTCGACCGCGCTGCGGATGCTTGCCGGTCTGGAGGAGGTCAACGAGGGGACCATCCGCATCGGTGACCGGGACGTGACGCATCTGCCGCCGAAGCAGCGTGACA
>JACCTY010000145.1 GCA_013812145.1 Geodermatophilaceae bacterium | reverse complement strand
GTGGAGGGCGCCGGCGCGGTGTGCGGCGCAACAGCTGGGGCGGCGGGCGGCGCGGGGGACGAGGAGGCGGCAATCGCTGGTAGCCAGTTCGTCCAGCCGCTGCTGGAAGGCATGCCGGCCCGGCTGTTCGCCTGTACGCCGTCGCGGCTGGCCACGTTCACCGACTGCCCGCGGCGCTACCGGATGACCTACGTCGACCGGCCGCCACCGGGCAGGGGAGCGCCGTGGGCGCACAACTCGGTCGGGGCGGCGGTCCACACCGCGCTCAAGCAGTGGTGGGACCTGCCACCGGCCCGCCGTACACCGTCGTCGGCCGGGGTGTTGCTGGACGCGGCGTGGCTCCGGGACGGTTTCCGCGACGTCGAGCAGGGCGAGCAGTGGCGACTGGCGGCCCGGGCGTGGCTCATCCGATATGTCGCCGACCTGAACCCGGCCGGTGACCCGCCGGGCGTGGAGCGGACGGTCGCTGCCACCACCGAGCGGCTGGCGCTGTCCGGCCGGGTCGACCGGATCGACCGACGCGGCGAGGAACTCGTCGTGGTCGACTACAAGACCGGCCGCTGGGTGCCTGACGAGGACGACGCACGCGGCTCGCAGGCGCTCGCGATGTACGTGCTCGGCGCCCGCCGCACGTTTCACGCGACCTGCCGCCGGGTGGAACTCCATCATGTGCCGACCGGGACCCGAGCGGTCTTTGAGCACTCCGAGGAGTCCCTGGCCCGGCACGTCGGCCGGGCCGAGGACACCGCGGCCGACATCGTCGAAGCGAGAGATGCTGTCGCCGCAGGCGGGTCGGCGGAGGAGGCGTTCCCGCCACGCACCGGCAGCCACTGCGGCTGGTGCGACTTCCGCCGACACTGCCCGGAGGGTCAGCGCGCCGCCCCCGCACGCGAGCCCTGGGCGGCACTCGGACCATAGGATCCAGCGGTGGGAACGCCGTACCTCAACTCCCGGCTGCAGGACTTCACCAGCACGATCTTCGCCGAGATGTCGGCGTTGGCGGTGCAGACCGGTGCGGTGAACCTCGGCCAAGGCTTTCCCGACACCGACGGACCCGAGGAGATCCGGGAGGCCGCGGTCCAGGCGATCCGGGACGGACGCAACCAGTACCCGCCCGGCCCGGGCATCCCCGAGCTGCGCACGGCCATCGCCGAGCACCAGCGCCGCTTCTACGGGCTGACGTTCGACCCCGACACCGAGGTGCTCGTCACCGCCGGCGCTACCGAGGCGATCGCCGCGGCCCTGCTCGCGCTGTGCGAGACCGGCGATGAGGTAGTGAGCTTCCAGCCGTACTACGACTCGTACGCTGCCGGCATCGCGATGGCCGGCGCCCACCGCCGCTTGGTCACCCTGCGCCCGCCGGACTATCACTTCGATCCGGACGAGCTGCGCGCGGCGGTCACCAACCGGACCCGGCTGCTGCTGCTCAACACCCCGCACAACCCGACCGGCAAGGTGTTCACCGCAGCCGAGCTGGCCCTGATCGCTGAACTGGCCATCGAGCGCGACCTGATCGTCGTCACCGACGAGGTCTACGAGCACATGACGTACGACGGCGTACCGCACATCCCGCTGGCGACGTTGTCCGGGATGCGCGAGCGCACCATCACGATCTCCTCGGCCGGCAAGACGTTCAGCTTCACCGGCTGGAAGATCGGCTGGGTCTGCGCCACACCGGAACTCCTCGCCGCCGTACGCACCGCCAAGCAGTTCCTCACGTTCGTGAATGGCGCACCGTTCCAGCCTGCAATCGCCGTTGGCCTGGGCCTGCCCGACGCGTTCTACACCGACCTCGCCGTCTCATTGGAGGGCAAGCGGAACCGGCTGTGCGCCGGTCTGGCGGCCGCCGGCTTCGAGGTGTACCGCCCGGCCGGCACGTACTTCGTCAGCACCGACGTACTACCGCTCGGGTACGACGACGGGGTGTCGTTCTGCCGCGACCTGCCGCACCGCTGCGGCGTCGTGGCCGTCCCGAACGTGGTCTTCTACGACGACAAGGCCGCTGGTGCCTCGCTGGTCCGGTTCGCCTTTTGCAAGCGGGACGAGGTGCTCGACGAGGCGGCCACCCGGCTCGCCACGCTTCGCCACCCCTGACGCTACGTCCGTAGGTTTGATCGCCATGGCGCTCAGATCTACGGACGTCAGCGAGAGCGATCAGCCGGGCTTGTGGGCCAGGAACACGTAGCGGTTGAGGCTGAAGAAGTACGCCGGACCGAGCGCGCGCAGGTCGGCCGCCCACGCCTCGATGACCTCTGCGGTCAGCCCGCCACGACCGGTCACATAGGCGGCGATGGTGGGGATCAGTCCGCCGCTGTAGGTGGCCTCGGCGTATCCGACGTTGAACAACGGGATGATCCACGGCCGCTCGACGTCGAAGCCCGCACGCTGCAGTGAGCCCAACAGGGTCCTCGGTAGGTGCGGATCAATCAGATGTTCGTCCCACACCGCCAGAACCCGCCGCATCCGCGGCACGTCGCCGGAGTGCCAGACGATGGAGTCCCAGTCGGTGTCCAGGACGAGCGCCCGGCCGCCGGGGCGCAGCACCCGGTGCATCTCGGTAAGGGCCCCGGGAATCACCTCGACGTACTCCAGCACCTGCGTGGAGACGGCCGCATCGAAGCTGTCGTCCGGAAACGGCAGCGCGTCGACGCCGGCGCGCTGAAACTCCACGGGCGCCGCGTCTGCCGGGATCGAGCGGTCCGCTGCCAGCGCCAGCATGCTCGGGCTGATGTCGGTTCCGGAGACTCGGCCGCGCGACCCGACCGCGGCGGCCATCTCGACGGCGAGCAACCCCGGCCCGCTGCCGATGTCGAGCACGGATTCCCCTCGCTGCAGGCCCAGCGCCGCAATCACTTGCCTGCGCTGCTCGACCACGTCCGGCGTGAGGTAACTCGTCTCGACCCGTCGCGCGGACGCCTCACCGAACTGAAGCATCACGCCGACGCGGGCTCGGCGAATCGTTCGCGGGCCGCCTTTTGGTGCGGTCCCTCGCGGACTGATCTGGGCAACGCGAGCAGCGACCGGCGCAGCGTCCGTATCGCGGCGCTCGCACCGGCGTCCGTGGTGGGTAGCCCCGGCAGCTTGTAGAAGCGACGCGCCCAGCGCGGCAACAGGGCGAACCCGAGCCCCGCCAGGCCGCCCCAGGCCGGGCGGGCGGGGGTGAGCCACTGCACCCACGCCGGCATCGGGGGCAGCAACACGAACCGAGCCGCCTCGCGGGCCTGCGCGGTCAGCCGCAGCCGGGGGCGTACGCCGGCGAAGTAGTCGGCCAGGTCGGCGCCCGAGGCCGGTACGGCGTCGGCCGGGAGGCCCACGAGGGTGGCGGCAAGCACCTGCTCGCCGAGGTACTGCTCGGCATCGCCGTCTGTCATTCGCAGCCCTGCCCGCCGAACCGTCGACAGGAACGAGTCCACCTCGCAGCAGTGCACCCAGAGCAGCAGTTCCGGGTCGTCTATCCGAAACGGTGCAGCGGTGTCCGGGTCGGTTCCGGTGAGCTTCCGGTGGATTCCGCGCACCCGCGCCGCCGCCCGGTGCGCCTCCTCCGTTGTTCCGAAGCTGATCTGCCCGATGTACTCGGCGGTGCGCTGCAGGCGGCCCCACGGGTCGGACCGGAAGCCGGAATGCGCAGCGACGGCGGCCATCGCCCGCGGGTGCAGCGACTGAAGCAGCAGGGCCCGCAGGCCACCCACGGCCAGGACTGGGTCACCGTGAATGCGCCAGGTAACGCTGTCCGGGCCGAACAGTCCCGGATCCGGTTGCCTCATGAGCTCGACTCTATGCCGAGAAGCGTCGTCTGCTTCGCGCCGTCCAATGGGCCATGATCGTCAGGTCAAAACGGCTCTGTGCGAACCAGTTCTGCCTGACGATCATGGGTGCCGTATCCGCCGTTAGTCCTCCGAGGTGACCCGTGCCGAACATTCTTGCCGTCGCCAACCAGAAGGGTGGCGTCGCCAAGACCACCACTGTCGCGTCGCTGGGAACCGCCCTCGCCGAGATGGGGCGGCGCGTCCTGCTCGTCGACCTCGACCCGCAGGCCTGCTTGTCGTTTTCGCTCGGAGTCGACCCGGACGCGCTGGAACTGTCGATCCACGACGTCCTGCTCGGGAAGTCACCGGCGAGCGGGGCGGTCATAGCCACCGAGGACGGCCCGGACCTGCTGCCTGCGACTATCGATCTGGCCGGCTGCGAGGCGTTGCTGCTGACCCGCACCGGCCGGGAGTACGCACTGCGCATTGCCCTGGACGACCTGTTCGAGGCCGGCGAGACGGCGTATGACGACGTGCTGATCGACTGCCCGCCCTCCCTCGGTGTCCTCACGATCAACGGGTTGACGGCAGCCGACGAGGTGCTGATCCCGTTGCAGTGCGAGACCTTGTCACACCGCGGGGTAGGACAGTTGCTGGACACCGTTGCGGAGATCCGGCGGGTGACGAACCGCAGGTTGCGGGTCCTCGGCGTACTGCCGACTCTCTACGACGCTCGGACCGTGCACGCCCGGGATGTCCTCGCCGACATCAACGACCGCTACGGCGTGGCCGTGCTGGAACCGCCGATTCCCCGGTCGGTCCGGTTCGCCGAAGCGCCGGCGGCGGGGCGATCGGTGTTGACGACCGCCCGGCGACTGCGTGGTTCGCAGGCCTACCGGGACCTGGCCGCGCGGTTGGTGGCACAACGAGCTGAGGATCAGCGGTAGACGGCGACCCGGGACAGGGTGCTGACCACGATCGCCGACCCGATCCGGTCCAGCGCACCACCGGCAGGCGGTGGCGGGCCGTCGACGGTGATCCGGCGAAGTTCCGCGCCGGTGGCGAGGTCGTGCTGCACGAAGTCCGTTCCGTCGAAGACGAGCAGTCCTGAACCGAGCAGCGTCGGGTGACTGGCTGCCGGCACCAGCCACTCGATGCCGTCGGTCTGCACGTTCACCGCTAACAGGGTGGAGCCGGTGAAGACCGCCAGCCGCTCGCCGATGAGTTGCGCGCCCGGCTCGGCCTCCGCCTCGGCAGTGATCGCGGGCTCGCGCAGCGACACCAGGTCGACCCCGTCGCGGTCGAAGATCCGTAACGACCCGGTCAGGTCCAGCGCGAGCACGGCGACCACACCGTCCGCAGTGAGGATGCGGGACGCCCCGGCCGGCAGGTCGCCGGTCCATCGCTGTTTGCCGTTGAAGCCGTCGAGCAGAACCAGGCTCGACGAGCTGGCGCACTCCAATGCCACGGCCACCCCTACGTCACCGGGCACGGTGTCGCTGATAAGGCAGTTCTCGGGCGGGTCGTAACGCCAGCGCAGACCGTTGCTCGTCGTCCCGAGGACGGTTACGCCGGTGGGCGTGGCGGCCACCGTGAGCTGGTTCGTACTGCTCAGTGAGACCTCGGCGGCGAAGTTGACGCTGCGATACCACGCGCGTCGTCCGGTCCCCGCATCCAGCGCGAGTGCCTCGTCGCAGCCGGCGTCCGTGCGGAAGACCGCGACGACGACGCCGTCGTCGGCGGTCCAGTCGCAGAGCAGGGCGGTCGAACGCAGGTAGTGCCAGCGTTCGGCGCCGGTGGTGGGATCCAGGCCGCGTAGCCCGTGCTCCTCGCCGACGACGATGGTGTTGTCCTCGACGGACTCCAGACCGGCCGGTCCCGTCTGCGCGTCCCACGCATCAGAGACACGACCCGCAGGCTCGGCCTCGACCGGCGGGCTCGGTTCGGCTGCCGCCGTACGCAGGCTGGTGTTGGCGTAGTCGCTGCTGCTCCACAAGAGGCCGAGGACGACCGCCCCGATCACGGTGACCGCCACCCAGGCCAGCACCCGGCGACTCGGCCGCCATCCGCGCAC
>JACCTY010000143.1 GCA_013812145.1 Geodermatophilaceae bacterium | reverse complement strand
CATGACTGTGACCCCGCGCGCCTCCGCCGGCTCCGCTCCTGTTATGTGCTCTCCGTCGGAGGCACGCTCATGACTGTGACCCCGCGCGCCTCCGCCGGCTCCGCTCCTGTTGTGTGCTCACCGTCGGAGGCACGCTCATGAAACTCGATCCGCTGCTCCTGGAGATACTGGTCTGCCCGACCGAGCACCACGCGCCGCTGGAGTACGACGAGGCGGCGAGCGAACTGCTCTGCACCGAGTGCGACCGGGCCTACGCCGTGGATGCCGACGGGATCCCCAACATGCTGATCGACGACGCGAGGCGCCGCGGCAGCGCCCCGCCGGCCTAGCCCGGGAGAGGGCTCCGATCAACGACGACCTGCTCGACGATCCGGTAGCGCTGCTCGCCCGCGACACCCGTGGCCTGCTGCGGGCCACCGCGACCGCGGGAGCGCAGGTGCGGGAGATGGTCGAGCTGACCGCTGAGTCCGGTGCGCTGCGGCTGGCCGCCGGGGGAGCGCCGCGGTCGCTGGTCGTCGCGGGGGACAGCGAGGCCGGCTACGGCGCGCCGCTGCTGAGCGCGCTGGCCGGTCGCCACAGCAGTTGTCCCGTGCTGCGGCTCGGATCGGGTGTGCTGCCGAACTGGATCGGCGCCGCCGACCTGGTCGTCGTGGCCGGCCTCGACCGGGACCGTGACGGGGAACTGGCGATCTTGACCGATGCAGCGGCCCGGCGCGGAACGGCGCTGCTCGGCGTCGGCAGGGCCGGCAGCGCGCTGCACGAGCGGTGTACGTGGGCCCGGGCGCCGTTCGTCGCGGTGCCTGCCGAGCGGTCCGAGGGCAGCGCGCTGTGGTCGCTGCTGACGCCGATGCTGCTGCTGGCCGGCGAGCTGCGGCTGACTGACGACGACCTCGCCGGCAGCGCCGCGGCCCTCGACGCGACGGCCGACCTGTGTCGTCCCGACGGCGAGTCGTTCGTCAACCCCGCCAAGCTGCTCGCGCTCCAGCTCGGAGCGACGCTGCCGGTGCTTGTCTCGGACTCCCCGGCCACAGCCGTCGTGGCGGACCGGCTGCGTTCGGGGCTGGCTCGCCGCGCCGGCATCCCGTCGACGCTGGCCCTGCTGCCGGAGGACATCGAGGACGCCTCGGCGTACCTCACCGGCATCTGGGCGCCCGACAGCGGGGAGCGGGACATCTTCCGGGACCGCCTGGATGACGCCCCGCCGGCGATGCGCGTGGTCACCGTTCGCGACGAACCGGCGCCCGACGGGCGGGCCCGCGAGACGATGCGCGAACTGCTGCGCCGGGCCGAGTACGCCGGCGTACCGGTGAGCGACTTGGTACCCGAAGGAGCGACGGAGGGAACGGACCGCATCGGCCGGCTCGCGGCCCTCATCGCCCTGACCGACTTCACGTGCGTCTACCTGGGGCTCGCGAAGAACCTGCAACGATAGGCGCATGAGCACAGCGGGCGGGACCAAGGCGATCATCGCGGCGATGCTCGCCAACGCCGGGATCGCGATCGCCAAGTTTGTCGCGTTCCTGATCACGGGGGCGTCCTCGCTGCTTGCCGAGTCGGTGCACTCGGCCGCAGACACCAGCAACCAGGCCTTGCTCCTGCTCGGGGGGAAACGGGCCAAGCGCCAAGCCACTCCTGAGCACCCGTTCGGGTACGGCCGTGAGCGATACATCTACGCCTTCATCGTGTCCATCGTGCTGTTCAGTCTCGGCGGGCTGTTCGCCCTCTACGAGGGTTATCACAAGATCGAGCTGGTACTCGACGGGGAAAGCGAGCTGGTGAGCCCGCTGGTTGCCATCGTCGTCCTGGTGGTCGCGATCGCCCTGGAGACGTTCTCACTGCGCACCGCGATCGTTGAGTCCAACCACGTTCGCGGCTCGCAGTCGTGGGTGCAGTTCATCCGGCATTCCCGGGCGCCGGAACTCCCCGTCGTACTGCTGGAGGACATCGGCGCCGAGATCGGGCTGATCCTCGCCCTGCTCGGAGTCGGACTCTCGGCCATCACCGGGAACGGGATTTACGACGGCATCGGCACAATGGGTATCGGGCTGCTGCTGGTCATCATTGCGGTGATCCTGGCGATCGAGACCAAGAGCCTGCTGCTCGGCGAGTCCGCCACCGAGACCGACGTCGCCAAGATTCGGGCGGCGATCATGGCCACGGAGGACGTGGAGGGCATCATCCACATGCGGACCCTGCACCTCGGGCCGGATGAGTTGCTGGTAGCCGCGAAGATAGCCGTCGCAGCCGAAGTGACCGCGGCGGACGTGGCGGCCGGCATCGACGCCACCGAGAAGCGGATCCGTGACGCCGTCCCGATCGCGCGCGTCATCTATCTCGAACCCGACCTACGCCGGCCGTCGGCGTCCCCGGCGGCGCAGAACGTGGCCGCAGCGTCCGAGTCCGTCCCCGGCGGTGGATGACCGCACGCGGCTGGGACCGGCGCAGCGCGAGCGTGACCTGCACCGGCTGGGCACCCAGGTCTTCGACGTCGTCGTCGTGGGCGGTGGTGTCACGGGCGCGGGAGCGGCGCTGGACGCGGCCAGCCGCGGCCTGTCCGTGGCCTTGGTCGAGGCGCGGGACTGGGCAGCCGGTACGTCGAGCCGGTCGAGCAAGCTCGTGCACGGCGGCCTGCGCTACTTGGAGCAGCTGGATCTACCGCTCGTCCGTGAGGCGCTCGTCGAGCGCGGGCTGCAGCTGCGCACGATCGCACCGCACCTGGTCCGGCCGGTGCCGTTCCTGCTGCCGTTAACCGCGCCGGTGTGGCAGCGCGCCTACGTCGGCGCCGGTGTGCTGCTCTACGACGTCCTCTCGTCCACTTTCGGCACGGCTCGTGGCGTGCCGCGCCACCGGCACTTGTCCCGCCGCGCAGCGGTTGCGGACTTCCCGTCTCTGCATCCGGACCGTCTCTGCGGCGCGATCCGGTTCTATGACGCGCAGGTGGACGACGCCAGGCACACGCTGGCCCTGGCGCGGACGGCGGCGGCGTACGGCTGTGCGGCGGTGAGTAGCGCCCGCGTCGTCGACCTGCTCCGGTCCGGGTCGGCGGTCACCGGGGTGCGGGTCCACTGTCTGGAGACGGGGGCGGCTCTGGACGTGCGGTCCCGGTCGGTGATCGCGGCCACCGGTGTTTGGAGCGACGACATCGGGAGGATGCTCGGCGGGCGGACAAGCCTGCGGGTCCGCGCCTCCAAGGGTGTCCATCTCGTCGTCGGCCGGGACCGTATTGAGGGATCGACGGGGCTCATTCTCCGCACCGAGACGAGCGTGCTGTTCGTCATCCCATGGGGCTTGCACTGGATCATCGGGACCACCGACACCGACTGGAACCTCGACCGGGCGCATCCGGCGGCCAGTTCCGCCGACATCGACTACCTGTTCGAGCACGTGAACCGGGTCCTCGCCGATCCTTTGGACCGCTCCGACATCGAAGGGGTGTACGCCGGGTTGCGGCCGCTGCTCGCCGGCGAGTCCGATGCCACGAGCCGACTGTCCCGTGAGCACGCCGTCGTCATGCCGGTCCCCGGGCTCGTGCTCGTGGCCGGCGGCAAGTACACGACGTACCGCGTGATGGCGAAGGACGCCGTGGACGAGGCGGTGCACGGGCTCGACCAGCGGGTGGCCGAGTGCGTCACGGAGGACGTGCCGCTCGCCGGGGCCGTGGGATACCGGGCGCTGTGGAACGCGCGGGCCCGGATCGCCGCACGCACGGGACTTCATGTGGCGCGTATCGAACACCTGTTGAACCGGTACGGCGCGCTGTCCGAGGAAGTCCTCGACCTGATCGCCGAAGACGCGTCCCTGGGGGAGCCGCTGGGCGCCGCCGACGACTACCTGCGGGCCGAGGTGGTGTAC
>JACCTY010000123.1 GCA_013812145.1 Geodermatophilaceae bacterium | reverse complement strand
CAGCATGGCCTTGCGGCGGTCACCGAAGCCGGGAGCCTTGACCGCGGCGGACTTGAAGGTCCCGCGGATCTTGTTCACGACCAAGGTCGCGAGGGCTTCGCCCTCGACGTCCTCGGCGATGATGGCCAGCGGCTTGCCGGACTGCATGACCTTCTCCAGCAGCGGCAGCAGGTCCTTGACCGAGGCGATCTTGCTGTTGACCACGAGCACGTACGGGTCGTCCAGGACGGCCTCCATGCGCTCGGTGTCGGTCACCATGTAGGGCGAGATGTAGCCCTTGTCGAAGCGCATGCCCTCGGTGAGCTCCAGCTCCAGACCGAAGGTGTTGCTCTCCTCGACAGTGATGACACCTTCCTTACCCACCTTGTCCATCGCCTCGGCGATCAACTCGCCGATGCTGGAGTCGGCAGCGGAGATCGACGCCGTGTTGGCGATCTGCTCCTTGGTCTCGACATCCTTGGCGCTGCGGCTGAGCTCTTCGCTGACCGCGATGACGGCCTTCTCGATGCCCTTCTTCAGCTCCATCGGGTTCGCGCCGGCCGCGACGTTGCGCAGCCCCTCGCGGACCAGCGCCTGGGCCAGCACCGTCGCCGTCGTCGTACCGTCGCCGGCGACGTCGTCGGTCTTCTTCGCAACTTCCTTGACGAGCTCGGCGCCGATCTTCTCCCACGGGTCCTCGAGCTCGATCTCCTTGGCGATCGACACACCATCGTTGGTGATGGTGGGCGCGCCCCACTTCTTCTCCAGCACCACGTTTCGGCCCTTGGGGCCGAGGGTGACCTTGACGGTGTCGGCGAGGATGTTCATCCCCCGCTCGAGGCCGCGTCGTGCCTCCTCGTCGAACGCGATCATCTTTGCCATGCGGCTGTGTCCTCCATGATTGGACTGTTCGTGGCCGGGCGGGTGCCCGCGACGGACGGCACCGTGATGCCTCGGGGTAGGCCCGGGGCGTCTGGGTACCTCACCATCCCGACCAGGGGTCTGGCTGGCACTCACATGAGGAGAGTGCTAGCTCAGGTTTAGCACTCGACCGGGTCGAGTGCAAGCTGACAGGGGTAGAACAGCGGCCGAATGGGAAAGCTTCCGAACATGACGCAGACAGACATCGCGCTGTCCGTGGGCCGGATCCCACGGGTGGGGCTCGGTACCTGGCAGCTACGCGGATCGAGCGCGTACGAGGCGGTGACAGCGGCCCTCGACATCGGCTACCGGCACATCGACACCGCCGCGATGTACCGGAACGAGGCCGAGATCGGTCGCGGCCTGGCCGACAGCGGGCTCGGACGGGAGCAGGTCTTCCTGACCACCAAGATCCAGGCCGAGCGCTTCGCCGACGCTCGCAGCACGCTGGAAGGCAGCCTGTCGGCACTCGGCGTCGACTCTGTGGACCTGTGGCTCGCACACTGGCCGCCGTCGGACGTCGTCGGTGCCTGGCAGGCGATGCGTGGGCTGCGCGACAACGGGCTGACCAGGGCGATCGGTGTGAGCAACTTCTCGCCGTCGCAGATCGACCAGCTGATCGCAGCGACCGGTGAGCCGCCGGCAGTGAACCAGATCCGGTGGAGCCCATCGGATTTCGACCGGCCGCGGTTGGAGCACAGCCGGTCGGTGGGCGTCGTACTGGAGGGGTACAGCGCGTTCAAGTCTGGCGCCTTGCGGGAGCCGGTGGTGGTCGGGATCGCCCGGTCGTTGGGCCGGACGCCGGCTCAGGTGGTGCTGCGCTGGCACATCGAACACGACGTGGTGGTGATCCCCAAATCCAGTCACCGAGAGCGGCTGGCGTCGAACTTCGACGTCTTCGACTTCCGGCTCTCGCCGGACGAGGTCGCCCGCATCGACGCCCTCGCCCACCGCTGAACTCCCCGACTTTGCCTGTCGGGTGGCCGCGACAGCGGGCGGATTGTCCGCTTTGCGGGGCCGCCCAGCAGGCAAAGTCGCGAGTCTCGGAGGGCCGGCCAACAGGCGAAGTCGCGAACGTCAGGCGGACAGGCCGAGGATGCGCCGCAGCCGGGCGGCCGTACGACGGCTCTCCTGCAGCCGGTCCACGTCGTACCAGGTCCAGCGCGCGACGCGAATGCCGGCGGACTCGATCCGCTCCTGCCGCAGCTTCTCCGCACGCAGGACCGCCGCGTCGGTGTACTTGGCCAAGCCGTCCGCCTCACCGGCGACGCGTTGGGCTTCCCACCAGAAGTCGGATCTGGCCAAGAAGAGGCCTCGACGAGTCAGCGTGACTTGGCTGGTCGGCATCGGGATGTCGTGATCGATGAAGAACAGCCGCGACACCGACTCGAGCGGTGACTCGGCCGCGGGGTCCGAGAGCGCAACTGCCCGTGCGGCTCGGCGGACCCATGGCCAGCGCCGGCACTCAGAAACCACAGCCATGAGCTGCTCCTGGGTGACCTGGCCGGCGTGCAGTGCGGCGTCCATCGCAACCAACCCGTCGCGCAGCGGCAGCGCCCGAGCCAGGTCGACCAACGTTCGGGCGACGGTGGTCAGCGGCACACCTTCGAACACGTCGACATGGTCCGGATGGAGGGCGGCACGGTGGAAGTGGATTCCGTACAGGTCGGCATGCCCCTTGGCTGCGGACGGCAGAGTCAGGACAAGCCGGTCAGGTCGCGGTCGTCTGAGCAAGGCCAGCCCATGTAAGTGGGCGGCGGTCGCATGGCTGGCCACCCAACCGCCTCCGAGGCTGACCTCCGCTGCGCTGAGCAGCATGCGAATTGATGGCCGGCCCGCTTCGACGTACGCAGCGCGTCGCACAGCGACCCACGACTGATGGAGCAGCATCGTCCGAAGTCGCCGCCGGGAGACGCCGCAGCGGTCGAGGTCGGCGAACGACATAGCCTCGGTTGGCACCCGTGCATGGTTGCCGAACAAGGCCGGCTGCAGCCGGCGCTTTCCACAGGCCGGTGGACAGCCCACAGCCCTCCCGACTTTGCCTGCCGAGTGGCCCCGCAAAGCGGACAATCCGCCCGCGGTCGCGGCCGCCCGACAGGCAAAGTCAGACAGCAGCGGGTCAGCCCATGAGGCCGGCGCCGCGGACGGCGCGCAAGGTCGGCGCGATCGTCACCGAGGGGCCGACCACACCGGCCACGGCGTCGAGGGTCTTGAGGCCGTCACCGGTGTTGTAGATGACGGTCTCGGCGTCGGGGTCGAGCGCTCCGGAGGACAGCAGGCGCTGCAGCACAGCGACGGTGACCCCGCCGGCGGTCTCGCCGAAGATCCCCTCGGTCCGGGCCAGCAGCCGGATTCCGGCGCGGATCTCCTCGTCCCCGACCGCCGCGAACGACCCACCGGTACGCCGTACCGCGTCGAGTGCGTACGGGCCGTCGGCCGGGTTGCCGATGTTCAGCGACTTCGCGATCCCGGTCGGCCGGACCGGCTGAACCACGTCAAAACCCGCGTCGAAAGCGGCCGTGATCGGCGCACACCCCGAGGACTGCGCACCGAAGACCCGCCACGGCGCGGCGTCCACCAGCCCGGCCGCGACCAACTCAGTGAAGGCCTTGTCGATCTTGGTCAGCAGGGAGCCGGAGGCGACCGGTACGACGACCTGCGCGGGCAGTCGCCAGCCCAGCTGCTCGGCCGTCTCGTAACCCACCGTCTTGGAGCCCTCAGCGTAGAACGGCCGGACGTTCTGGTTCACAAAGGCCGTGGACTCGAACTCGTCGGTCTCGGCCAGCTCGCTGGTCAGCCGGTTCACGTCGTCGTACGAGCCCTCGACCGCGACCAGCGTGCCGCCGTAGATCGCGCTCTGCACGACCTTGCCCGGCTCCAGGTCCGCGGGGATGAACACCACTGAGGACATCCCGGCCCGGGCGGCATGAGCGGCGACGGAGTTCGCCAGGTTGCCGGTCGAGGCGCAGGCCAGCCGGTCATAGCCGAAGCCGCGGGCGGCGGTCGCGGCCATCGACACGACCCGGTCCTTGAACGAGTGCGTCGGGTTCGCGCTGTCGTCCTTGACCCAGAGCGCACGCATCCCCAGTGCCGAGGCCAGCCGGTCGGCGCGCACCAGCGGCGTGCAGCCGGGGTTCAGTGACACCCGGGCCGCCGGATCCTGCCCGACCGGTAGCAGGCCGGCGTACCGCCAGAGATTCGACGGTCCGGCCTCGATCTGCGCTCGGGTCACCGACGCCAGTACCGACGCGTCGTAGCCGACCTCGAGGGGGCCGAAGCACTCCACGCACGCGTGGACCGGGCTGAGTGGATAGCGGGCGCCGCAGTTGCGGCAGACCAGCCCGTCGGCCGGACAGTCGACCAGGGTGTCCGAAGCGGTGAGCGTCATTCAGGCGAGGCCTCTCTGCTCATCTTTCCCGCGCCTGCGCGCGAGACGGAATTGGCACCTGTCGCGACCGGCCTCGCCGGTAGGTGAGCAGTCGCGGTGGTTGCCGGGGCTTCAACGGGCCGTTCCCTCTGCCCCTCGGGATGAGATGTTCAGTTGTGTTGCGCAGGTGAGTCTAGGACACCGGTCTCAGGATCGAGACGGCTAGCTCCGTGCGGGACCGACAGTTGGTCTTCGCAAGGATGCGGCTGACATGTACGGCGATGGTTCGCGGTGATACGCCGAGCCGCTCAGCGATCACGCGGTTCGGCAGGCCCTCGACGACCAGCGCGCTGACCTCTCGCTCCCGGACGGTGAGTTCCCGGTGGGGAGCGTCGAGACGGGAACGCACCTGCTCGGCGGTACGTCGCCGCCAGCCGGGCCACTGCGCCAGCATCTCCAGCGCGATCCCGACTTGCCGGCGAGCCTCCGACACCAGGCCTGTCCGCAACAGGCACCTGCCGAGCCTCGTGTGGGCGTCGGCCCGCCACGACGCCGGGAGGTCCATGCAGTCGACAGCGTCGCGCCCGGCGGCCACGGCAGCAGCCACCGAGCCTTCGGTCTCGAGCAAGGCGCACTCCAGGTGAGCGAAGCTCGCTCGCGCGCCGGGGTGTTCCGGTTTGACGCCGGTGGCCGCGAGGAACCCCCGCACCTGAGCCGGAGATACGCCGGCGTCAAGTGCCCACAGACCCGCTTGAGCACTGCGATAGGCCCGCCGTTGGTGCTCTTGTGCCGTCACCGCAGCTCGGTACCGGGTCAGGGAGCGCAGCGCCTCGCCCTGCCCGCGCAACCTGGCGGAGACAGCCACATCGAGCAGCGCCATGTAGATCCTCGCCCAGTACTGGTCCATCCCATGGCCTTCGACGACGACTCGCTCGTGCAGCGCCACCGCCTCGTCGTCCAACCCCCGCTCCAGCGCGAGAAGGGCAGCCTTGACGCTGAGCACTACCCGCTCCACGGCGTCGGTCTCCACCGGTAACCTGGCGATGACGATGTCCCAGCCCCGCTGCCACTGCCCGCTCTGCTCGGCGAGGTCGACTCCTTGCCGGACGACCTTTCCGGCCGCGGTCTCGCAGCCGAGACCGGTCACCAGCGCATGTGCGTCGTCGTAGATCTGCCAGGCCGCCAACGGGGGCAGGCCCTGCCAGCGGGCGGGCAACCCGTTGTTGACTGCGCGGCCCAAGGTGTCCAGGTCGTGCACCGCCCGTGCTTGTGCGATGGCGTTGTCGAGCAGCGCAAGTCCTTCGGCCGCATGGTCTGGGCCGAGCTCCAGCAGGGCGCTGCCCTTGTCAGCCAGCGCACGGCGGACGACGTCCAGCGCGCCACCTGCAGTCGCCAGGGCCCGGTCCGCCCAACGGACGGCCTCCGCCGGCTGCTCGGCCCGGAGGCAGGCGTTGGCGTGCGCGGCGTAGACCCGAGCCAGCGTGGGCGTGTGCGGACCGCCTTCGACCGCATCGAGAGCCAGCTGAAGATGCAGCCACTGTCCCGCGCGGTCACCGACGTGCCAGCGCAGGCTGGCGAGCAGGCAATCCGCCTCAGCCCGCTCCGCTCCGACTGCTGCGGCCGCCCATAGTCGGGCATGGTTCTGCGCCACGTCGTACAAACCTCGGACATAGGCTGCTCGGGCAGCCAGCTCGTGCAGGGTCCCGTCGCCGGGACGCCGCGTCAGGCCGAGTTCAGCCAGCCGGAGCGCCTCATGACCCGACCCCCGGTCCAGCGCCGCGCGGGCTCCTCGCGTGGTCGTGGCGACCGTCTCTGCGTCGAGTCCAGCGCCGGCGGCATGCCAGGCAAGCGTTGAGTCATCCGCATCAGGGCGGAGCACCGCGTACGCCGACTCGTGCCAGCGGCGCCGCTGATCAGGCAACACCCGCGCGGCAACCACTTCGCGTATCAGCGCGTGCCGGAACGCCAGTGAGCCGGGTTCTCGGGCGACCAGGATCTGCTGGTCGACCAGGAGCTGCAGCGACTCCGCCAGCGCCTCAGGGGGCGCGAGGCTCACTTCGGCGAGCAGCCGCTGATCCACCCGCTCGCCGAGTACCGCCGCCGCCT
>JACCTY010000101.1 GCA_013812145.1 Geodermatophilaceae bacterium | reverse complement strand
CCCTGGTCCCGGAGCTCGACCGTCGCGGTCTGCTCTTCCGGCACGACCCCAACGTGCACAGCTACCCGCACTGCTGGCGGTGCGAGACACCGCTCATGTTCTACGCGCAGCCGTCCTGGTACATCCGGACCACCGCCGTCAAGGACCAACTGCTGGCGGAGAACGAGCGGACCGACTGGTACCCGGCGAACATCAAGTACGGCCGGTACGGCGACTGGCTGAACAACAACGTCGACTGGGCGCTGTCCCGCGACCGCTACTGGGGTACGCCGCTGCCGATCTGGCGCTGCCCCGACGGGCACGACACGTGCGTCGGGTCGCTGGCCGAGCTGTCCGAACTCGCGGGCACTGACGTCAGCGGCCTGGACCCGCACCGGCCCTACGTCGACGAGGTCACGCTGCCCTGCCCCGAGTGCGCCCAGACCGCCCATCGGGTGCCGCAGGTCATCGACGCCTGGTACGACGCCGGCTCGATGCCGTTCGCGCAGTGGGGCGCTCCGCACCGCAACAACGAGCTGTTCGAGGCGACCTTTCCCGGCCAGTTCATCTGCGAGGCGATCGACCAGACGAGGGGCTGGTTCTACACCATGATGGTCGTGCCCACCGTGGTGTTCGGGCGCTCGTCTTACGAGACGGTGCTGTGCCTGGGGCACATCCTGGCCGAGGACGGCCGCAAGATGAGCAAGCACCTGGGCAACATCCTCGAACCGCTGCCGCTGATGGACCGGCACGGCGCGGACGCCGTGCGCTGGTTCATGGCCACGAGCGGGTCACCGTGGTCGGCGCGCCGGATAGGGCACGCCGCCCTGGAGGACATCGTCCGCAAGGTGCTGTTGACGTACTGGAACACCGCCTCGTTCTTCACGCTGTACGCCGCGGCGGCCGGCTATGACCCGACGGCGGACCGCCCCGCACTCGGGCAGCGACCGATGCTGGACCGCTGGCTGGCCTCGGAAGTGGCCGCTTTGGTGTCGGACGTGGACGACGCGATGTCGTCGTACGACACCGTCCGGGCCGGTCGACGGTTGTCGGGCTTCATCGACGATCTGTCCAACTGGTACGTACGGCGGTCCCGGCGACGGTTCTGGGACGGCGATCCTGCCGCACTCACGACGCTGCACAACGCCTTGGACGTCCTGACCCGGCTGCTCGCGCCGCTGGTGCCGTTCGTCACCGAGCAGGTCTGGTCCGCCCTGATGCTCGATGCCGTCCCCGGCGTGCCCGAGTCGGTCCACCTGGCCGAGTGGCCGGTGCCCGGCGAGAACGACTCTGAGCTGCGCAGGCAGATGGCCCTCGCCCGGCGGCTGGTCGACCTGGGGCGCACCGCGCGCACTCAATCCAAGGTACGCACTCGGCAGCCGCTCGCTCGCGCACTCGTGGCCGCGGCCGGCTGGGAGGCTCTGCCCGCGGAACTCCGTGCCCAGGTCGCCGACGAACTCAATGTGCGGTCCGTCGAGCCACTGACCCAGGCCGGGGGCGAACTCGTCGACGTCACCGTCAAGGCCAGCTTCCGGACCTTGGGCCGGCGCTTCGGCAAGGGCGTGCAGGCCGTCGCCGCCGCCGTGGCCGACGCCGATCCGGCCGAGCTGGCCGCTGCCATCCGCGAGGGGACCGCGACGGTTGTCGTCGACGGCGAGCCGGTGCGGCTCGACGCGGCCGATCTGATCGTGACCGAGACACCACGCGCGGGCTGGGCGGTGGCCAGCGAACACGGGGAAAGTCTCGCTCTCGACCTGACCGTTACTCCCGAGCTGCACCGCGCGGGTCTCGCCCGGGAGGTGGTCCGCGCCGTGCAGGAGGCGCGCAAGGCCAGCGGCCTGGCCATCAGTGACCGGATCGCTCTGTGGTGGGTTGCCGACGACGGGGAGGCGTCGACAGCGCTGCGCGAGCACGAGATGGCGGTCGCCGCCGAGGTGTTGGCGACGTCGTACACCAACGCCCGACCGCCGGACGAGGAGCTGCCGGAGTTCACCGTGGACCCGGGAGTCACGTTCTGGCTCAGTCCGCGCGGCTGAAAGCTACGACCTCAGCCGCGGTGTGCCGGCGGGCGCCGCAACGTCACGACAACGAGCACAGCAGCCGCAACGCTGGCGGCCACGGCGGCCCACAACAGCCGGTCATCGACCTCCCGCAGACCCAACAGCAACAGGACGAGAGCTGTCAGGGCCAACAGGATGCCGAGCGGCAGCAGCATGCGCATCGCCGGCTCGATGGGAGGTCAGCCCGATGACGGAATTGCGCTGTTCGGTGACTGACCGACGCCGGCGGGCCGCTGTCCTGCGGGCTCGGCGAAGTCGCGGCTGTCCAGTTCTCGCAGTTGCGACTCCAGATAGGACTTGAGCCGGGTCCGGTACTCCCGCTCGAACGCGCGCAACTGCTCGATCTGCTTCTCCAGCGAGTCCTTGCGCTGCTCAAGACTGCCCATGATCTCGGTCTGCTTGCGCTCGGCGTCCTGAGTCAACGCCTGCGCCCGAGTGCGAGACTCCCGCTCCATCGTCTCCGAGCGGCTCTTCGCGTCGCTGAGCATCCCCTCGGACTTCGTTCGCGCCTCGGCGAGCTGCGCATCCGAGGTCGCCTTGGCGTCGGCGACCGTCTGCTCACTGGACGTACGCGCCTCGGCGAGCAGCCGGTCGGCCTGCGCCTTGGCCTCCGCGACATGCCGGTCGGCTGTTTCGGTGGCCAGTGCCAACATCCGGGTCGCCTGGGTCAGCTCGTCGCCAGGGCTGGGGGGCTGCTCGGCCGCGGCGGACGCGGCCGGTACTGCCGGAGAGGTGGCTTCGACCGGCTCGTCCGCCGGCTCCACCTCCTCGACCGCACGGTCGGGGGTGAAACGCTCGCCGGTTCCGCCGGCGCGCGAGCGCAGGTCGGCGTTCTCCTCGATGAGGCGGGCGAACTCGGCCTCGACGAGATCCAGAAAGGCATCGACCTCGTCCTCGTCGTACCCACGTTTGCCGATCGGCGGCTTCTTGAACGCGACGTTGTGGACGTCAGCGGGAGTCAGCGGCATGCCATCACCTCGGAGCTTCAAGTCGGGTCGAGCGTCGTAACGTACTCGGTCAGCTTGTCATGGCCAGGCTCCCGGCCACGTCGCGCAGCACGAACACGATGATCAGGAGCACCATAAACCCCAGATCTAACCTCACCGTGCCCAGGTTCAGCGGGGGGATGACGCGCTGCAGGGCCTTGAGCGGTGGGTCCGTGGCAGCGTAGACGACCTCCAAGCCGGCCGCCATGAGGCCCGAGGGTCGCCAGTTCCGGGCGAAGACCATCACCCAGCCGACGATCAGACGGGCGAGCAGGAACAGGAAGTAGACGTAGAGCGCGAAGTAGATGATCGTCCAGAAGGTGGCCATGCAGCTCCGTCAGCTCTGATTGAAGAAGCCGCCCTCGACGATTCTGGCCTTGTCCTCGGCCGTGACGGAGACATTCTGCGGCGACAGCAGGAACACCTTGTTCGTCACGCGCTCGATGCTACCTCGCAGACCGAAGGTCAGACCGGCGGCGAAATCCACCAGCCGCTTTGCATCGGAGTCGTCCATCTCGGTGAGGTTGATGATTACCGGAACGCCGGCGCGGAAGTGCTCGCCGATCGTGCGCGCCTCGTTGTACGTGCGCGGGTGCAGCGTCGTGATCCGGTAGGTGCCGGGGTCGCTTTGGCCCGTCGCGGCAACCGGACGCCCTAGCTGGTTTAGGGCAAGAGCCTGGGGGTCCGGCGTACCGGCCCAGACCCGTGCCGCGCGCTCCGCACGGAGTTGTCTCGCTGGTGCAGCCGACTCCTCCGAATACGACCCCGCTGCGTGGGAGCCGCTGTGCCGATCGCTCGCGGCGTACTCCGGATCGTCCAGGTGGCGGTCGTCTTCCTCGACCAGACCGAGGTAGATCCCCATCTTGCGCATGGCACCGGCCATCGAAGCGACCCCTTATCGCACTAGCTCAGCGGACGTGATCGGACATTAATGCGCGCCCACCGAACAGGGCGGTACCGACACGCACGTGCGTGGCCCCGTGCCGGATCGCGGCCTCGAGATCCTCGCTCATGCCGGCCGAGATCACCACCGCATCAGCCGCGATCCCGCGCACTCCCTCGGCAAGCACACCCAGCCGGGCGAAGGCGGCGTCAGGATCTCCGCCCAGCGGGGCCAGGGCCATCACACCGGCCAGTCGCAGCCCAGCCGTTCCGGCGACGTGTTCGGCCAGCGCGACGACGTCGTTCGGGCGTACGCCGCCGCGCGCCTCACCGTCGGCTGCCGCTGCGCTCCGGTCGTCGAGGTTGACTTGGACCAGCGCGTCCAGGGACCGCCCGCGGCGCGCCGCGGCACGTCCCAGCGCATCGGCCAGTTCCACCCGGTCGATGGAATGCACGACGTCGGCGTACGACGCCACGGACCGCGCCTTTTTGCGCTGGAGCTGGCCGACGAAATGCCAGCGCAGCCGCTGCCCAGGCGCGCGGTCAGCGATCTCGGCGGCCTTGAGAGCCGCCTCCTTGTCGCGGTTCTCGCCGATGTCCGTCACGCCCAGGTCGAGCACGTGCAGGATGTCCGTCGCGGGAAACGTCTTGCTCACCGCGATGAGGGTGACCTCCGCCGGCGATCGGCCGGCAGCCCGCGCGGCAGCATCGATCCGGGCCCGGACGGCAGCCAGGTTGCCCGCCAGCTCCACCGCTCGCCCGCTCCCGGATGGAGTCGGGCTCATGACAACCACACCAGGCCGGCCTGGCGGCCGGTGACGCCGTCCCGACGGTGGCTGAACAGCGTCGGCTCTTCATACGTGCAGCGCGGGTCCTCGACGACTTGCCCGACGCCCGCGGCCAGCAGCTGCCCGCGAATACCGGCCCGCAGATCCAGTCCCGCCGTGCCGTTCTTGGTCCGGGTGGCGCTGCCGGGCGCTACCCGCTCGACGTCACGCTGCATCGCCTCGGGTACCTCGTAGCAACGGCCACAGATGGCCGGCCCGAGCAGCACATCCACGTCCGCCACGCTGGCTCCGGCGGCGACCATCGCGGCTACGGCGTACCCGGCGACGTCCAACCGGACGCCGACCCGACCTGCGTGCACCGCCGCGACGACACCGGCGACGGGGTCGGCCAGCAGGATCGGGACACAGTCCGCGGCCAGCGCGACCAGCACGACGCCGGGCGTGTGGGTGACGAGGGCGTCGCAGCGGGGCGGTCGCAGGGGCAGGTGCCGTGCCGGCGGCTGGTCGACTACGACCACCTGGGCACCGTGTTCGGGAGCCATCCAGACCAGCTGCCCGGGTGTCACGCCGAGCCGGCTGGCCAGCCGCTGGCGGTTAACCGCAACGTGGGCCGGGTCGTCGCCGACATGGTCGGCCAGGTTGAAGGCGTCGTACGGCGATGCGCTGGCACCGCCGGACCGGTCGGTGACGACCCGGCGCACCCGTGCGTGGCGCTGGCTCACCCGGGCGACGACAGCGCCAGTCAGGACTTGAGGAACTCGGGGATGTCGAGTTCGTCGTCGAGCTCGTCCACGGTGAGGGCACCGCGGGGCGCCGGCCGTGGCACCGCCTGATGCCCGTTGGCCGCGCCCGTAGCGCCGCCCACGAAGCTGCCGGGGACAACCGGCGGTGCGGACTGAGCCGGCTCGGTGGCCCGCTTGGCGGAGTCGGGTTCGACCTTGCGGTAGGTCGGCTTACCGGTGTCGAAGCCGGCCGCGATGACCGTGACCCGGACCTCGTCGCCCAGCGCATCGTCGATCACTGCACCGAAAATGATGTTCGCGTCGGCGTGCGCCGCCTCGGCGACCAGCGAGGCGGCCTCGTTGATCTCGAACAGACCGAGGTCCGAACCACCCTGGATCGACAGCAGCACACCATGCGCACCCTCCATCGAGGCCTCCAGCAGTGGGCTGGCCACGGCCTGCTCGGCGGCGATGATCGCGCGGTTCTCCCCGCGGGCGCTGCCGATGCCCATGAGGGCGCTGCCGGCACCGGACATGACCGACTTGACGTCGGCGAAGTCCAGGTTGATCAGGCCGGGCGTGGTGATCAGGTCGGTGATGCCCTGGACACCGGACAGCAGCACCTGGTCCGCCGTACGGAAGGCGTCCATCACGCTGACGTTGCGGTCGCCGAGCTGCAACAGCCGGTCGTTGGGAATGACGATCAGGGTGTCGCACTCGTCGCGCAGCTCGCCGATGCCGGTCTCGGCCTGGGTGGCCCGGCGCTTGCCCTCAAAGGCGAACGGGCGGGTGACCACGCCGATGGTCAGCGCGCCCAGCTTGCGGGACATGCTGGCTACGACCGGCGCCCCGCCGGTGCCGGTCCCGCCGCCCTCGCCGGCGGTCACGAAGACCATGTCGGCGCCCTTGAGCACCTCCTCGATCTCCTCACGATGGTCCTCGGCGGCCTTACGCCCGACCTCGGGCTGTGCGCCAGCGCCCAGGCCGCGGGTGAGCTCCCGGCCGATGTCGAGCTTGACGTCGGCGTCGCTCATCAACAGCGCCTGCGCGTCGGTGTTGATGGCGATGAACTCGACGCCCTTGAGCCCTACTTCGATCATTCGGTTCACGGCATTGACGCCGCCGCCGCCGATTCCGACGACCTTGATGACCGCGAGGTAGTTGTGCGGGGTTGTCATCGGATCGGACCCTTCCTGACGAGTTTCGGTGGCCCGGTTGCTACTTACCCTCAGGTTGAGGGTTAGAGTTATGTCAACCTGCAGAAACGCTAGGTAGCCGCCGCAGGCGAGTCAAAGACGTCGCCCGGCGTGTCGCCGTTGATTCTTCTCAATCGCTGAATGCGCAGAAGTTCTTGACCCGTCTTGGCTCCCGGCACCCGGGACGAAGTCCAGCGAGTCGAACGGCCACCGGGCACCGCGCCGAGGCGACAGCTAGTTAGCCGTTCCAGCGTATCGGATGCGGATCGGGTCACCGAGTGACCGGAAACGCATCCGTTGTGGCCCGGATCGACGTCCCGGGCGCGCTGCTGGTAGGACCGGTCAGGCACGACAGCTTCGGGTGGCGGGCCAGCCCGAGCGCCTTCGTCCAGCACTCGACTACTGCCTCGGCGTCTGTGGCGTCGAAGCAGAGGTCTTTTGTTGCGGCGAGTGGCGCGAACGTGGGCACCGAATCAGGCTGTCACGACTTGGGCAGGCGGCCCATCAGGTAGAACTCGTCGTTGGGCGGAACGGCGGCGAGGTGGACGAGCCGGTTGGACATCGCGAAGAACGACACGATCGAGCCGATGTCCCAGATGTCGTCCGCGCTGAACCCGTGCTCGCGCAGCGCGGCGAGGTGCTGGTCGGTCACCGTCGCTGGCCGCTCCCCCAGCCGGAGCGCGAAGTCGATCATCGCCCGCTGGGCATCGGTGAGGTCGGCCTTGCGCCAGTCCACGGCCACCTGGTCGGCGATCCGCGGGTTTCGGGCCCGGATGCGGGCGATCGCGCCGTGGGCGACCACGCAGTACAGGCAGTTGTTGGCCGCGCTCGTCGCGACCACGATGAGCTCGCGCTCGGCCTTGCCGAGCATCGGGCTTTCGGTGTCCATCAGAGCGTCGTGGTAGGCGAAGAACGCCCGCCATTCCGCCGGCCGGTGGGCGAGGGCCAGGAAGACGTTCGGCACGAAACCGGACTTCTCCTCGACCTCGGCCAGGCGGGCGGCGATGTCCGCGGGCAGCTCGGCCCGCTCCGGCACCGGGAACCGGCTGATCGCCATGCAGCTCACCCTAGCGAGGGTCGCCTCGCCGTTGCGTCCGTAGGAATGGCTGCCATAGCGCTCAGTTCTACGGACGTAACGGGGGTGGCGCTGCGCTGGGTCAGCGGATGACTACCGCCGACGGGCTGCTCACGTCGATCGTCCCGCCCGGCTGCCCGAACACGCCGGCCAACACCAGAGCCTTACGGTCGCTGTCTTCGGCGCTGCCCCAGATCACCGTCCGCCCACCGACCAGATGCAGTACGACGGAGTCCGGCGTCTCGGCCGACACCCGGGCCAACCGGTCCCGGATGTCAGCCGGCAAGGCACCGATCACTTCCAGCGCGGCGAGGGTGGCGCGGTCGTCCGAGGCGGCGTTCTGCACCTCCAGCAGCGGTACGCCGGCCGGCGGCTCGGTGACCTGGGCGAAGAGCACGGCGTTGCGGTCGATGAGCCACTGCACGCCGTCGACGTCGACCAACGCGACCGGTACCCGCTCGACCACCTTGATCCGCACCGTTGACGGCCAGGACCGCTGGACCGACACCGACTCGATCTGCGGGAGCAGGAGCAGCCGCTCGGTGACCGCATCGGTGTCCAGCCGCGCCAACGGCAGCCCCTCCGGGATCGAAGCGATCTCGCGCACGGCCGCAGCGTTGCCGTCCTCGGTGCCGGTGACCGCGACCATGCGTACGGCGAGAACCGAGGAGAACAGCACGAGCCAGCTGAGCGCACCGGCAACAACCACGAGACCGGCGAGGATGCCGAGCACGGCCCGCCGGGGCAGCCGCGGCAACCACTGCCGCCGACCCGGCCGCACCCGGCGGCGCCGCTGGTGTTTGCGCGGCGGGATCGGCGTACGCACCGGCGTGCGAACCGCGGTCATTGCTGATCCGCCGCTCGCTCCGCGAGCAGATCGAGAATCTCCGGCGCAAGCTTGTACACCGGGCCGGAACCCAGCAGCACGACGATGTCCCCCGGCCTCGTCCGCTCGATCACGGTCTGCGCCGTACCGGACCAGGTCGGGGCGAACGCGACCCGATCAGCCGGCAGCGGGACCCGCTCGGCGATCAGCCGGCCGGTCACTCCCGGGATCGGATCCTCCCGATTGACTGCGATCTCCATCACCACCGCCTCGTCTGCGAGGCCGAGTGCCGCACCGAACTCGGCGGCGAAGGTCTGCGTCCGCGTGTACAGGTACGGCTGGAACACCGCCACCAGCCGGCCCGGTTCGGCCACCGACCGGGCCGCCCGCAACTGCGCGGCGATCTCGGTCGGGTGGTGCGCGTAGTCGTCGTAGACGCGCACACCGTCCGCGGTCCCGGTCAGCTCGAACCGCCGGTGCACGCCGGAGTACCGGTCGAGCCCCGCGATCAGCTGCTCGGCCGGAAGACCCAGCTCGAGGCCGGCCAGCAGGACGGCGGCGGAGTTCAGCGCCATGTGGACGCCGAGGGCGCCGACCCGCACCCGTCCCAGCGGCGTCCCGCCCAGCTCCGCGTCGTACGACGTCGCCCCGTCTTCAAGGACCACCGCGGACAACCGCAGGTCGGCGGAGCCCAAGCCGTAGGTGCGCACCCGCAGGCCGCGTGCCACCGCCTCAGCCCGCAGCGCCAACGTGTCCGGGTCATCGGCGCAGAGCACCAAGAAGCCGCCGGACACGATGGTCTCCACGAAACTCCGGTACGCACTGCGGATTCCGTCCAGGTCGCGGTGCCGGTCCAGATGGTCGGCCTCGATGTTCGTGATGATGGCGCCGGTCGGCCAGAGCAGGAGGAACGACCCGTCGCTCTCGTCTGCCTCGGCGACGAAGACGTCTCCCCCGCCCAGCCGCGCGTTCGAGCCGGTCGCGGCGAGTTCACCGCCGATGGCGAACGACGGATCGGCGCCGCAGTAGTCCAGGGTCGTCGCCAGCATCGACGTGGTGGAGGTCTTGCCATGCGCACCGGCCACCGCGACGACCCGCCGGCCGGCCGCGACGCTGGCCAGGGCGACCGACCGGTGCAGCACCGGCAGCCCGCGGCGCCGCGCTTCCACGACCTCGAGGTTGTTCTCCCGGATCGCGGTGGAGACGACGAGGGTGTCGGCGTCTCGGATGTGTGCCGCGTCGTGGCCGATCTCGATCCGCGCGCCGTGCAGGCCCTCGGCGTGGTCGGTCGCCACCGCATCGCTGCCGGAGACGTCGAGACCGGCGTCCAGCAGCAGCCGGGCGATCGCGCTCATTCCGCTGCCGCCGATCCCAACGATGTGCACCCGCCCGAGGGAAGCCAGCGGTGGCACCGGCTGGTCGGGGTCGACGTACGGCGGGTACACCCTCATGCTCGGGCCACCTCGAGGACGAGCCGGGCCATGACCTCATCGGCGTCGGGTCGGCCGGCCGCCTTTGCGTTCGCGGTCATCCTTGCCAGCGCCTGGGGGTCGGACAGGACCGGTACGACGTTGTCGACTATCCACTGTGGACTAAGGTCGGCGTCGTCGACGAGCAGCCCGCCACCGGCGCGCACCACCGGCTGCGCGTTGAGGCGCTGCTCACCGTTGCCGATCGGCAGGGGCACGTAGGCCGCCGGCAGCCCCACCGCGGCGAGTTCGGCGCACGTCACCGCGCCGGCCCGGCACAGCAGCAGGTCGGCGGCCGCGTAGGCCAGGTCCATCCGGTCGGCGTACGGGACGACGACGTACGCCGCCCCGCCGCCGCCGACGGATCCCACCTCGACGGTGTTCTTGGGGCCGCTGATGTGCAGGACCTGAACGCCTGCCTCATTCAGCGCGGCAGCCGCTCCGGCGGCGGCGGCATTCAGAGACCGGGCGCCCTGCGAGCCTCCGGTGACGAGCAGCGTCGGGCGTTCCGGGTCCAACCCGAAGTGGGCCGCGGCCGGCGATCGTAAGGCAGACCGATCGAGTCCTGTGATGGAGCGGCGCAGCGGCATTCCGACGACCTGCGCCCGGGGCAGCGGCGTCCCTTCGGTCGTCACCGCGACGACCTGGGCGAACCTGGCCGCCACCCGATTCGCCAGGCCGGGCAGCGGATTTTGCTCGTGCACGACGATCGGAGTCTTGCGCAACCGCGCGGCGAGGTATGCCGGGAAGGCCACGTACCCGCCGAAACCCACCACGACGTCTGCGTCCACGCGATCGAGGATCTCGCGGGTACGGCGGACTGCGCGAGCCAGCCGGACTGGGAGCCGCGCGAGGTCGAGGGTTGGCTTCCGGGGCATCGGGATCGGGGGGATGAGCTCCAGGTCGTAGCCGCGGGCGGGGATCAGCGTGCTGTCCAGCCCCCGAGCAGTGCCCAACGCCGTGAGCCGGACGTCGGGATACAGGCGGCGCAGGGCGTCACCGACTGCCAGGGTCGGTTCGATGTGTCCGGCAGAGCCACCGCCGGCCAGCACGACCGACGTCATGAGCCCGCCGTCGATCGCGAGCACCCAGCCGGCGCGGAGGGGTCGGGGGCGGGCGGGGTCACTGCGCTCACCGGCGACGGGGTGCGTCAGAGTCCGTGCGCCGCCCGGGACAGCGACGGCGCGGGAGGCCGTCCACCGCAGAGCGCGGGATCGGCAGTCGGAGCAGCCGTGCGGCCCGGCCCTGACCGCGTTGGCGCAGCTGCACCACCGCAGCCGGCTCGTGCCGGGCGAAGCCGGCCAGCATGCCGAGGATGAACATCGTGAGGATCAGCGACGTGCCGCCGGAGGAGATCAGCGGCAGCGGGATCCCGGTGACTGGGAGCAGGCCGACGACGTAGCCGATGTTGATGATCGCCTGCCCGACGAGCCAGATAACGACTGCCGAGCTCACCAGCCGGATGAACGGGTCGGCGGTGCGCCGGGCGATCCGCAGGCCGGTATAGGCCAGGGTCGCGAACAGCGCGAGGAGGACCAGGCAGCCGATGAAGCCGAGTTCCTCCCCGACGATGGCGAAGATGTAGTCGCTGTGCCCGTTCGGCAGCAGCCCCCACTTCATCCGACTGTTCCCGAGCCCGACGCCCCACCAGCCGCCGGTCGCCAGCGCATACATGCCGCGGATGGACTGCAGCCCGTTTCCTTCCGGGTCGGAAAAGGGGTCGAGGAAGGTCGTTACCCGCTGCAAGCGGTACGGCTCGCGCACGATGAGCACGACGACCCCCGCGATGGTGGCGGACAGCAGAGTGACGAACAGCCGCAAGGGTGCGCCGACTGTCCACAGTAGAGCGAACAGGATGAGTACGAAGCACAGCGTGGTGCCGAGGTCGGGCTCCAGCATGATGAGCCCGCCGAGCAGCATCGCCACCGGGACCAGCGGAACGAGCAGATGCCGCCACTCCCCCAGCATCTTCTGCTTGCGCACCAACAGGTCCGCGCCCCAGAGCAGGAACGCGAGCTTGGCGAGTTCAGACGGCTGCAGCTGGAAGAAGCCGAGGTCCAGCCAGCGCCGGGCGCCGAACTCCTTGATACCTATGGACGGGACCAGGACGACGGCCAGCATGATCACCGAGCAGATCAGCCCCGGATACGCCAGCCGTCGGTAGGTCGACGGCCGAAACCGCAGCCCCAGCCACATCACCGGTAGCCCGAGCAGCATGTAGATCGCCTGCCGGTCGAAGACGCCGAACGGTGAACGCGATGCCGGGTCGGAGTCGATCAGCGATTCGACGCTGGAGGCGGAGAAGACCATGGCCAGGCCAAGCACGAGCAGCGCTGCTCCCACGCCGAGGACGAGGTGGAACGAGGCCAGCGGCCGGTCGAGGAACCCCGATACGGCCGAGCGCTGCGGCGCAGGGGCGCTCGCGGTCGTCACGGTCACCGGGCCGCCAGCTTCTGCACGCCGGCGACAAAGGCCCGTCCCCGCGCGCTGTAGTCGCTGAACATGTCCCACGAGGCCGCTGCAGGGGCCAGCAGCACGGTGTCTCCGGGAGCTGCCAGGCCGGCCGCGCGAGCCACGACCTCATCCATGGCGCCATTGTCTGTTCTCGTCACTTCCGTCACAGGGACATCGGGAGCGTGTCGCGCCAGCGCTTCGGCGAGAAGCTGCCGATCCGCTCCGAGCAGGACGACGGCGGCCAGCCGGTCCCGGATCGAGGCCACGAAATCGTCCACCGCAACGCCTTTCAGCAACCCACCGGCGATCCAGACAACGCGCCCGTACGCCGACAACGATGCCGCGGCCGCGTGCGGGTTCGTGGCCTTGCTGTCATCGACGTACGCAACACCATCCACTGTGGACACCAGTGCGTTGCGATGGGGCGCGGGCGTGAAAGACCGCAACCCGGCAGACACGGCGGCCGGGTCGACGCCGTACACCCGGGCCAGCGCCGCGGCGGCCAACGCATTCGCGACGTTGTGCGGTCCCGGCACCGGGATGTCGGAGACATTGGCAAGAACAACGCCGGGGTCAGCGGTTCGGTCCGCCAGCACACCGTCCATCACTCCGAGACTCCCCTGTGGCGGTGCGGAGAGGGTGAAACCGACCGTTCTGGCACTGCCCGCGGCCAGGCGCACCGACCACTCGTCGTCCAGGTTGACCACGGCGGCGGCGTTTCCGGCGTAGACGCGGGCTTTCGCGGCTGTGTAGCGCTCGAACGACCCGTGCCAGTCGATGTGGTCAGGTGCCACATTGAGCACGGTGCCGGCCAGTGGTCGCAGTGACGGGGCCGAATGCAGCTGCGGGCTGCCGAGTTCGACCGCCAACACGTCGTACGGCGTACCGACCACCTCTGCGAGCGGCAGGCCCACGTTGCCGGCGGCCACGGTCCGCAGGCCCGCCGCCCGCAGGATCGACTCCAGCATCAGCACGGTGGTGGTCTTGCCGTTCGTGCCGGTGACTGCGAGCCATGGCACGGCCGGGTCGCGCAGCTGCCAGGCGAACTCGACCTCGCCGATGACGTCGATCCCGGCAGCTGCGGCGGCAACCAGCAGCGGGTGGTCGGGCCGCCATCCGGGTGATGCGACGACGGTGTCCACACCCAGCGGAAGAGCCGAAGGCAGCCCGACGAAGCGTGCTCCGGCCAGTTCCAACTCGGCCGTGCTCTCGCTTTCCCGCTGATCCGCTACCAGGACGACGGCCTCCCGGGCGAGAAGCACCCGGGCAACCGCCGCACCCGCGACCGCCGCCCCTGCGACGAGCACGGTCCGTCCCTGATACGAGGTCACTGGATGTTCGCGGCGGCCAGCCAGTCGGTGTAGAACAGTCCCAGCCCAAAGGCGACGGCCAATCCGGTGATGATCCAGAACCGCACTACGACGGTCATCTCGGTCCACCCAGCCAGCTCGAAGTGGTGATGGATCGGAGCCATTCGGAACACCCGTTTTCGGGTCGCCTTGAAGACCAGGATCTGGGTCGCGACCGACAGCGTCTCGACGACGAACAAGCCACCCAGTACGACGAGCAGCAACTCGGTCTTGGTGAGCACCGCCATGCCGGCCATCAGCCCGCCCAGCGCCAACGAACCGGTGTCGCCCATGATGATGCGGGCCGGATTGGCGTTCCACCAGAGGAATCCGAAGCAGGCCCCGAGGGCCGCGGCAGCTACCAGCGTGATGTCCAGCGGGTCGCGGATCTCATAACAACCAGAGATCTCCTGTCGGGCACACAGGTGCCCGAACTGCCAGAACGAGATGACGACGTACGACCCGAACACCATCACCGATGACCCGGCGGCCAACCCGTCCAGCCCGTCTGTCAGGTTGAGTGCGTTGGAGAAGCCGGCGACCATCAGGTACGCGAAGATCACGAACAGCACGACACCGAACGTGATCTCGGGGATGTCTCTGACGAACGACAGGCTCGTTGAGGCCGGCGCAAGCCCGTCTCGTTCGAACTGCAGCGCCATGATGGCAAAGCTGACCCCCACAACGAGCTGGCCGACCAGTTTTGCCGTCTTGCTGAGGCCAAGGCTGCGCTTGTGCCGCACCTTGATGAAGTCGTCCAGGAACCCGACGAAGCCGAGCCCGACCATGAGGTACAGCAACAGGAATCCGGTGGCAGTAGGCCCCCGGCCGGGTTGGGTGAGCAGATACAGCTGTGCTCCGGCGTAGCCGAGAACGGTGGACAGCACGACCACCGCGCCACCCATCGTCGGAGTGCCCTGCTTGGACAGGTGGGTCTGCGGGCCGTCGATGCGGATCTCCTGGCCGATGCCGCGGCGGCGCAGGAGCCGGATCGCAAAAGGGGTGAACATGATCGACACGACCAGCGACACGATCGCCGCAAGGAGAACAGAACTCACTTCGAAGTCCCCGCGGCAACAGTCCGCCCCGACCGCAGTAGTAGGGCAGTGGCTACCCGCTCCAGCCCAGCAGCGCGTGAGGCCTTGACCAGCACGACGTCGCCAGGGCGGATCGCGCCGTGCAGCAACTCGATCGCCGCCGCCACATCGGACACGGGTACGCCGCCCGCTCCGTCCAGGATGGCCCGCGCCGCCGCGCCGACCGTGACGATCCGGTGGATTCCCAGCTCCGCCGCGAGGCGCCCGACCTCGACGTGGGCGGCAGGGCCGTGTTCTCCGAGTTCGGCCATCTCGCCGAGCACCGCCCACGACCGGCGCCCGGCCGCCATCGCGGCGAGCGCCCGCAGCGCCGCGGCCATCGATTCGGGATTGGCGTTGTAGGCGTCGTTGATCACCCGTACGCCGTCGTCGGAGTCGGTGACCTCCATTCGCCACCGGCTGGCCGGCCGCGCCGTGCCCAGAGCCGCGGCCACGTCGTCCACCGGCATCCCCAACGCCAGGGCGACCGCGGCCGCGGCCAGCGAGTTGCCGACGTGGTGGGCGCCGTACAGGCCCAGGCTGACGGTGGACCGTCCCTCGGGGCAGACCAGGGTGTACGACGGTCGCCCGGCGTCGTCGAGCGCGACATCCTCGGCGCACACGGTGGCGCCAACCGCCCGCCCGACGGTCACGACGCGGGCGCCGGTGGCCTCGGCCATGGCCAGCACGGTCGGGTCGTCGGCGTTGAGCACGGCCACCCCGTCTGCCGGCAGGGACTGGACCAGCTCGGTCTTGCTGCGGGCGATGGCGCAGCGGCTGCCGAACTCGCCCAGGTGCGCCGTACCGACGTTGAGGACGACACCGATGCTTGGCGGTGCGATGACGCACAAGGCCGCGATGTGGCCGGGCGCCCGAGCCGAGCACTCGAGCACCAGGTAACGGGTCTCGAAGTCCGTCCGCAGAACCGTGTGCGGATGGCCGATCTCGTTGTTGAAGGAGCCGGGCGGTGCGACCGTCGCCCCCAGGCCTCCCAGGACGTGGGCCAGCAGGTCCTTGGTCGAGGTCTTTCCTGACGATCCGGTCACACCGACGATCGTCAGACCGGGCAGGCGGTCGACCACCGCGCGAGCCAAACGCCCGAGGGCAACCTGGACGTCCGGTACGACGACCGTTGGGACGCCGGCCAGCGGGCGAGCGGCCAGGACGCCCATCGCGCCCGCGGCGACCGCTGCCGCGGCGAAATCGTGCCCGTCGACCCGCTCGCCGGACAATGCCACGAACAGTCCACCCGGGCCGACCGTGCGGGAGTCGAACTCCACCGTGCCCGACACCGTCGTGGCCGGGTCGGCGCCGCCGGTGAGCCGGCCGTCCACTGCCGCGGCGACTTCGGCGAGGGTCAGCGGGATCACCGGACGAGCGACCCGATCAGCTCGGCGAGGATCCGGCGGTCATCGAAGGGCCGGAGGACGCCGTCGGTCTCCTGTCCCTGCTCGTGCCCCTTGCCGGCGACGACGACGGTGTCCGCGGAACCGGCACGGGCTACGGCAGCGGCGATGGCCTCCCGCCGCCCGGCGACCTCCAGCACCTCGGCCCGGGCATCGGGACTCACCTCGTAGACCCCGCGCAGCATCGCCGCGCGGATGGCGCCGGCATCCTCCGAACGCGGGTTGTCGTCGGTCACCATGAGCAGATCCGCTCCGCGGGCGGCGGCCGCCCCCATCAGCTCGCGCTTGCCCTGGTCGCGGTCGCCGCCGCAGCCGAGTACGACGATCAGCTGGCCTGGCGTGATCGGGCGCAGCGCCGCGAGCAGCGTGCTGACCGCGTCGGGGGTGTGGGCATAGTCGACCAGCGCGGTGAACGGCTGCCCGGCGGTCACCGGTTCCATCCGACCCGGCACGGTCGCCCGCCCGATTCCAGCCGCCGCCCGCGCCGGATCGACGCCGGCCGTGGCCAGGATCGCGAGCGCCAGCAGGGCATTGGCGACGTTGAAGCGCCCTGGCAGTCCGACCTCGGCCGCAAAGCTCACCCCGTCAGGTCCGCTGACGGTGAACCGGCTGCCACCCCGTGCATCCGTCGTGATGTCACCCGCTCGCCAGTGCGCCCGCGGGTCGCCGTTGGCGGACACCGTGATCGTCGCCGGCCCGACGAGTCGCCGGCCGTAGGTATCGTCGACGTTGACCACCTCGTGCTCGCAACGGCCGTCGAAGAGCAGCGCCTTGGCGTCGAAGTACCGCTCCAGGTCGCCGTGGAAGTCCAGATGGTCCTGCGAGAGGTTGGTGAATGCCCCGACGGCGAACCGCAGGCCGTCCACGCGGTGCTGCGCCAGCGCATGGCTGGACACCTCCATGGCCACCGCCTGCACGCCACGCTCGGCCATGACGGCGAGGAGCGCGTGCAGGTCGGGCGCCTCCGGCGTCGTCCGCGTGCTAGGGACCGCCGCGTCGCCGATCCGGGTCTCGACGGTGCCGATCAGCCCGGGGACGACCCCGGCCGCGCGGAGCCCCGCCTCGAGGAGGTGGACCACCGTCGTCTTGCCGTTGGTGCCGGTGATCCCGATCACCGGCAGGCCGGTGCGGCCGTAAACCCAGGCCGCGATTTCCCCCAGCCGCGCCCTCGGGTCATCGGCCACCAGGACCGGCACGGAGCCGACCGCGGCCGCCGCCTCGCCGCCGGGGTCGGTCAGTACGGCGACCGCACCGGCCCCGACTGCCTGACCGACGAACTTTGCCCCGTGCACATTGGTCCCGGGCAGGGCGGCGTACAGGTCACCGATGCGCACCGCGCGGCTGTCCAGCGTCAGGCCGGTCAGCACGGTCTCGCCGCCGCCGACCGGCACCGGCAGGCCGAACGCGGCTGCCAACTCGGCCAGCCTCCGCGGCGCCGGCCGGGCCGGCCGGGGGTGAAGAGGCACACCGGCGAGGGTACCCATCCATGAGTTCGTTACCGGCTAGGCGTGTCTCCTATCTGAGCGCGTCTGAGGCCGACTGTCAGGTCATGTCGCGTACTGCGGTGTTGACCGATGAGCTGTGGGCGCGGATCGAGCCGGTGTTGCCGCCCTTGAAGGGGGGACCGGCTGTCACAGGGGGCTGGTCCCCCTCCGCCGATCTTGGTCAAAACGGCGTGTCGCCCGCGGCGACGGTGCCCTGATGATCTGCGCCACCGGATCACCGAGTTCCAACTTCCGGTCACGCGAGGCGCGTCCCAGCTACGTCCCAACCCGACAGTCACAGAGTGGAACTCTGAAATGGACATGCAACCGTACGTGGGCAGCGGGCCCTACTGCTACACAACACCCTCGTCGCTGTGCTCGGCCGCAGCGCACCACGCGACTACGTCGTGGAGACCCTGACCGGATCACCCTTCGGCTTCCAGCTCATCGCCGGGCGCGTCCCGCTCCTCGACGGGGCCGGTGATGCTGGGGCCGCTAGAGCTGGGTTTGCTACGGCATCAAACCGGCGCTGGCGGACCCGTCGGGGCTGACCACTTCGTGCTCGGCGTGCAGATCGACGATGAATCCATCACCTTCCACGACCCGCAGGGTTATCCGTGGTCTCGACTGCCGACCGAGATCTTTGCGCCGCTTGGAAGGGGGAGACCGTCGCCTACGCCGACGGCGACTACCCGATGCGGACAGACATCAGCAGAGTCGCCCGGCGCGACGTCCACGATGCGATCCGAGACCTCCTGCCATCCGCGGCGGCGTGGCTCGGTGGCCACGACGTCGCGATGCCACCGGGCTCGATCGGCGGGAGCGAAGGGCTTGAGAAGCTGGCCCAGATGTCGGCCGAGGGCTTAGCGCCGGACGTCCGGGCAACCCTGACCACCTTCGCCCTGCGGCTAGGCGCTCGCCGACGCCTTCCGCCAGCTTGCCACCCTCCACGACACCCTCAGCGAGCACCTGAGCTGCCATCTCACCTGACGCCGGCGGCCAGCAGTTCGACCTAGGCGTCATCGGTGGTCAGCCGGAACTCCGGGGTCGGCGTGCCGGTCGGAGCAACGCCATTGTCCCCCAACGCGAACGACATGATCGAGGTGAACACCGGCGCGGCGATCGTGCCTCCGTGCCCGCTGCCGTCGGGCTGCTCGATACTGATCGCGATCACGTAGCGGGGGTCGTCGGCCGGGGCGAACCCGGCGAACGTCGCCCAGTAACCGCCGCCGGCGTAGCAGCGGCACTCGGGGTTGGGCCGCTGGGCGGTGCCGGTCTTGCCGGCCACGCGATAGCCGTCGATGCGCGCCAGCGGCGCCGTGCCGCCTTCGTTCGTCACCGACTCGAGCATGTAGCGCAGGTCCGCTGCGGTGTCGGACTCGATGGCCCGTCGCGGCTCCGGGGCCGGCTGGTCACGGACGGTCCCGTCGGGGCCGATGACCCGGTCGACTATCCGCGGCGGCACCAGTACGCCGTCGTTCGCGACCGCCTGGTACATCGATGCCATCTGCAAAACGGTCATCGAGATGCCCTGCCCGAACGGGATGGTCCCGGCCTGGCTGCCCGACCATTCCGTGTGGGGCACCAGGATTCCGTCGCTCTCGGCGGGAAGCTCGATTCCGGTCGCGGTCCCCAGCCCGAACCGGCGCAGGTATTCCTCCAGCCGCGCGTCGCCGAGGCGCTGAGCGAGCATGACGGTGCCCACGTTGCTGGACTTGCCGATGATGCCGGTGGCGGTGAAGTCGATCGGGTCGTGCCCCCAGGCATCGCTGATGACGATGTCGGACACCGCGAGGTGGTCAGGGACGTTCATCACGGTGTCCGGCGTGATCAGTCCCTCCTCCAGAGCGCCGGCGATCGTGACCATCTTGTTCACCGAGCCGGGCTCGATCACGTGCGAGACCACCGGGTTGCCCAGCTGGTCGCCGCTGACCGACCCGGGGTCCGAGGCGTCGTATCCGGGACTACCCGCCATCGCGAGCACCTGCCCGGTGGCCACGTCGAGGACCACGGCCTGCACGGTGCTGACTCCCGGATTGTCGTTGGCGACGGCGATCGCCTTCTCCAACGTGAACTGCAGGTCCTGATCCAGGGTCAGCTGGACGTCGCTCCCGGGTACCGCCGCCTGCAGGCTGTGCGTCGCCGCCGGGATCGGCAGCCCGAACCGGCCCTGCTCGTACACGAGCTGCCCGGGCGTGCCAGTCAGCACGTCGTTGAACTGGTCCTCGATTCCGGCCAGGCCGGTGTCGTCGCGTCCGACGAACCCGATGACCTGAGCGGCCGTCCACTGGGCCGGGTACTCCCGGCGCTGCTCGACGAGTTCACCGATCCCGGGCAGCTCCAGGGCCATGATGGCCTGCGCGACAGAGGGGTTCAGACCGCGGTCGAGGTAAACGAACCGCCCCTCCTTGGTCAGCAAGGGCATCAGCGCGTCGGCGTTGACGTCCAGCAGCGGAGCCAGTGCGAGCGCCGTCCGCCCCGGCGCGGTGATCATTGCCGGGTCGGCGAAGATGGCCCGGGCCTCGACCGAGTAGGCCAGCGGGTTGCCGTCCCGGTCCAGGATCTGCCCCCGGGCAGCGGGCAGGTCGAGCGTGGTCAACCGCAGTTCTTCGGCCGCGGCGGCGTACTTCATCCCGTCCAGACCCTGCAACTGGACCAACCGGCCACTGATGATCGTGAGGATGGCCAGTACGACGGCCAGCCCGACATGAACTCTCCGGTGCGGATCGGACAGCCGCAACCGCCGGGTTCTCCGGCGCGGCCGAGCAGACCGGCCGGTGCGGTGCGGTGGCGAACTCAGTCCGGTGGCGCTCATCCATTTCCTCCGGGTGCGGCAGGCGGGTTTGCTCCGGCCGGCGGCTGACGCGAAGCCGGCTTGGCCTTGCCGACCACCTGCGTGGTGCCGTCCGGCGCGATGACGAGGAAAGCGGACGTGCCGCTCGGGATCATCCCCTGCTCGGCCGCTGCCTGCGCCAGCGCTGCGGGGGCGTGCGCGGCGCTGACCTCCTGTCGCAGCTGCTGTTCGCGCAACTGCAACTGCTCGATCTGCTGGCTCAGGGATCGCTCAGCAAAGGAGTCCGCCGCGATCGCAGTGTTGAGCACGAGCAGAGCGACCAGGCCGCAGCCGATGATGAGCAGGACGACCGCCACGAACGGCGCGCGCCGCGCCGCGGCCTGACCGCTCATCGCGGCGGGATGCCGCACCGAGGCCCGCACCGGCTCGGCGGACCGGCCGGCCACCCGATGGGGCGGGCGGGAGGACGTCGTCGGTGAACCGCTCGGGCTTCGCCGCGGTCGCCTCTCCGGCGCCGGCATCGCGCTCACGTGCACACCTCGCTGCGCTCGGTGAGCCGCGTTCGCGGCGCGCTGCATCCACTTGTTCGCTCGCTACGCTCGCTCACGCCGCGGCCTCCAGCCGCTCGGCAGCGCGCAGCCGGACCGAGGCGGCCCGGGGATTGGCCGCTACCTCGTCGGCAGTGGCGGTTTCCGCGCCCCGGGTCAGCAGGCGCAGCGTCGGCGCCGCCGACGGCAGCGGTACCGGAAGATCCAGCGGAGTGCGGTCGGTCGACTCCGATACGAACGCGCGCTTGACGATGCGGTCCTCCAGCGAGTGATAGCTCAGTACGACGATCCGCCCACCCACGGCCAGTGCAGCCAGCGCCGCCGGGACTGCGGCTCGCAGCGACTCCAGTTCGCCGTTCACCTCGATCCGCAGCGCCTGGAACGTCCGCTTGGCCGGGTGACCGCCGGTCCGCCTGGTGGCCGCCGGGATGGCGGCTCGGACCAACTCGGCCAGTCGGGCGGTGGACTCCAACGGCGTGTCGCCGCGCTCGCGGACGATGGCGGCGGCGATCCGGCCGGCGAACCGCTCCTCGCCGTACTCCCGCAGGATCTGGGCGAGCCGGGCGGCGGAGTAACCGTTGACGATCTCGCCGGCGGTCCGGCCTCCGGTCTGGTCCATCCGCATGTCCAGCGGTGCGTCCTGTGAGTAGGCGAAGCCGCGTTCCGCCCGGTCCAGTTGCATCGAGGACACACCAAGGTCGAACAGCACGCCGTCGACGGAGTCCAGACCCAACTCGGCCAGTACGGCGGGCAGCGCGTCGTACACCGCGTGGACCAGGTGCAGGCGCTCGGCGTACGGCGACAGCCTGCTGCGGCTGCGCTCCAGTGCGGCCGGATCCCGATCGAGGCCTACCAGCCGAAGGTCTGGGTGTGCCCGCAGCAGCGCCTCCGCGTGACCGCCGAGTCCGAGGGTTGCGTCGACGACTACTGCTGGCCGATCGGCTTCAGTTCTCGGGTGCAGCGCCGGGGCGAGCAGCGCCAGGCAGCGGTCGAGCAGAACGGGCACGTGATCGCCCTGCGGCGTACCTCTGTCCATCGCGTGCCTCTCGGTTGATTCGGCCGTATCGATCGGTCCCCGCCCGAGGCACAACCTGGCGCCGGGGAAGGTGCGTCAGGGGGCGCCTTCGGGGGGAGACCGACGGGTACGGACGGTGAGTCCGGGCGCCTGTCTGGCTGGTCACACGAGCCCAGGCACCACCTCCGAGTCCATCCGGGCGAACAGCGGCTCGCGGTCGTCGAGGAACCGCCGCCAGGCGTCGGAGTCCCAGATCTCGAAGTGGGTGTTGGAGCCCACCGCGACGCAGTCGCGCTGCAGTCCGGCGTACCGGCGGAGTTCGAGGTTGATGACGACCCGGCCCTGCTTGTCAGGGGTGGGGTCGTCAGCGGCGGAGTACATGAGTCGCTGGTAGTCGCGCACCTTGGGGCCGGTGCTCGGCACCAGGCTGAGCGCATCGCTGCGCCGGGTGAATTCAGCGAGCGGAAACACCGACACGCAGTTCTCCTGCCCCCTCGTGACTATCAAGCCGTCGGCCAACCGCTCGCGAAACCGTGCCGGGAGGGCGACCCGGCCCTTCTCGTCCATCCGGAGGGTGTGGGTGCCCAGGAACACCGCAGCCCACCTCCCCATCCCCACATTGGCCGCTGCCCGGCCATCATTCCCCACTGGTCACCACCGTACCCCACGTGACCCCACATCAATACCGTTTTGTGGCGCGTCGGCGGACCGGAACCCGTAGCAGTTATGAGCGCTGGGGAGGCGCTGCTCGAGCCGAGCGGCGCCGTGATCGACCGATGAGGGCTGCGTGCGACGACCAAAGCAGTGGCAGGACCGGCACCACCGCGGGACAACCGACAACAAAGCCGGTTACGCCTTTCGAAACCGGAACCGAAACAGAAACACTCGAAACGTCGGCTAGCACGGCAGATGTGGCGGCTCCTGCCCTCAGGGACGAGCTGCTGGAAATGATGCGCGCCGATCAGGTTGAGCGGACAGGTGACGGCCTGCCTCCTGGCACCAAACTCCCCCCGATCCAGGACGGCGCCAGGGCGACGCGCCTCAAGGAGATCATCGCCGAGTACGGGTGGCCCACTCATGACCTTGTCGGTCGAGACGGCGGTACGGCGGCATGGCTCATAGCCCAACACGCCGACTTCGACGTCGCGTTCCAGCAGCAAGCAGTCGAACTCATTCAGCCGGCTGTTGAGGCTGCGCAGGCCGATCCCACCGAACTGGCCTACCTGACAGATCGAGTCGCGGTCAACCTCGGCGAACCACAGACCTACGGCAGTCAGATCCGTTGTCGCGAGGGGGTACCCGCACCAGCGACCCCGATAATCGAGCCCGAGCGAGTCGACGAGGTTCGCGCGTCCGTAGGACTCGGAACACTCGATGACTACTACCAGGAACTGGCGATGATGTGCGCCGACGAGGCCGCCGACGGCCAACAGCCCGCTGACTGAGCCCGCATCTGAACCGACTCAGGTGAAGATCATTGCGGGCAAAATCAGGGTATTCCACCGATGGATACCCCGACTTGCCCGTGTTGATCAAGGGGCTGTGCCGCGCCGAGCCGCCGGATATCACGACGTGATGGTCCACCCGCGGGCGGTCCACGCCGACTGGCCCCCGCCTGGCGGGACCTTCTGCTACACGTTCTTCCGGGCCGTCACCGCGTATGTGAGGCCCGTAGTGTCTCGCGCTGTGTTCACGCCCGAGGAGCGAGAACTGCTACGAGAGGGGCTGGCGTCGGCGGCGTACGCCGATACCCGCATCAGTGGTGCCGCGGTGACCGGGTCGGCCGCGGTCGGTCGGGCTGATCGGTGGTCAGACATTGATCTTGCGTTGTGCGTGGCCGCTGAAGCCGACCGTGGGCAGGTGCTCGCCGACTGGACCAACCGCATGTACCGGGATCATGGGGCCGTTCACCACGTGGATGTGACTCGGGGTGTGGCTCTGTTTCGGGTCTTTTTGCTCAGTAGCACCCTGCAGGTCGACCTCGCCTTTTGGCCAGCGGCGGAGTTCGGTGCCATCGCCCCTACCTTCCGGCTGCTGTTCGGAACCGCCAACGAACGACCGCCGGCACCAGCGCCCGACGCCACCGAGCTGATCGGGATGAGCTGGCTCTATGCGCTGCACGCTCGTTCGAGCATTGCCCGTGGCCGAGCGTGGCAGGCCGTGTACATGATCAGCGGCGTGCGGGACCACGTCATCGCTCTGGCGTGCCTGCGTCACGGTCTGCCCGCTGTTCAGGGCCGGGGCGTGGACAGCCTTCCGCCGGGCATCCTCGCGACGCTCAGCGACGGGCTCGTCCGCTCACTCGATACCGCTGAGCTCAAACGCGCTCTCGGTGTGATCAGCGAAGCACTGCTCATCGAGATTGAACCGGTCGACCCCGGCCTGGCCAACCGCCTGGCCGGGCCGCTGAGAGAGCTGGCCAGCTGATCACCGTGGTTGAGAAGCGGTGGCGTCCGGCCTGCTGCCGGCTACTCCTGGCGAAGGTCCTGAGGCTGGACCCGGCCACCCAGTCCAGCGACGGTGGCTGCGGCGACCAGCGCACCGGCGGCCAATGCCCCGAGGACAAGAGCGACGATGGCTGGCCACGGGGTTGCGGCCCGCGCACCGATGAGGTTCAGGTAGGCGGCCCCGGCAAGCAGGCCGCTTCCACCGGCCAGCGGTAGCCCGACGACCAGAGGTGCTGCGGCCTGCAGGAGCTGACTGCTGCGGACGACGCGGGCCGGCACGCCGAGAACGGTGAGGGCGGCAAGGTGCCGCCGGCGCTCCACTGCTCGGTCGATGCCGCTGATGAGCAGCGCGAGGAGGCCCAGGATGAGGACGACGCCGGCCACCGCATAGAGCACGTAGCGGTAGCCCTGCACGGTCTGCAAGTCCGTGCGATCGTCGGGGTAGACGATGACGTTGTCGGGAACAGCCGCCGCCAGGGCACGGACCGGTGCGTCGCCACCTTCCAGCGCCACCAGCCACGTCCGCGCGGGCGCGAGCAGTGTCGACAGGCCCGGCGTCGTCACGGGCACGAACAGCTGCGCCTGGGGCCTCCAGTTGGGGTCGTCCGGAGACGGCGCGATGGAGATCGTGCCGAGGCCGTCCAGGCGTAGCGGCCCGCCCGGTCCCGGGATCTCTCGGCCGTCGGCGGCGTACGTCGGTTGACTGAGCAGGGTGACGGTGACCTGCTCGCTGAAGTCCTCGCCGTAGCCTGGGTCGAGCCAGGCTGCCTGGTCGTCGCGGCACCCGGTGATCTGGTGGCTGAAGAACGCGAGCTGTGCGCAGGTACCGACGAAAGCTTCGCCGCAGGTGCTCGGCCGGTCGGCGCCGGGAGGGAAGCCTCGGAGGTCCTCCGGCGTGCACTCGGTGCCGACCTGGCGACCCGGTACGACCGCGCGTACACCCGGTATGTCTGCGAGTACGCCGGCGTTCAGGGAGCTGCCCTCGGGGACGTCCAGCTGGGCCAGCTGCGGGCCGGTGGAGGCGGCGAGAGCGGCTCGCTGGTACTGCGGGGTGGTTTCGAACGCGACCAACACGCACCGACCTCCGGCGACGACGAACAGTGCGACGAGCAACGCCGCGACCAGCCGGGTGGTCCCGGCCGGCTCCTGCTGCAGCCGGCGGGCGGCGATCGTCGTCGCAGGGGTACGGGCCAAGCGGGAGCCCGCGTCGCCGAGCAGCCGAACCGCGACCGGAACAACAAGCGGTATGGCGACGGCGGTGAGCGCGGCGCCGGCAAAGAAGGCCACGACCAGCGTTGCCGGGGGGTTCCGCTCGGGCAACTGTGCCCGGGTTGCCGCCCAGGCGAGCAGCGCCAGGCCGACGGCCAGGGGCAGCAGCCGCCACCAGGCGGGACGTCGGGCCGGCCCCTGCCGCCGGACCGACAGCGCGTCCCAGGTGGTCGCGCGCACCGGCACCATCGCGATCACGACCGACAGCAGGGGGACGCCGAGCAACGCGCTGACCCAGCCCAGAGGTGGGGGCGCGAGGGGACGCCCGTCGAACCACGACCGCCACGAGTCGTCGAGGGCCTGCAGCAGCGGGCGCGCGGCGAGCACGTACGTCAGGGCACCCGCGGCGACCCCGGTGAGGGCGAGCAGGGATGCCTCGCAGGCGGCGATCGCGCGGGTGCGCCGGGCGGTGACTCCGAGCAGCCGCAGGGCAGCAAGCCGCCGGTCGCGCACCGCGGCGGACAGGCGGGTGGTGCTGGCCAGCAGGCTGATGACGGGCAGGACGAGGAAGAGCACCAGGCTGGCTGCGAACCGTCGGTCGTCGGCGCTCAACCCGGCCGGCAGGGTGGCCGGCACCGCCGTGGCAAGCAGCAGCACCACCACCCCGACGACGTTGCCGACCACTACCAGCAAGGCCCGCGCCCAGCCTCCGGCCAGGGCCAGCCGCAGGCCGAGCTGGAGCTCGGTCATCCGACAGTCGGGAAGGCCAGGAGGTCCAGGCGGCCGTCGCGCACCACGACCTCTCGATCGGCGTGCGACGCCACAACCGCCTCGTGCGTGACGAGCAGGACGGCGCTGCCCCGGTCGCGTGCTGTCGCCACCAAGGCCTCCAGGACCAGCTCACCGGTCGCGCTGTCGAGGGCTCCGGTGGGCTCGTCCGCGAACACCACGCTCGGGCAGTGCACGAGGGCCCGCGCCACGGCGACCCGCTGGACCTGCCCGCCGGAGGCGGCCCCGGCCCGGCGGGAGGCGGCGCTTCCCACCTCGAGCTCGTCGAGCAGAGCCGCCGCCCGCCCGGTGGCCTCCCGGCGTCCGACCTGGAGCAGGCGCAGCGGCAGCGCGACGTTCTCGAGCAGGGTGAGTTCGGGCACGAGATCACCGAACTGGGGGACGAACCCGAACGAGCGCAGGCGCAGGTCGCTGCGGCGACGGTCACTCTGGTTGTCGATCCGCTCGCCCGCGAAGGAGACCTCGCCGCGGTCCGGCACGAGGACGCCAGCCAGACAGTGCAGCAGGGTCGACTTTCCCGAACCGCTGGTGCCCATGACCGCTACGACCTCGCCGGCGGACAAGGACAGGCTCACGTCCTCCAACGCCGCAGTCTCGCCGAAGGACACGCCGAGTCCGAGGCCCGCCAGCAGCGGGCCGCTCATCCACTCAGCCCATGCTCGGCGGCAATGTGCTCCAGCCGCTTGCCGGCCAGCTCGATCCAGCGGAGGTCGGCGTCCAGATGCGCGATCTCGTGGTCCGCCGACAGCCGGGAGACGAGATCCCCGGCCTGTCCCAGCCGACGAACCTCGCGCATCCGCTCCAGGTGCACGACGCGCTGACGGGCCAGCACCTCGTCGGCGGGTCGGTCGGACAGCAGCGCGAGCACCGTCTTGGCGAACAAGACGCTCTGGGCATACCCGGTCGGCGGCTCCGGGGTGAGCAGCCACGACGACAGCTCCGCCACTCCCAGCGAGGTCACGGCGTACACCCGCCGGTCCGGGCCATCCCCCGACTCCACCCCCACCAGCTCGGCGAGCCCATCGCGTTGCAACCGGGCGAGCGTGGCGTAGACCTGCCCCACACCGAGGGACCGCCCACGCCCGAAGCGGACGTCGTAGGCGTTTTTCAGGGCGAAGCCGTGACATGGCGCCGGCTCGAGGATCCCCAGCAGCAGGTGGGAGAAGGACATGAAGGGAGAGTACACACTCAAGGTGCACACTCAGTTGATACATCCCGGGTCAATGACCACGATTGGGACACGAACATGGGGCAATTCGTCTGCTCGACATAGAGTGCCCAGGGTCGGCCGTTCGAGGACGTGCGGCCATACAGGCGAGGAGGACCGCGCGTGCTGTCAGGCAGCGCCGTAAGCGATCTCGACGATCCCGGGATCGAGCCGCTCGGCCTCGACGACGTCCGAGAGGCCACCGGCCGAATCGCCGCCAACATCGAGCGGGTGATCGAGGGCAAGCCGGAGGTCGTTCGCCTGTCGATCCTCGTCATGTTGGCCGAGGGCCACCTGCTCATCGAGGACGTCCCCGGTGTCGGCAAGACGAAACTCGCCAAGGCGTTGGCCCGCTCCATCGACTCCTCGGTGCACCGCATCCAGTTCACCCCGGACCTGCTGCCCAGCGACGTCACCGGCGTGAGCGTCTACAACCAGGAGACGCACGACTTCGAGTTCAAGCCTGGCGCGGTCTTCGCCAACCTGGTCGTCGGCGACGAGATCAACCGCGCCTCGCCGAAGACCCAGTCGGCGCTGCTGGAGTGCATGGAGGAGCAGCAGGTCACCGTCGACGGGACGACGTACCGGCTGGAGACGCCGTTCATGGTGCTGGCGACGCAGAACCCCATCGAGATGGAGGGCACCTATCCGTTGCCGGAGGCGCAGCGGGACCGCTTCACCGCCCGGATCTCCATGGGCTATCCCGATGTGTACGCCGAGGCCGCGATGCTCAGCGCGCACGCCGGCAGCGACCCCCTCGACGACCTCAAGCCGGTGTCGAGCGCGCACGAGATCCGCGGGCTGATCCACGCCGTACACGCCGTGCACGTCTCAGACGCCGTCCGCAAGTACATCGTCGACGTGATCAACGCGACCCGCCGGTCACCAGACCTGCGACTGGGCGCCTCCCCGCGGGCCTCATTGCAGCTGCTGCGAGTGGGCAAGGCGCAGGCGGCGCTGTCCGGCCGCGGTTACGTGCTGCCCGACGACATCCAGCAGTTGGCCGGCTCGGTGCTGCCGCACCGCGTCATCCTGACCCCCGAAGCGCAGATCGCCCGGCGTACGGCGGAGCAGGTGGTCGCCGACGTGATCCGGACGGTTCCCGTGCCGCGGGGGACGGACGAAAACGGTCCAGACAGATGAGACGGGCTGACTGAGTGCGCCAGGCACTGACCGGACTGACCACCCGCGGACGCTGCTTCGTGGCGGCCGGCTTCGCGGCCGCGCTCAGTGCGCTGATCCTGGGTGAGAAGGATCTGCTCCGGGTTGCGGTGTTCCTCGTCGCGCTGCCGCTGATCGCCGCGATGCTGGTCGCCCGAACCCAGTTCCGGCTGTCCTGCAAGCGGCTGATCTCCCCGATGCGGGTCCCGGCCGGTGAAGCGGCCACCGTGCGGCTCACCCTCGCCAACGTGTCGATGGTTCCGACCGGGCTGATGCTGCTGGAGGACACGCTGCCCTACACCCTCGGCGGCCGCCCGCGGTTCGTGGTCGACCGGGTGCCGGGCGGGGGCTCGCGCACCGTCCACTACGAGGCCAAGGGTGAAATCCGCGGCCGGTACCGGATCGGGCCGCTACGGCTGCGGCTGGCCGACCCGTTCGGCTTGGTGGAGCTCACCCGCGGCTTTTCCAGCACGGACTTCCTGACCGTGGTGCCGACCGTCCATCCGCTGCCGACCCTGGGCCTCGGCGGGGCGTGGTCCACCGGCGGGGACAGCACCTCGCGCTCGGTGGCGATCCAGGGCGAAGATGACGCGGCCACCCGCGAGTACCGCAACGGGGACGATCTGCGCAAGGTGCACTGGCGCTCCACCGCCCGGATCGGCAAGCTCATGGTGCGCCGCGAGGAGCAGCCGTGGCAGACTCGGGCGGCGATGCTCATCGACGCGCGACTCTCCCGGCACCGCGGCGAAGGCGCCGCGTCCAGTTTCGAGTGGTCGGTGAGTACGGCGGCCAGCATCGGCATCCACCTCGGCCGGCTCGGCTACTCGCTACGGCTGTTCTCGGACAGTGGCGAACTGCAGACAGGCACCGACGGGGACTTCAGCACCGGCCACCTGCTGCTCGACCAACTAGCTGTGCTCGCCACCTCGGCGCATCACGAGATGGACCGCGGCATCCAGGCCCTGCGGCACGCCAACGAGGACGGACTGCTGGTCGCCGTGCTGGGAGACATCGGCCCGGACGAGGCGCAGGCACTGGCCACCGGCCGCGGGGGTACGTCGCGCAGCATCGCGGTGCTCTGCGACGTATCGAGCTGGATGACCGGCTCCGGCCGCGCCGACGCCTTGATGCGGCACCAGGCATCGGTCGGTGTGCTGCGGCGATGCGGCTGGCGGGTCGTGATCGGGCGTCGCGGCATGACCATCACCGAGGCATGGGGACAGGCCGGGGTCTCGGCCTTTGCCGCGGCAGGCGGCAACATGACCTTCGGCCTGGAACCGGCGACAGCCACGGCAGCGGCGACATGACAGTGACCCCACTCGGCTCCGTCCAGTCCGCTCCCGTCGTGTGCTCCCGGACGGAGCCTCGCTCATGACAGTCACCACAAAGCTTGCCCTCGCCTCCGGCATCGGCGTACTGCTCGGCGCCCTGTCGCTGGAACCGGTCTTCGTCAACATCGACTGGGTGCCTCCGGTATTCCTCGTTCTCCTCGCGGTAGCGGCAGTCAGCGTCGCGGCCCGCCGGCTGCCCGGCCTCGCACCTTGGACGCCGCTGCTGCAGGTGGCCGGCGGCCTGGTCGTCCTCACCGCGTTGTTCGTCCCCGGTAACGCGTTTCTGGGTGTGGTTCCTACCTGGACGAGCTTGTCGGACATGCGGACGCTGCTCGGCGAGGCGGGGTACGCCGTGCGCACCCAGGTCTCCCCTGCTCAGACCCTGGACGAGCTGCTCTTCCTGGCCACGATCGGCGTCGGTGCCGTCGCCGTGGCCGTCGACATCCTCGCGGTCACGATGCGCCGGCCGGCGGTCGCCGGATTGGCCCTGCTCGTGCTGTATGCGATCCCGACCGCGGCGCTCGTCCAGGGCATCCCGTGGTGGCCGTTCGTGGGCGCGGCCCTGGGCTACCTGCTGCTGTTGTTCGTCGACGGCCGCGAGGCCATGCTGCGCTGGGGACGCGGGGCAGACGATGGACCGAGTACACCGACGTTCGGGCTGCTCGCCTCGCGGCGGATCGGGCTGCTCGCGATTGCGGCCGGCCTGGTGCTGCCGTTGCTGGTTCCGTCGCTACCCAGCGGGATCCTGCAAACCGTCGGCAACGGAATCGGGGAAGGCCCCGGGACGTCGCTGAATCCCCTCGCCAGTCTGGCCGGCGACCTGACGCTACCCGAGCCGGTCGACCTGCTGCGGGTAGAGACAAACGTCGAGGAGCCGTACTACCTGCGGGGGGTGTCCCTCGAGACGTATACCGAGCAGGGCTGGGCGCCAGGGAACCTCGACGGCACCTTCGACGCCAACGCGGGCGACCTGCCCGGTGTCCCGAGCGGCAGCCCCACCCGCAACGTGGAAGCGCAGATCGAGGTGTTGGACCAGGACGACCGGTTCCTGGCCACGTACTACTCCACCCGTGATGTGGACAGCGAGGGTGACTGGCGCTTCGACGCGATCAGCAGCACGATCTGGAGCGAGAACGACCGCACCTCGGGGCTCGTGTACACCGTCGAAGCCGACGAACCGGCACCGTCGGTGCGGGATCTCGAGGCCGCCGACGATCTGGACTCCGAGGACCAGGTGCAGCGGCGGTTCACGGCGCTGCCCCGGCTGGTCAAGCCGGAGATCTCCAACCTGGTGAGCGACCTCGTGGACGGCGCCGAGGGTCCCTACGCCCGGACGATCGCGATCAACGACTTCTTCACCGACCCGGCGAGTGAGTTCATCTACAGCCTGAGCACCGAGCCGGGAACCAGCGGCGACGCTCTCGTCGACTTCCTGACCAACCGGCAGGGCTACTGCGAGCAGTACGCCGCGGCGATGGCGGTGATGCTGCGGTTCGCCAACGTTCCCGCCCGGGTCGTCATCGGCTACACGCCAGGCAAGTTCAACGCCGGCAGCTGGACGGTGACCACCGACGACAGGCACGCGTGGGTGGAGGCGTACTTCGACGGGATCGGCTGGGTGCCGTTCGACCCGACACCACTGGGCGGTGGCCGCGGGATCGAGCCGGCCTGGGCTCCCCGCGTGGACAGCAACCCGTCCGCCCCGACGTCAGCCGCGACCAACTCCCGTGCCTCGGGAACCGCGGGCGGGCCTGGTCTGGATCTCGAGCCAAGCCTCCCGGGCGAGCAGGGCAGCGCGGGCGGCGGCACGTCCACCGGGATCCTCGATCCGATGACCGTGTTGATCTGGTTGCTCGGCGTGCTTGTCGTGGGAGCGTTGGTCACCCCGGCGGTGCTCCGGCTGGCCATGCGCCGACGGCGGCTGCGTACGGCGGCCGAGGGCGGCAACCCGGCCGCACACGCGGCCTGGGACGAGATCCTCGACACGGCCGCGGATCTTGGCGGTACGACGGCACGCTCGGAAACGCCGCGGGGCGTGGCCCGGCGGGTGGCCAAGGAGCACTCCTTCGACCGGGAGGCGGCCGAGGCGATCCGGCTGCTCGCGACCGCCGAGGAGCGGGCTCGCTACGCACCCGAGGCGCAGGCCTCGGTCGACGGCGACCTCGCCGCTGCCACCCGAGCGGTCAACACGGTCATCCGGCACGACGCCGGGCGACGCGACCGGCTCCGGGCCGCCGTGCTGCCCCCGTCGTCCGTGCGCCGGCTCAGCCAGGAGGCGCGTGGCACGCGCGAACGCGGTCGGGCCCGCTGGCGGTCGATGCGGGCGCCGCAGGCGGCCCGACATCGATGAACGCGCCAAAGCCGCCGGAGGCAGTTGAGGTGCCGCTGAGGGCTACTCGCTACTCGTCGTAGCGGCGCCGGAAACGCTCTTCCAGCCGGCTCTTCAACGGTGTCTTGCGCTGCTTGCGAGTCGATCCGGCGGGCTTCTTCCCGTCCACCGGACGGACATCGGCGGCACCGGAGAGCTGCTTGTAGTTGATCATCGCGTATCCGGCACCGGCGAACATGACCAGGAAGCCGAACACGCCGAGGGCGACCGTCTGGCTGACCGCCCCACCGATGAGCAGGGCCAATCCGAGGATGCCGAGCAGGATCGAGAGCCGGAGCTTGCGCTTGGCACGAGTCCGCAGGTCGGTCGAGCGCACCGTCGAGGCGAACTTCGGGTCGTCGTCGATCAGCGCGCGCTCGATCTGCTCGAGCAAGCGCTGCTCGTGCTCGGAGAGCGGCACGCTGATCCTCCCGGTAGTACGTCAGCGGAGCGGGTGAGTACCCGCTACGTCAAAGGATACGAGCCGTTCGGGCTGGGCGAAAGGCGAACGGAGGCTGAGGTTGTTCCGGTTTGGCTACGTCTCACTGTCGCCGGTCCGCACCGTTGCCGCCCGGGCGCATCCCCTCGGGAGTCCCGGCGGGCCGGGCGGGACGTGTCGACACCGACCGGGGATCGAGCAGCGTGGCCGGGCGGACGGCGCCGGTGCCGAAACGTCGCGCGGCCCGATCCGCGGCCTGCTCGGCGTCGCGCCGGCCGTGTTCGCGAGCCCCGAGCAGCAGTTGGACAGGCGCCTCGGCGGTAGGCACGAGTCCCTCCGCACGCACCCCCACCAGCCGGATCCGGGCTCGATCCAACCCCAGCGCGTCGTAGAGCTGACTGGCGACCTCGAAGATCTCCTGGCCGACATCGGTGGAAACGCGCAGCGTGCGGGACCGGGTCAGCGTCGTGAAGTCGTGGAAGCGGACCTTGATGCTGACCGTCCGCGACAGCGCCCCGGCCGAGCGCAACCTGCCCGCTGTCCGCTCCGAGAGCCGCAGCAGTTCGCGTGAGACCACCGCGGGATCGTCCACGTCGGAGGAGAACGTCTCCTCCGAGCCGATGGACTTCTCCGGCTCGTGCGGTACGACGACGCGCTGGTCCTTACCCCAGGACAGCGCGTGCAGGTGCGCGCCCAACGCCGGCCCGAGCGCCCGCTGCAGCGTCGGCAGCGGCGTGTTGGCGACCTGGCCGACCGAGCGCAGGCCCAGCTGGGTCAGCTGCTCCTCGGTCCGCACCCCGACTCCCCACAGGGCAGCGACCGGGAGCGCATGGAGGAACCGGATCACTCCGTCGACCGGGACGACGAGCAGTCCATCAGGCTTGCACCTGGTCGAGGCGAGCTTGGCCACGAACTTGGTGGAGGCCACTCCCACCGAGCAGGTGATCCCCTGTTCGTCCTCGACCCGCGCCCGGATCCAGGTGGCGATCTCCCAGGGGCCGCCCAGTCGCCGCCGCGCCCCGGCCACGTCGAGAAACGCCTCGTCCAGCGACAGCGGCTCGACCAGCGGGGTGATCGACCGGAAGAGCGCCATGATGCCCTTGGACACCTCGGCGTACAGGCGCATGTCGCCGGGGACGACGACCGCGTGCGGGCAGAGCCGCTTGGCCCGCCCCATCGGCATCGCGCTGTGCACCCCGCAGGCGCGGGCTTCGTACGTCGCCGACGTGACCACGCCGCGGTTCCCGTCTCCGCCGACGAGCACCGGCTTGCCACGCAGTTCGGGGCGGCGGCGGACCTCGACGCTGGCGAAGAAGGCATCCATGTCGACGTGCAGGAACCGACACCCGGCATCGTCGGCGTCTGGACCGGCCGGCATGATCACCTCAACTCGAAAGCTTGTTCGAAGGGCGCAGCCTAGCGCCCATGACCGACGGTCTGCCGCACCGGCACCTGTAGTTCGGTCACGAGGTCGTCGACGTTGTCGGTGAGGTAGTCAGGCGGCAGCCTCAATTCCGGTTCTGCGCCGAAGCGCAGGTATACCTCACGGATCGTCCCGTCGGGCTGCCGCCCGGTCTCCTCCAGCCAGCCGAGCATCCGCTGCAGATGCCCGCCGAGGTCCCCGTACCGTCCACGATGGACAGTGCAGGCCATGCTGGGCACCGCCGGCAGTTGGGTGACGGACATGACGCCATCAGCGGGTAGTCGCATGGTGACCGGCACCGCGACCGTGGCGGTGCCGCCGTCGCCGAGCAGCGCCATCGGAGGCCGAGCGGCCCTGGCGCCATGTTGGCGTACATACCCCTCGACCTCGTAGAAGGCGGCGGGCACGTCGTCGACGTCGGCCAGGGTGGCGACCAGCTCGGTGCCGATCGGGCGGACGACGACGTCGGTGAGCCGAGCCGGGCCGACCGCGGCGAGCATCAGCCGCCTGGCCCGGACCGCCCGCAGCCGCGCCGACGCGCGGCCGAGTTCCGCTCGAAGTTCTCGCTCCCGCCGCTCGTAGGCCGAGTCGACATCCACGCCGCCGTCGTCGGCGATCTCATCGAGGCCGAAGCCGAGATCCCGCAGCAGCAGGATGCGGTTGAGCGACGGCAGCTGGGCGGCGGCGTACCAGCGGTATCCGGTCCGCGGGTCCACGTGCGCCGGTGGTAGCAAACCGATCTCGTCGTAGTGGCGAAGCATCTTCACGCTCACCCGGGTGAACCGCGCGAACTCACCGATCCGGAACACTCTTGACCCTCCCACAGTGGGAAGCCGCAGCCTGCGTGGCATGACGAGGGTACGCATCGGCGTGCAGCTGCACCCGCAGCACGGCTCTATCGCCGGCCTGCGGCGGGCCGCGGTGCGCGCTGAGGAGCTGGGCGCGGACGTGCTCTACAACTGGGACCACTTCTATCCCCTCTACGGCCCCTCGGACGGCGCCCACTTCGAGTGCTGGACGATGCTCGCCGCCTGGGCCGAGGCCACCTCCCGGATCGAGCTGGGCCCGCTCGTGACCTGCAACTCGTACCGGAATCCGCACCTGCTGGCCGACATGGCGCGCACGGTGGACCACATCAGCGGCGGGCGGCTCGTGCTGGGTATGGGCGCCGGCTGGTTCGAGCGCGACTACGACGCGTACGGATACGAGTTCGGCACGGTGGCGAGCCGGATCGCGGCGCTGGACAGGAACCTTCCGACCATCCTCGACCGGTTCGCGGGCTTGAACCCGGCCCCCGTGCGCCGGATGCCGATTCTGATCGGTGGGACCGGCCTGCGCCGGACCCTGCGCCTGGTAGCCCGGTACGCCGATGTCTGGCACGCCATGTTCCCGTCCCGCCCGGAGGAGCTGGCGCCGGCGGTGGCCGCACTTCGTGGCTGGTGCGACCATGAAGGCCGCGATCCGGCCACGATCGAGTGGGCCGTCGGCATCGAGTCCGACCGGATCGGCGCCGACCTGGCGCTGGCCGAGGACTACCTGGAGATGGGATTCACCCAGATCACGCTCGGCGTCAACGGGCCCGACTACGACGTCGAACCAGTCCGAGACTGGCTCACCTGGCGTGACGTTGGCAATCAGGAGCGTTCCGGCGATAGTCGCTGAACCGGCTCCCTTGAATCAACAAGCTTGCCGCCAGCTGTCAGCAAGCGCGCGCACGCTCGGGTACCGCCCGGCCGGATCAGGGTCGGTGGCCCGGCGTACGACGTCGAGCTGAGCAGCGGTGCCGCGCCAGGCGTTCTCCTCGTCGCCGGCATCCAGCAGCAGCCGGGCGGCGCGTCCGAGGGTGAACACGGTGGTTCTGATGTCTATCGGGTGGCCGACGCCGTACTCCTCGGGCGCCATGAATCGCCGGGAGCCGCTGAGTTGCTCGGTGGACACGAACGGTCCAGGTCGGTACTCGTCGAAGTCGACCAGCCGCACCTGACCGCGCTCGAAGTCGTACAGCAGGCAGCCGTCGTAGAAGTCGACCGCGACGAAGCCGGCCGACTCCACCGCGAGATGCGCGTCCAGGACGCGCGCTATCGCCACCTCCACCGCCGCCACCGGTAGCCGGCGGAAGCGGGCCATCGGGCTGTCTGGCTGCGTACGCGTCGCTGTGCGCGGGACGGTCGCGTGATACAGCAGCTCGCCGTCCACCCATGGATACACGAGCACAGGCACGCCATCAGCAGTGGTCAGGGCGTGCCGCAGGGAGATGATCGCCGGATGCTTGACGGCCGCATGGAGGACCTTGGCGCGTTCCAGTGACTGGACAGCACCTGCCGTCAGGGCGGTCTTGACGAACCAGCGCTCCGGTCCGATGGCCACGCCGTACGACTCGCAGCCGGAATCCTGCTGGTCGAAAACCCGGAAGACAGTGCCCACCGAAGCCAGGTGGGCCGCAACTGTGTCGATGACATCGACGTCGAAAAGCGGATGCGGCACTGCTAGGTCCACGAAGGGGTCAGAGGTGTCAGCACGGCAAGCCGGCTCACACCTTGCGGGCGAGGACGTGCAGCTGGGTCGCGATCTCCCGGTACGGCGACGTCCCGCTCAAGGCGAGTTCCATGCCCACCAGCGACTCCCCCGCTCCGTCGGCCACCGCGCCCGGTAGGAGGTCGGCCACCACCCGCACGCCGTGAAATTGTTCCGCGGACAGCCCCGCCGCGGCAACCATGGTCAAGAGCTGATCGGCGTCGTACCGACGAATTGCGCCGTCATCCTCGCCCCAGCGACCGGCGGGATCGGCCAGTGCCCGCTGGGCATCGGCGAAATGTCCGCCGACGGTCCTGGCGAGCACGGCAGCAGCCCGGTTGGCGACGAGGATGCTGAGCGAGCCGCCTCCGCGCAGGACTGCCGCAACAAGGCGAAGGGTGTGAACCGGTGAGTCCACCACCTCCAACAGGCTGTGGCACAGCACGAGATCCGCGCTGTCCGGCGCTATCAGGTCGAGCAGGGTGTCGGTGTCCCCTTGGATGGCCCGGATCCGCCCCGCCACATCGCTGGCCTGCGCCCGGCGGTCCAGCGTCGCCAACGCATCCGGGCTCGGATCGACGACGGTGACCGCGTGCCCCAATTCGGCCAGGGGTACGGCGAAGCCACCGGTACCACCACCAACGTCCACAATGGACAGTACGGCGCCGGGACGGCGGGCGAGCTCATCGTGCAGGACCGACCAGACCGCGGCGGTCCGGGCTGACACGGCTTCACCGCCAGGTGAGCGGCGGTCCGGAGGCATGCGCCCGACCCTAAGGGAGGGTCAGAATCTCGACGCCGTTGTCGGTCACGAGCACCGTGTGCTCGAACTGCGCGCTGCGGCGGCCGTCGCGGGTGACAACGGTCCACCCGTCCGGCCAGATGTCGTAGTCGATCGAGCCCAGGGTCAGCATCGGCTCGACCGTGAACGTCATCCCCGGCTCCAGCACGGTGTCCACTCGCGGCTCGTCGTAGTGCAGCACGACCAGGCGGGTGTGGAACGCGGTGCCGATGCCGTGGCCGGTGTAGTCACGGACCACGCCGTACCCGAACCGTTTGGCGTAAGACTCGATCACCCGGCCGATCACGCTGATCGACCGGCCCGGCTTGACCGCCCTGATGCCGCGCATCATCGCCTCGTGGGTTCGCTCGAGCAGCAGTCGCGACTCCTCGTCGATCTCCCCGACGGCGAAGGTCGCGTCGGTATCGCCGTGTACTCCGCCGAGGTAGCCGGTGATGTCGACGTTGACGATGTCGCCGTCCTGCAGCACCGTGGCGTCGGGGATGCCGTGGCAGATCACCTCGTTGATCGACGTACACAGCGATTTCGGGAATCCCTTGTAGCCCAGCGGCGACGGGTAGGCGCCGTGCTCGATCAGGAACTCGTGTCCGATCCGGTCGAGTTCGTCCGTGGTGACGCCGGGAACGATGTTCCGGCCGACCTCGGCAAGCGCCGCTGCGGCCACCCGCCCGGCCACTCGCATGGCGGCGATCGTCTCGGCGTCCTTGATCTCCGACCCGGTGTACGGCGCCGGTCCGGGCTTGCCGACGTACTCGGGTCGCGGGATGCCGACGGGAATCGGACGCGGCGGTGACATGGTGGCTGGGGTGACCATGCCTCCGATGGTAGGCAGGTCAGTCCGCCCAGCGGGGCGAGGTCGTCCGTGGTGGCGTCAACCGGGCCGGTACGGCGACGAGCCGGGGACCACCCGAGGCGAGGCCACGGCGCAATGCCTGCTCCAGCGGTGCGCCGAGGTCGGCCACGATCTCGGTGGGGATGCCGAACGCCGAACCGAGCTGCGACCAATCCGGCGAGTGCAGGTCGACCCCTCGATGTGGATCACCGAGCCGGTCCTGGTCGTAACGGAGCATGCCGTAGCCGCCGTCGTCGACCACCAGGATCGTGACCGGCAGGTGCTCCTGGGCGAGCGTGGCGAGTTCGCCGAGAGCCATGAGCAGGCCGCCGTCGCCGCAGACGACGAGCACGCGGCCGGTGGTCGCGGCTCCGACCGCTGCCGGTAGTGCGTAACCGAGGGTGCCCCAGCCGATCGGGTACTGCAGCCGCCGCGGCCCGGCCACCCGTCCGTAGCCGGCCCACCAGTATCCCGGGATCGCCATGTCGGCTACGACGACCGTTTTCTCGTCGACGGCCGCCTCGATGGAAGCCAGCAGCTGCAGCGGCGCTGGCCCCGCGGGGTCGTCGACCAGCCGCTGCCGGACGGCGTCCCTCACTACTTCGATCGGGTTCACCTCCGCACGCTGGCCTATCCGTTCCGCGACGGCTGCGAGGACCAGCTTCGCGTCGCCGAGCACCGCGACATCCGGCGAGTAGTTCTTGGTCAGCTCCGCGGCCTCGACGTTGACGCAGGCGAGTCGGCCCGGCATCGGCATCGTCCAGTTGCGGGTTGAGGTCGCATCGAAGCCGGTCCCCACGGCGAGGAGCAGGTCGGCGTCGGCGATGAGTTCGGCGACGGCCGGCTCGTGCGCAGGCATGCCGACCAGCCACGGATGATCCGGCGGGAGCACACCCCGAGCACCCCAGCTCGTGACGATCGGTGAATGCAGTAGGTCGGCCAGCCGGCCGAGTTCCGGTGCCGCATCGGCCTGCATCACTCCCCCGCCGGCCCAGATCACGATGCGCTCCGCGGCGGCGAGTTCCGCGGCGAGCCTCTCGACGTCCGCCTTTTGCGGCGTGTGACGCGGCGGGAGCTGTGGGACACAGGGCGGGGAGGGCTCAGCGAGCAGGTCGGTCGGGATGTCGAGGTAGACCGGTCCGCGGGGACACGTCAACGCGGTCTGGATCGCGGCCGCGAACTGCTGCACCGCTTGCTCGGCCGTCCGGGGCCGGTAGACAGCCTTGGCCAGCGGAGCGAACAGGGCTGCCTGGTCGGCCGACTCGTGCAGGACGCCGCGGACGACTCCCGGTTTGGCCAGCGCGCTCGGAATCTCGGTGGCCGCCAGAACCACCGGGGACTTGGACGCCGCTGCCTCGCCGAACGCGGCCACCGCATTGGCCGCACCCGGTCCGGTCGTCGCGAGGGCGACCCCGAGACCACCGGTTGCCCGGGCCAGGCCATCGGCGGCGTACACCGCCGTCTGCTCATGCCGGACCACCATGATCCGCGGCAGGTCAGGTCCGGACTCCCGCCAGAACGCCAGGTTGTGTACGCCGGGCAGCCCGAACACGGTGTCCACCCGGGCGGCGTGGACGGCCTCGAGGATTCGCCTGGCGAGGACACCGTCGGTCATCTGGACTCGAGTGATCGTGGATCTGGGTCTTCGCCCGCTGCTACGTCCTGATCCAGCGTGACAGTTGTCCGCATACACGCACGCTAGCGTCATGATCCATGCAGTTGCTCACGTCCGATCCCAGACTCGTGTTGCGCGAGCTGACGGGGCTGACGCAGCCGAGTATTACGTGGTGCTGGACCGGAATCGGCTACATCTCACGCGCTTCGGGGACTATGACGCCGAGGCTGCACAGACGTGGGAAACCGTCGATGCGCGCTCGCCCGACCCAAGTTCGCGACGCAGTCCGCATCGGGAAGGGCGGCCGCCTACGTCACTGCGCTTGCCGCAGGGGCGGTTGTGCTCGCCGACCCGGCTACCGTGCCAGCCCTTTGCCGTGAACCAGACGACGACTACCTCCTGGCGCTCGCCGTGGCGGGTCGGGCGTACGTCGCGGTGTCGGGGGATCGGGATCTGACGGAACTGGCCGATCCTCCGGTGCAGATCCTCACGCCGCGAGCTTTCATCGACCGGCTCGAGGCCCAATCCGACTGATGCACTCAGTGCCCGGAGCTACCGGGGCTGGCGTGCCAGAGCTTGCGCGGGACCGTCTTGCTGCTGTCCCCGGCCGGCTTCAGGTCGGCGTACGGCGACATCCGGAACCCCGACGGGTGAACGAGCACTGGACGGGCGATCACCGGCCGGGAGGAATGGCTGGCCGCCGCGCCCTGCAGCGCCTGCTCGGTGAGGGCCGCGGACTGCGCCTCCATCGCCTGCCACACGGCGGGCATTCCGGCGGATTCCCAGGTCTCCCGAAGCGCCGGGAGCTCCCAGCAGCCGGTTGCCCGCAGCGAGATCCCCCGCCGCCCGGTTCGGCGGACCACGCCGCGGATGACCAGCAGCCAGGAGTGAAACACCGTCATCGCGTACGGTCCCTGCACATCCTCGAAGAACGTCGCGTCGACCGGGCCGGTGGAGTCGTCCAGGGTCACGAACACCACCCGGCGTCCGGAGCGCACCGGCGGCGTCTGAGTGGCCACCTTCACCCCGGCGACGAGGATCTCGGCCTGGCTCCGGCAACCGAGCAGGTCGCGGGAGCGGACCACCCCCAAGGCGCCGAGGAACGGCGAGTAGAACTCCACGATGTGCCGGCTGGCGTCGAGTCCCAGGATCTCCAGCTCGGCCCGGACCAGCTCGGACTCGGTCATCTCCGGCAGCCCCGAGCGACGTTCACCCGAGTCGGCGTCAGCGCTGAGATCCAACGCGAGCTGCACCGACTGCGGGGCGACCGCTGCGGTGGCACGTGACTGCCGCGCCGCAGCATCCCGCACCGTCAGACCGTCCGGTGTTTCGGCGGCGGGTCGGCGGGCGGAACGCTGACGAGGGGTCAGCGCCCGGTCGGCGCGGGCGGCGGCCCGGCTCCAGGCGTCGAGCTCGGCCACCTGCAGCAGCAGGTCCCGGCGGGTGACCCTGCCACTTCGGCGTACCGGCATCCTCGACCCGATCCCGTACGCCGAGTCGAACCCGCCGGCGAGCACCAGCCGCTCAGCGATCGGACGGGACACCCCGGCGCGGTGCCAGAAGTCCGACAGCGTCGCGTACGGACGGCCGGCCACGATCCTTGTGACCTCGGCCGCGGTGATGCCCTTGACGTCGGTCAGCGACAGCCGGATGCCGTAGCGCCGCGGGTCAGGCTTCTCAACGCGGTGTTCCCCGCGCGCCTCCGCCGGCTCCGGTCCTGCTGTGTCCTCACCGTCGGAGACGCGCTCGATGCGGTAGGACTCGTCGGAGGCGTTGACGTCCAGCGGGAGGATCGCGATCCCGAAGTTGCGGGCGTCGTCGAGGATCAGCCGTTTGGGGTACATGCCCGGGTCGTGGGTGAGCACGCCGGCGAGAAAAGCCGCGGTGTGGTGCGCCTTGAGCCACGCCGACTGGTACGTCGGGAGCGCGAACGCCGCCGCGTGCGCCTTGCAGAACCCGAACGAGGCGAACGCGGCGAGCACCTTCCAGGCCTGGTTCACCACGTCGAGCGGGTAGCCGTGGCCGAGCGCGGCCGGGATGAACCAGGCCTTGACCTCGGCGTGCGCGTCGAACTCGCCGAGCGCCCGGCGTACCTCGTCGGCCTCGGCCAGGCTCACGCCGGTGAGCACCGCGACGATCTCCAGCACCTGTTCGTGGAAGACGACCACGCCATACGTCTCGGCCAGGGCGTCCTCGAGATCCGGGTGCGGGTACTCGGTCTCGTTCCAGCCGTGCCGGGCGCGCAGGAACGGCGTGACCATGTCGCTCTTGACCGGACCGGGTCGGAACAGCGAGATGTCGATGATGATGTCGGTGAAGTTCTCCGGCGAGAACTTGCCGACCAGTTCGCGCTGGCCGGGCGACTCGATCTGGAAGCACCCCAGCGTCCGGGTGGACTGGATCAGCCCGTACGTCGCCGGGTCGTCCAGCGGCGCGGTGTCGACGTCGGGCCGGTGCCCGTCGACGCGGGCCACCTCGTCCATCGCGTAGGCCATCGCCGACTGCATGCGGATGCCGAGCACGTCCAGCTTGAGCAACCCGAGATCCTCGACGTCGTCCTTGTCGAACTGGCTCATCGGGTAGCCGAGGTAGCTGGCCTCCACCGGCGTGCGGTCCAGCAGGGTGGCATCGGACAGGAGCACCCCGCACGGGTGCAGGGCGATGTGGCGCGGCAGGCCGTCCAGCCGTTCGACCAGGTCGAAGAGCACCGCCAGCTGGTCCTGGCCGAGACCGCTGGCCTGCAATTCCGGCAGGTCGCGCAACGCCGCCTTGACCTGGTTGGCCCGGATGTGCGGGAACGCCTTGGCGATCGTGTCGATCTCCCCGAGCGGCATGCCCAGCGCCGCGCCGACGTCGCGGATGGCGTGCCGGACCCGGTAGGTGTCCATCATCGACACGCAGGTGCACCGCTCGCCCCCGAACCGGTCGAGGATGGCGTCGTACACCTCCATCCGGCGGGCGGACTCCACGTCCACATCGATGTCGGGCAGCGCCTGCCGCAGCGGGGACAGGAACCGCTCCATCAGCAGCCGGTGCCGGATCGGGTCGATGTCGGAGATCCCGAGCAGGTAGTTGACCAGGCTGCCCGCACCCGACCCCCGCGCCGCCACCCGGACTCCCATTGTCCGGATCAGGTCGGTCACGTCGGCGACGGTGAGGAAGTACGCCGGGTAGCCCCGCGTTTTGATGACGTTCAGCTCGTCGTCCAGCCGACGGCGTACGACGTCGTTCGGCGTCATGTTCCGGCGGCCAAGGCCCGCCTCGCAGCGCAGTCGCAGCACCTTCTCGGGGGTGGCCGCTGCATGGCCGACCGACAGCTCCGGAAAGTGCACGTCCCCGATCCCCAGATCACGCCTGGGATCGACCGCGCAGCGGTCGGCCACCCGCCGGGTGGCGGCCAGCAATCGTCGGGCGGCGTCCCGGTCCGGTCCGACCACCTCCTCGGCGACCTCAGCCATCTGCTTGCCCGACTTCAGGTATCCCTCGGCGTTGCGCCGGTCGATGTGCCGGGCGTCGAGCGGGACGAGCCGGCGGGCGGAGTCCAGCACATCGGCAATCGGTGCCTGGTGCGGCTCGGCGTAGCGCACCGCATTGGTCAGCACGGCGGGCAGCCGCTGCTCGGCGGCAAAGCCCAGCAGCGCGCTGGCACGTACCCGGTCGCCTCTGGCCCGGTGGTGCACCACCTCGGCGAGCACCTGGTGGCGGCCCAGCGCCTCCCGCCACCTCGCCAGGTGCGCCCGGGCCAGGTCGGGACGCCGGTCGGCCAGCGCCCGGCCGAGCTCGGATTCCGGGCCGAGCAGAACCAGCACGTCCGCGGAGTGCTCGGCGATGAGATCGAGACTGCTCACCGGGGTGCCCCGCTCCCCGCCGAGGTGGGTAGCGCTGACCAGCCGGGCCAGCGAGGCCCAACCTTTTCCGGTACGCGCCAGCAGGGTGACCCGGGGCAGCCGAGGGTCCACGCTGACCCCGCCCCGCGCAGGGGTCTTGCGGGCCGGCCCAGCCTGCAGCGCCGGGTGGGTGGCCGGGCGGACCGCCAAGTCCACCCCAAAGACCGGCCTGATCCCGGCGCTGCGACAGGACTTGACGAACTTCACCGCGCCGTAGAGGCCGTCCCGGTCGGTGAGCGCCAGGGTGTCCATCCCATGCTCGGCCGCCCGGGCGACCAGTGTCGCCGGGTGGCTGGCGCCGTAGCGCAGCGAGTACCCGGAGGCGACGTGCAGATGCACGAACGGGTCAGCCACCTTCGGCACCTTCTCGCGATCCGACGGTGGTGGCCACGACGGCGAGGAACGTCTCGACGTCCCGGACCAGGTCGTCGGCCTCCCGATCGGTGACCGCCCGGGACACCCCCGCCTCAGCCGCCGCACGTTTAGCCGCACCTGCTGCGAAGAACGCCGCCCACTCCCCCATCTCTGGGGCGACCTCGCAGAGCAGATCCCAGGCGCTGCGCAGCCGGCGTCGCCGTACCGCTCCAGTGCCTGAATGGGTGTCCGGATGTGCCCGCGCAGCCAGCACCGCCGCCGCCCCGCGCAGCGCGGCCAGGTGCGCCCTGGCATACCGCTCACCGGCTGGACGCAACTGGGCGGCCTCGGCCAAGCCGGCCTGCGCCTGACCGAGCAGATCAAGCGCGGGCTGCGACACCGTCCTGCTCGGCCGCAGCGGCGCGAGTTGAGCCGGCTGTCGCCGAGTCAGTCGTGCACGCGAATCAATAACCATCGCCCCGCGCTCCAGTCGAAGTTCAGATCAAAGACCCCCACCGGGCAGTCCCGCCCGGCAGATACCCGTCGAGCCTCTACCCGCCACACCTCCCGTTCGCCGTCGTCGACCCCGAGCGCCGCGACGCCGGGTCCGGTTTGGGGACCACCGGTCCGGCGCCACCAGTTTCCGGCCTCCACCCAGTGGTCGAGCACGGAGTCAACGACGTACGACCGCTGATCCCAGCTAAACCTGGCCGGTCCCTCCACCCGCTCCACACCGCTGCCGACGCCGATATACACAATGCCGCGCTCGACGTCGATGTTGTCGGCGTGCAGCCTGGTCACACGTCCTCCTCACCGATGGCGGGCTGCCAGGGATCACTGGTCCGGCGACGCTTTCCCTGCACCGCCGAACCAGTGAGCGCCCTGCGGAGACAGCGGGGGTCGAGACCCGCTGCCTCCGGCGAGCGTCCTCGCCAGCGGAACCAGACCGGCCACAGCCTGGTCCCTGTCCTGCCGGAACAACGGCTTCGCGACGGCCACCGCTCCGGGCAAGCATTCGAACATGCGTTCGAATGAGTGAATAGTAAACCCCGGCACCGACAGAACCGTCAACACCAGCGGGCATGGGCAAGGGCGAAGCCGATATTTCGCCTCGGAAGGATGAGCGCATGGCCGAGCCATCCGATCCCAACACTGTCTTTCTCGACGGAGTTGATCAGTGGATCAGCGTGCTCGGCAGGCTGCGGGATGTGGTCCGGCAACAGGTCGTGGCTGCTCAGCTGACCGAGACCCTGGACCGACACGGGTGGCGCCGGGCTCGCGTGCTCGACGTGGGCTGTGGTCAGGGCACTCAGGCTCTGCTCCTGGCCCGATCCGGGCACGACGTCACTGGCCTGGACATCTCCTCGGATCTGTTGGCCCGATTCGAGACCGACCTGGCCGCGGAGCCGGCTGACGTCCGTTCCAGAGTGCACGTCCTTCAGGGACCCGGCGAGGCGGCACCCGAGCTGACAACCGGTCTGTTCGATGTCGTCGTCTGCCACGGCGTGCTGATGTACTTCGAGGACACCTCGCCGATGCTGGGCGCCCTTTCCCAGGTAGCCGCCCCGGAGGCAACCCTCTCGCTGCTGGTCCGCAACGGGCTCGCCACCGCGATGCGTGACGGGCTCAGAGGCCACTGGCAGCAGGCCCTCAACGCATTCGACAACCCTACCTATGTCAACCGCCTCGGACTGACCGCGCGTGCACACACACCCGATGACGTTGACCGTGCACTCGCGCCGTACGGCTGGCGACCGGAGGCTTGGTACGGCGTGCGCGTCTTCTGCGATCACCGAGACGAGGAAGCGCCATCGCTTGACGAGCTGTCGCCGCTGCTGGCAGCCGAAAGGGAAGCTGGCCGCCGCGATCCCTACCGACAGGTGGCTGCGCTGCTACACCTGACCTACCGCCGCTGAGGACCGTGGCCCGCCGCGTCCCAGCTCAGCCGATCAGCCGTCCAGGTCAGCATCAAGTGTCGCCGGCTGCTGTTTCCCAGTCGTCGTCGGGGTCGGGTGGCTCGGGGGGTGGTTGGGGTGGCTGGTCGGGCCATACGGCTGCGGTCAGGGGTGGGTGGTGGTCGGCGGGTCGGGGTTCGGTGGGGTGTCGTTGCCCGGTGGGGCTGGTCCAGAGCAGGCTGCCTTCCCAGCGTTGCCGGACGTGCCAGTGGGTGTGGGTTTTGATCAGGTGGTGGTGCCGGCACAGGGTGTCGAGGTTGTAGTCCGCGGTCGGCCCGCGGGGGAACGGCTCGGTGTGGTCCAGGTCCAGGCGCCCGGCGCGGGTGACGGCTGGGTGCCGGCAGCCGGGGAACCGGCAGTGCCCGTCTCGGGCCCGGACGAACTCGGCGAGGGCCGCCGGTGGGGTGTAGGTGGCGCGGCCGACGTCCCGCACGGTGCCCGAGGCCGGGTCGGTGAGGATCCGCCGCCAGGTGGCGTCGGCGGCGATGATCCGGGCGAGCTGGGCGGTGATCGGTCCGTATCCGCGCAACTCGCACGGTTGGTCGTCCAGCCCGGCCAGGGTGGTCCACGGGGCGGTGACGTGCACCGCGGCCCCGGTGTGAGCCGGCCGCCGCGCCCACGCGGGAGCGGCC
>JACCTY010000095.1 GCA_013812145.1 Geodermatophilaceae bacterium | reverse complement strand
TTGCTCGCTGCCGGTGTTTGTGAGCTTGATCTGGAAGACGCCGCCCGCTGCGTCGTCCAAGCGGGTCCGCCAGGCCAATGCCACCATCCCGTCCACGGCCGGGCCGTAGGTCAGGCTGGCGCTCGTGCTTGCGCCTGCTCCGGGGCCGGCTTGCGTCTGCGCGCATCCAGACAACGCCAGGCCTGCTACCGCAAGGGCAACCCGCCAGCGCGATGGCATGTCGCGATCCTGTCACAGCACCGTCACCGCGAGCGGGGTGATGGTCACGACACGGTTACGACGAGGGCTGGCCTAGTACCGCCCGTGTTGATCTAGGGCTACCGTCGCACAAGCATCGAGCGCGGCGCCGTACGGGCACGTGTTACCAGAGCGAGGAGAGCTGAATGGGCAAGCGCAAGACAATGCGCGCGGTGGCGACGGTTGGTGCGGTCCTCATCGCAGTAGCCGCCTGCGGCAGCGACGATCCCGAAACTCCCGCAGGTGGGGGAGAGCCGGAGCCGGAGCAGAAGCAGGTCAAGGTCTACGGGTCCGACGGCAACACCGGCAACGCCCTCGGGGAGAACTTCACCGAGGACGGCGCGCTCGAGGGCTTCAAGGGCACCACGCCGCTCACCGATCTGAGCGAGGAATTCCGGACCCGACTGTTGGCCGACGACCCGGCGCTGGTCGACTTCAACTACGCGGCCGAGGCGTACGACGCGGTGCTCCTCGTCGCGATGGCGGCCGAAACCGCGCGGACGAACGACGCGGTCGTGTTCGCACCATTTGTGAACTCGCTGACAACCGGCGGTGAGAAGTGCAGCGACTGGGCCACCTGCCTCGCCATTGTGCAGGCCGCTGGCGACGTCGACTACGACGGCCAGAGCGGCCCGCTGGCCTTCACCGACGCCGGCGAGCCGGCTGCAGCCAGCTTCGGCGTCCTGACCTTCGGCGCCGACAACATGCTGGGTGAGCCCGAGTTCGTCTTGGCAGGCGACGAGGCCAACGCGTCGACCACCCCGCCGCCGGCTGCGCCCGACCCCGCCAGCGCCCCGACCGGCGGTCCGCTCTCGATCGGCACGCTGCTGCCGCAGACCGGCAGCCTGGCCTTCCTCGGCCCGCCGGAGGAGTCCGGCGTCCGGGTCGCGATCGAGGAGATCAACGCCGCTGGCGGTGTCCTAGGCCAGCCGGTGGCGCTCACCGAGGGTGACTCCGGTGACACCTCGACCGACACCGCCAACACCACGACCGACCGGTTGCTGCAAGCGAATGTCAACGCGATCATCGGCGCCGCATCCTCCGGTGTCAGCCAGACCGTCATCGACAAGATCACCGGCGCTGGAGTGCTGATGTTCTCCGCAGCCAACACCTCGGACATCTTCACCGACTACGACGACAAGGGCCTGTACTTCCGCACCGCACCGCCGGACCTGCTGCAGGCGCGGGCCCTGGCAGACATCCTGATCGCCGACGGCAACACCAGCGTCGGGATGCTGGCGCTGAACGACCCGTACGGCACCGGGCTCGCCGAGAACATCATGGAGAACCTGATCTCCGACGGAATCGCCGAGGACTCGATCCTGACCACGATCTACGACCCGAACGCCACGTCGTTCCGGACCGAGGTCGCCGACATGGTCGAATTCAACCCGGATGCGATAATCGTCATCGGCTTCGATGAATCGTCGATCGTCATCACCGAGATGAACGCGCAGGGCGTCGGACCCGCCGGCCCGTAACCCCGCGAAGGCAGTGACGAAGGGGTCCGGCCCCGGCAAGCAAGGGTCGGACCCCTTCGTCGTTCCCTTTGGACGCCAGCTGCCCGTGACTACCGGGCGGTGGCCAACGTTCCCAGGTACAACTCGATGACCTTCGGGTCGTTCATCAGCGAGCGGCCGCTGTCGGTGTAGGCGTTGCGGCCCTGGTCCAGCACATATCCCCGATCGCAGATCTGCAAGCAGCGCCGGGCATTCTGCTCGACCATGATGATCGACACCCCGGAGGCGTTGATCCGCCGGCAGCGGATGAACACGTCGTCCTGGAATGCCGGCGACAGGCCGGCCGACGGCTCGTCGAGCAGCAGCACCGACGGCTCCATCATCAGCGCCCGACCCATGGCGACCATCTGCCGCTCGCCACCGGACAACGCCCCCGCTTTTTGCTTCCGCCGCTCGCCCAGCATCGGGAACAGCTGAGAGACGTGATCGAAGCGCTCGGCGAACTTGGACGAGCGAAGGAACATCCCCATCTGCAGGTTTTCCTCGATCGTCAGTGACGGGAAGACGTTGTTGTTCTGCGGGACGTAGCCGACCCCGTTGCGCACCAAGGTGTGGGCGGGCGCCGAGGTGATGTCCTCGTCGCGCAGTCGAACGGTGCCGCTGCGGACCGGGATCAGGCCGAACAGCGCCTTGAGCAGCGTCGACTTGCCAGCCCCGTTGGGACCGATGATGCCCACGAGTTCGCCGTCGTTGAGGTAGAAGTCGCAGCCGCGCAGGATGTTGACCCCGGGTACGTACCCGGCTACCAGCTCATCGGCGCGGAGCAACGCGGACTCGGCCAGTTTGACGTGTTCCTCGCGGGTCGCCGCGAGTTGAGCGCGGGTCAGCTCGGGTGCGGTGTGCGGAGACCCACCGGCGGCGTCTCCGGCCGGCGCGTTGGACTCGCTCACAAGGGCTCCCTGGCAGCGGCGTCCAGCGCCTCTGCTTGCGCTGCTCGTTCGGCGCGAATGACGGCCTCCGCCTCGGCGAGCACCTTGTCCTCTTCCTCCACGGTCAGTGGCGCGTCGTGATGCGCGCCGAGGTACGCGTCGACTACCTCCTTGTTGTGGGAGATGGACTCCGGCGGGCTCTCCGCGATGACCTTTCCGGCCGCCATCACGACTACCCAGTCGCTGATGTCGCGGACGACGTCCATGTCGTGCTCGACGAAGACCACTGTCATGCCCTGCTCGCGCAGGTCCTTGACGTGCTCGAGCAGGCTCTGGGTCAGCGCCGGGTTCACCCCGGCCATCGGTTCGTCGAGCATGACCACCTTGGGCTGGCTCATCAGCGCCCGAGCCATCTCCAGCAGTTTGCGCTGTCCTCCGGACAGGGTGCCGGCGAAGTCGGCGCGCTTGGTGTCGAGTTTGAACCGCTCCAGCAGCTCGTTCGCCCTGTCCTCGACCTCCCGCTCCTGCCCCCGCCACATTCCCGGCAGCAGCGCGCGCCACATGCTCTCCCCCCGCTGCCCGGTGGCGCCCAGCATCATGTTGTCCAGTACCGACAACCGTGACAGCGCCTTGGTCAGCTGGAACGTGCGGACAACGCCGAGGCGGGCGACGCGGTGCGGGGGCAGCTTTGCCAACGGCTTACCGTCGAAAGTCCACCGGCCACTGTTGGCTTGGTCGAAACCGGTGAGCAGGTTGAACAGGGTCGTCTTGCCGGCCCCGTTCGGCCCGATCAGACCGGTGATGCAGCCGCGCTGGAACTCCAGGTGCTCGACCTGTACGGCGACCAGACCACCGAACGTCCGGGTCACGTCGTCCACCACGATCGCGGGATCCGGCTTGGCCACCCCGACCTGGGACGCGACATCGCGCAGGGGTGACGTGCGCATGCTGAACTCAGCGGGCATCAAGCATCACTTCTCTACGGTCGCCGAATATCCCTTGCGGGCGGAAGATGAGCAGCGTCATCAGCCCGAGACCGACGAGGACGAAGCGGATCTGGGCGACGTCGGTGGAGCTGAGAATCTCCGGGGGGATGATCCCGTCGGCACCGGTCAGCTCGACCAGACCCGACTCGGTGAAGGCGAGCAGGAACCAGAAGATCATCGCTCCGATCACCGGCCCCAACACCCGTGCGGTTCCGCCGAGGATGAGGGCGGCGTAGGCGAGGAACGTGTTCGCGCTCTGGTATTGATCGGGGTTGGCCGAACTAGTGGCCAGCGCGTAGATCATGCCGCCGAGCGCCCCGAAGATCCCTCCGAGGATGAGTGACTGCATCTTGTATGCATAGACGTTCTTGCCCAACGATCGGGCCGCGTCCTCGTCCTCCCTGATCGCCTTGATCACCCGGCCCCAGGGGCTACGCATCAACAGCCATACCGCCAAGCAGCCCAAGGCCACCAGCGTCCAGCCGACGCTGACTACCCACAGTTCCCGGCCACTCCAGCGGGCTCCCAGGATGGTGTACCGGGCGCTGGTCTCGAAGGGGGACAAGGCGTAGAAGTCCCCACTGAATCCGGACAGCCCACGGGTCGCCCCGGTGATCGGGGTGGCCGACACCGACCGGAAGAGCAGCCGGAGGATCTCCGCCGCGGCGATGGTGACGATAGCGAGGTAGTCCGCGCGAAGCCGCAGGGTGGGCAGGCCAAGGAGTAGCGCGAACAGCACGGCGGCGAGCAGGCCGACCAGCACCCCGACGGCGAAGGGCAGCCCGTAGGTCGTCACGGAGATCGCGATCCCGAAGCCGCCGAGCATCGCGAAGCCGATCTGGCCGAAGTTGAGCAGGCCGGTGTAGCCGAAGTGCACGTTCAGCCCGATCGCCATCAGCGCGTAGAACACCGCGAGCGGACCGAAGAAGGCCTTGGTGCTGATGATGAGGACGTCGAGGACTTGTTGCATGGCGCTAGCCGATCCTCGCCCGTGCCCCGAGGATGCCGCTCGGCCGGACGACCAGGATGACGATCAGCAGCAGCAGGCCGCCGACGTACTTGGTCTCGTCCGGGATGACGATAGTCGAGACCTGCACGAAGATGCCGACGATCAGGCTGCCCACCAGGGCGCCGTACGCCGTCCCCAAGCCACCCAGGACGACGCCGGCGAACATCAGCAGCAACAGCTGGAAGCCCATGTCCCAGGAGACCTGGTCGCTGAGTCCGAACAGCACACCGCCCAGAGTGGCCAAAGCGCCGCCCAGCATCCAGACGAACAGGATGACCCGGTCGACGTTGATCCCGGACGAGGACGCGAGGTCGCGGTTATCGGCCACCGCCCGCATCGCCTTGCCCACCTTGGTCTTCTGCAGCATCAGCGCAACCAGTATCAGGACGGCCAGGGACAGGGCGATGGAGAAGAGATCTTTGTCGGTGATGCGGATGACGCCGTAGCTGGTCGCCGACTGGCCCTGGAAGCTCACATAGGCCCGCGCCCGCCCGCCGAAGACGATCTGCAGCACGTACCGCAGGGCCAGCGACAGCCCGATAGAGATGACCAGCATCGCCACCAGGCCGGTCCCGCGATTGCGCAGGGGTCGCCACAGCCCCAGTTCGTTGATGGCGCCGACGACGGCGCCTAACGCGATGGCCGCGACCGTCGCGGGGATCAGCGGGATGCCGGCATCCACGTTGAGGAACCAGGCAATGACGGCCCCGATCGCGACCAGCTCCCCGTGCGCGAAGTTCACCAGTCCCGTCGTACCGAAGATCAGCGACAGGCCCACGGCGGCCATGGCGATGAGCAGTCCGAACCTGATCCCCTCCAGGGTTCGCTGCAGGATCTCGATGTTCGCGCTGGCCTGCCTCAGGGACCCGTCACCGATGCCGAACGCGACCGGTTGGGTGCGGTTCGCGCCCACCGTGATCCGCCGCTCCGCCCCGCCCTCGCGCAGGATCACGCCATCGGGGAGGTCGTCGGCGTCCAGCGTGACGACGTAGTCCCCGGCCCCGTCCGGCAGCTCGATGGCGAACCGTCCGTCGGAGTCGGTTTGATCTGTGCCCACCTCGTCGCCGCCGGTCGTCTCGACGGTGATGGTGACACCTTCGATCGGGCCGCTGCGGCCGGTCTGCAGCGTCCCAATGATCTGTTCGCCCTCCGCGCTGGCCTGTCCACTGAGGACAGTGAGAAGCGCGGCGAAGCCGAGTACGACGACAGCGACGAACCGACGAAGCACTGCGCACTCCTTCACACACACTGCGTTCATGCCCGGGCACTGCCGACACCACCCGGCCACCAGGACAGGCTGGCGGAACCCTAGCCGACGGACGCCCGTGCGGCGCGAGACAGGCGCGTGATTTCAGCGCCGAAAGGAGTTTGTCACCGGATCCGCTTCGTCCCAACACATCCTGTGAGGCCCTGTTCAGGCGGTTCGGAGATGTGGTTACCTGAGCGGCGGCGATCTTGACGGAACGGAGGGTTGATGCGACGCAGCGGCGTGTGCGTGCGGGATGCCGGTCCAGCTGACATCGAGGCCGTCCTGAAATTCGCCGAGCAGGTGCTCGAATCCGGTGAGCCCGGCAGCAAGTCGCCCACCGTTCGGCTGGCCGACGGAGTCATGGGACATTCGCTGCGTGAGCGGTATTCCCGCCTGCTCGCCGATCCCGAGCATCGGGTCGTACTGGCGGTCTCCGATGAGGGGACGACCGTTGGCGTGGCTGTCTTCTCCGTCGACATGATCAGTGCGCTGCTCACCGTCCCGGTGATCTACGTCAGCCACGTCCTCGTGCCGGGCCTGGAACGCGACCGTGCCGTGGGCAGAGCGTTGGTCGACGCCGCGACGACCTTCGCGGAGGAGATCGACGCCGAGCACGTCATCGTCGGGCTGAACCCTGGAGGCCGGGAGAGCAACCGGTTCTTCGCCCGGCTCGGCTTCACCCCGCTCATCATGCGCCGCATCGCCAGCGTGCCCGCCCTGCGGCGCAGCCTCGCCGATCACGCGTCGCCCTCGGTCCGGCCGCTCGGGTCCCGGCTGGCCGGACCCCGGTTGCGCCGCGGAACCTGACGGAGACAGGCTCATGACCCTTCGGGTCAACCCGGTGGCGCGCTGCGGATCAGGCAGGTCAGCCGGACCGTGCAGATCCGCCGCTCGTCGTCGTCGCTGATCACGATCTGGTACGTCGCAACGGTGTTCCCGGCATGCAGCGGCGTACACACTGCGGTGACGGTGCCAGACCGGGCGGCGCGGTGGTGGGTGGCGTTGATCTCCAGCCCGATCACGGCGCGATCCTGGCCGGCGTGGATGGCAGCGGCTGTCGATCCCACGGTTTCGGCAAGCACACAGGACGCGCCGCCGTGCAGCAGTCCGTACGGCTGCAGGTTGCCGGCCACCGGCATCGTGGCGACCATTCGCTCGGGCGTCCAGTCGATGATCTCGATGCCCATTCGCTCGGGAAGCTGACCCTCGGGGACCTCGATCATGTGTCCGGCCACGTCCATCCGCACCATCGCGCCGGCATCTCCTCACGGTTCATCGGCACGGCTGCCGCCGACCGATCGCGACCACCAGGAGTTGTCGCAGGGCCACCCTAGACTCGCACCCGTGCGTGATTCACGGCTGCTGCTGTTGGACGGTCACTCGCTGGCCTATCGCGCGTTCTTCGCCCTGCCGGTGGAGAATTTCTCCACCACGACGGGGCAGCCGACCAACGCGGTCTACGGCTTCACCTCGATGCTCATCAACGTCCTGCGGGATGAGACGCCGACCCATCTCGGCGTCGCCTTCGACGTGTCGCGCCAGACGTTTCGCAACGAGATGTACGCCGAGTACAAGGCCGGCCGTAGCGAAACCCCGGCTGATTTTCGGGGCCAGGTGAGCCTGATCAAGGAGGTGCTGGACGCGCTTCGGGTACCCACCATCGAGGTGGAGAACTACGAAGCCGACGACGTGATCGCGACGCTGACGACGCAGGCGATCGCCGACGACATGGACGTCCTCATCCTCACCGGGGACCGTGACGCCCTGCAGCTCGTGGGCGAGCAGGTGACCGTGCTGTATCCCCGCCGCGGCGTGTCGGAGCTCACCCGGTTCACCCCCGAGGAGGTCGAGGACAAGTACGGGTTGACCCCGTCTCAGTACCCGGACTTCGCGGCGCTGCGCGGTGACCCCAGCGACAACCTGCCGGGTATCCCCGGCGTCGGTGAGAAGACCGCTGCCAAGTGGGTGCGTGAGTTCGGGTCGCTCAACGACCTGGCCGACCGCGTCGATGAGGTGGGCGGCAAGACCGGGGACGCCTTACGGGCGAACCTCGCGTCGGTGTTGCGCAACCGGCGGTTGACCGAGCTGGTCCGCGAGGTGCCGTTGCCCCTGGGACCCGGCGACCTGCGGATGACGTCGTGGGATCGGGACGAGGTTCACCGGATCTTCGACAACCTGCAGTTCAGAGTCCTGCGCGACCGGTTGTTCGAGACCCTCCAGGCGGCCGAGCCGGAGGCCGACGAGGGCTTCGAGGTGACGGCGCGCCGGCTCGGTCCCGGTGAAGTTGCCGGGTGGCTGGCCGAGCACACCGGCGCCGGGGTGCGGACCGGCGTCTCGTTCCGCGGCCAGTGGGCAAGGGGGACCGGTGACGTCGCCGCGATCGCGCTGGCCGGTCGAGGCGTTGAGGGGGCGTACGTCGACGTCGCCGGCCTGGACGCCGAGGATGAGACCGCCCTCGCCGGGTGGCTGGCCGACCCGGGCCGTACCAAGGCGATGTATGAGATGAAGGGACCGCTGCTCGCATCCTGGGCCCGTGGATGGGACCTCGCCGGAGTGAGCAGCGACACCGCCTTGGCGGCGTACCTCGCGCTACCGGGTCAACGTTCGTTCGATCTCGCCGATTTGACCCTGCGCTACCTGCGTCGTGAGCTGCGAGCCGAGGAACCTGGCGACGGTCAGCTGACACTGGACGGCGGCGCGGAGGAAGCCGACGAGACGGTGGCCCGATCGGAGGTGGTGCGGGCGCGCGCCGTACTGGATCTGGCCGCCGCGCTGGACGGCGATCTGCAGGAGCGTAACGCCAGCAGCCTGCTCCGCGACATGGAGCTGCCGCTGGCCGAGGTCTTGGCGCGGATGGAACGCACCGGCATCGCCGCTGACGAGGGCTACCTGCACGAGCTGCAGAAGCATTTCAGCGCGCAATGCGCCGAGGCCGAGCAGGCGGCGTACGCAGTCATCGGCCGCGAGATCAATCTCGGCTCGCCGAAGCAGCTGCAGGTGGTGCTGTTCGAGGAACTGGCGCTGCCCAAGACGAAGCGGATCAAGACCGGCTACACCACCGACGCGGAGTCCTTGCAGACCCTGCTCGATCAGACCGGCAACCCGTTCCTCGAGCACCTGATGCGCCACCGCGACGTGACCCGGCTGCGGACGGTCATCGACGGGCTGATCCCGATGGTCGACGACGCCGGACGCATCCACACCACGTTCCACCAGACCATCGCCGCGACCGGGCGGTTGTCCTCCACCGACCCGAACCTGCAGAACATCCCGATCCGCACCGCCGAAGGCCGTCGCATCCGGCAGGCGTTCGTGGTCGGTGAGGGTTACGAGTCACTGATGACGGCGGACTACAGCCAGATCGAGATGCGGATCATGGCCGACCTGTCCGAGGACGCGGGGCTGATCGAGGCGTTCACGTCGGGGGAGGACCTGCACACCTTCGTCGCCTCGCGGGCGTTCAACATTCCCATCGAGCAGGTCGACCCGGAGCTGCGGCGCCGGATCAAGGCGATGAGCTACGGGCTGGCCTACGGGCTGTCGGCGTACGGGCTGGCCCAGCAGCTGCGGATCACCCCCGAGGACGCCCGCGAGCAGATGACTGCGTACTTCGAACGTTTCGGCGGGGTCCGGGACTACCTGCGCAACGTCGTCGACGAGGCCCGGATGAGCGGATACACCGAGTCGATCCTGGGGCGTCGGCGCTACCTCCCGGACCTGACGAGCGACAACCGCCAGCGCCGCGAGATGGCCGAGCGGATGGCGCTGAACGCGCCGATCCAGGGGTCGGCCGCCGACATCATCAAGGTCGCGATGCTCGGCGTCGACAGTGCCCTGCGGGCCGCCGGGATGGGCTCACGGATGCTGCTGCAGGTTCACGACGAGCTGGTGCTCGAAGTGGCTCCGGGTGAGCGGAAGCGGCTGGAGGGGCTGGTCCGCCGCGAGATGGGTGCGGCCTACGTGTTGTCGGTTCCGCTGGACGTCTCGATAGGTATCGGCCGGACCTGGGACGAGGCCGGCCACTGATACGGCCACCTGAACGGGGATCAGCCTGGCCGACGTCCGAGTAAGAGTGAGGTATAGCTCACGCCTGGTCGGACGTCTGGGACGCTTACCGCGGGATGCGCTCCACGAGGTCCCAGCGGTTGCCGTACAGGTCCTCGAACACCGCAACCGTGCCGTAGCTCTACTGGCGCGGCGGCTCGACGAAGCGGTGGCCCATCCTGTACCGGCGACCCGACCCAGAGCCTGGGAAAGCCAGGGGCCGATCCGCTGAACTACGGTAGCGACCGTGACTCGCCCACCCGAGGACTAGAACGCGTGCGGCCCGACCAGCGGGTGCGGCAGGCCTGCGCCCGCTGGGGCGAGGCGGCCGTCGTTCGTGGCTGCGCCGATCTGCTGCGGCCGGGTCAGGTTGTCGAGGGTCAGCTGCTGGACCTGGTGATGGTGCTCGGCGAACTGACCGACCGTGACTTTCTCAAGACTGGCAAGCCGCCGGGCCATGCCTACTGGGCGCGGGTCTGGGGCGCTCGAGCGCTGCTCTACGCCTGGACCGACGAAGCGGCGCCTACGGTGGTGGCAGCACTCAGAGACGAGCAGTGGCGGGTACGGGAGATGGCAGCCAAGGTCGTCGTCGTCCGAGAGCTGGCCGAGGGCGCGGACGCCCTGGCCGACCGGCTGGGCGATCCGGTGCCGCGAGTTCGCATCGCCGCCGCTCACGCGCTTGCCGCCGTCGGCGAGTCCGAGCACGGGGCTGCCCTACGCACGCTGCGGGACGACCCGGAGCCACGCGTCGCCGCCGCCGGACTGACGGCCCTGCGGGTGCTGTCTCGCCGGCTGGACCGTGTCCTCGACTGACACCACCGGGGCCTCGGGCGCGAACAGCTGAGCGGTGTCGCGGGCACCGTTTCCGATGCTGCGCCAAGGCACCGAGAACCGTGCAGCCGCCGAGCGACGTACCTCCGCAGACTGCCCACTGTGCGAAGCCAACGGGTCGTCATCGCAGATTTCCGGAGGAGGCCCGAGCAGCCATGCCAACGACCACCACGTGGGTTGCCTTCACGCTTGCGACGCTCGTCGTGCTGCTCGTTCCGGGGCCTGCGGTCCTCTACGTGGTGGCCCGGAGCGTCGAGCAAGGCCGGTCGGCTGGCCTGCATGCCGTGCTCGGCGTTGAGACGGGCGCTCTACTCCACGTGGTCGCAGCCGCGACCGGCCTTGCGGCGCTGCTGGCGTCGTCCGAGCGCGTGTTCTCGATCCTCCGATACGCCGGAGCCGGGTACCTGCTGTACCTGGGTGCCCGACAACTCCGGCGGCGTAGTTGCGACCTGCAGCGGGCCACGGCATCGAACAGCGTGCCGCATCGACGGCTCTATCTCGATGGCGTGCTCGTCGATCTGCTCAACCCGAAGACCGCATTGTTCTTCGTCGCGTTCCTACCGCAGTTCGTCGAGCCGGCTCAGGGCTCAGCCGGGAAGCAGATCCTGGCGCTCGGCCTGTGCTTTGTTGCGCTGGCCGCAGTCTGCGACGGGATGTACGCCGTCGTGGCAGGCCGGCTGGCGAGTAGGATCCGAGGGTCGTCGCGGGCACAGCGCCGCGTCAACCAGATCACGTGCGGTGGCTACGTCAGTCTGGCCGGGATGGCTGCATTCACCTAGGAACGGGTTCACCGGCGGCGTGGGCGGACGGGCTCGCCGGCAGGGTCGAAACGCCGTCGCAACGAGAATGCCCGCGGCGACGGGCCATGGGCGCGCAGGTACTCCAACCGGAGCATCGCCGCGTCCGCATCCGGGCGATCGTCCTCCGTGACCCACCACAGGGCCGTCGAGGGTTGCCTGACCGGCGTAAACCATTGCGCGCGCCGACGTACGAATCCGCCGTGCCGGCTCCGATACACGAACGCATGCAGGTCCTCGTAAGACCGCCAGACAGACACGTTGACGAACAGGCGCGGATCGTCGTACGGCGCCGGCGCAATCGGATGACCGCTGTCGGCGAGGAGCCGCCAGCGAAAACCGGGACTGTTGTCGGCGAGCCGGTTCATCGCATCGAGGCCGGCCACGAACTCGCGGACATCCGGGGAATCCCACGCCGCAACCAGCCGCCCGACATTTACCTGGGCGAGACAATTGGTGGTCACTTCGTTGGTGGCGTCCTAGCGCTCGGGACAGGCTGCCGGCCGTCAGCTCGGGTCGCCGCCCATGTCCGGTGAGAACGTCTGGATGCGGGCACGGCCTTCGGCCTTGGCGCGGTACATCGCCATGTCCGCCTCGCGGATCAGCCACTCGGGCGGGTTGTCGGCCTGGCCCCGCACCGCGACGCCGATCGAGGCGGTGACCGGTAGTCGCAGGGTGCCCACCGTGATGTCGTCCTCGATCGCCGCCGTGATCCGCTCGGCGATGCGGGTCACCTCGGCGATTCCGACGTTCTGACAGAGCAGCAGAAACTCGTCGCCGCCAAAGCGGGCGACGGTGTCCCCGGGCCGCAGCAACGTGCTCAACCGGCGGGCTACCGCGACCAGAACCGAGTCCCCGACGGCGTGCCCGTAGTTGTCGTTGATCGCCTTGAATCGGTCGAGGTCGACGAACAGCACGCCGACCCGCGTGGCCCCGGTCGTTGCTGCGGAGGCGACGTCGGTAAGTCGGCGTACGAACAGGGCCCGATTCGGCAGGCCGGTGAGTGGGTCGTGCAACGCCTGGTGCTGCAGCGCCCCTTCCAGCGCGATCCGATCGGTTACGTCCTCGACGTGCATGACATAGCGCCGGACGACACCGTGCCGATCATCGACCCGGGATGTGGACACGACCACGTGCACCGTGCTGCCGTCGGCGGGTTTGAGCCGCACCGACTGCCGGGTGAAATAAGTCTCGGCGCGTCGCATCTGCGCGCACGCGGCGTGGGCAGCCCTCAGGTCGTCATCGTGGGTCACCTCGAACAGGCTGGTGCCCAGCAGATCGTCCGCGTTTCGTCCCAGCAGGCGCCCAAGCGCCTCGTTGGCCTCCTCGATGTCGCCGTGCGGCGTACACAAGGCCATTCCCGTCGGGGCGTGCCGAAAGGCGCTCTGGAACCGGCTTTCGTCGTCGTCGTCCACTGATTCCTCGATACTCAACCCGCAGTACCCACTTCCGGAATCGGACCGTAACCCAGCGCATCACTCTAAGGCGACTGTGAGGTTACTTGTTGACCGCATCCCGTGGCCGGGCGCCCTGAGCGTTCTTGGCCACCGGCGCTCCGGGGACGTCGCAGACCTCCGTGGACCCATCGTCCCGCCCGCGTCGACGCCCGGTGGCCAGCACTGATCCGAGGAGGATCAGGGTGAATCCGACGGCGGTGACCACGGTGAAGGCCTCGTCCAGCAGCGTCACGCCGAGCAGCACCGCGACCGCCGGGTTGACGTACGTAATGACCACCGAGCGGGCCGGGCCGACCTCGGCGATCAGGGCGAAGAACAGCAAAAAGGCCAACGCCGTACAGACCACCGACAGCACGACGACCGCCGCCACGACCTCGGCAGACGGCCAGCTGGACGGCGCCTGCGCGACACCGGCTGGGATGTACGCCACGGCGGCCAGGCCCAGCGCCAGCGCGACCGTGCCCAGCTGCGGCAGGTCGGAGAGGCTGCGCGACAGGATCACCGGCCCGACCGCGTAGCACACGACCACGCCGGCGATGGCCGCGATCGCGCGGCTGTCGCCGGCGCCGACCTCGAAGCCGACCAGCGCCGCGACCCCGGCGGCTCCGAGCAGCAGGCCGACCAACCGGCGGGCGCCCAGCCGCTCACCGGCCGGACCGCCGAGTCCGATCAGGGCGCCGATCAGCGGTACGGCGGCGATCAGCAGGCCGGTCAATGAACTGGACAGCCGTTGCTCGGCGAAGCCGAGCAGCAGCCAGGGGATACAGATCTCCACCACCGTGAACAGCACCAGCGGCCACCACCGGGCGAGCAGCGGCCGGACCTGCCCACGGGCGAGGGCGATGGGCAGCAGCAACGCGGCGGCGAGTGCGGTGCGCACCAGCACCAGCGTCGAGGGTGCGAGTTCCGCTACGGCGACCTTGATCAGCAGGTAGGGGATGCCCCAGATGACACCCATCGCGACGAACAGCAGCCAGCCGCGCCTGCTCACGTCCTGTCCACCTCTCGACGGGGTCTCTGAGTGGACCAATGTTGCCGGGGACGTACGACATTCCCGGCCAGCCAGATGCGACGATCGCAGCATGCTCGGCAACGACGGTCCGGTTGCCTTTGTCCTCGGCGGCGGTGGGGTCCTCGGGGCGTCCGAGGTGGGCATGCTCGCCGCCCTGCTCGACCGCGGCATCCGGCCCGATCTGATCGTCGGAACGTCGGTCGGCGCCATCAACGGTGCGCTGGTGGCCGCCGACCCGACGGGAGGCAGCGTCGACCGGCTGACGGAGCTCTGGTGCGACCTCGCCCGCGGCGACGTCTTCGGCGGATCGCTGCTGGCCCAGACGGCGACGCTGGTCCGCACCGGGACTCACCTGCAGGCACCAGGCCCGCTACGCCGGCTGCTCGCCGATCAGTTCGGTGACGCGGTGCTCGAGGACCTCGCTGTGCGGTTCCAGTGCGTCGCGGCCAGTATCGAGCGGGCCACCGAGCACTGGTTCGACAGCGGCTCGGTCGTCGACGCGGTGCTGGCCAGCAGCGCCGTACCCGGTCTGCTCGCGCCGGTCCGGATCGGGGACGAGCACTACCTCGACGGCGGGCTCGTGGACAGCATTCCGGTCGGGCGTGCCGTGCACCTCGGCGCGCGGACGATCTACGTCTTGCACGTCGGGCGAATCGAGAGTCCGTTACGGCCGCCGCGGCGGCCTTGGGAAGTCGGGCTCGTGGCGTTCGAGATCGCCCGTAGGCACCGCTTCACCACCACGATGGCGGCGCTGCCCGACGACGTCACCGTCCATGTCCTGCCCGCTGGCGGCGAGCCGATGGGCTTCACCGACCGGCGGCAGTTCCGCTACCGGGACTTCCGCTCAGTTCCCGGCCGGATCTGGGCCGCTCAAGTCGCCACCGAGGCCTATTTCGAGTCGGTGGCAGGTTCATGAGGCTGCCGCCGCGCGGGGCACGACGGATCGCGGGGCCGGTAGTCGTCGTCCTCGCAGCGGTTGGAGGGCTGTTCCTACTTCCCCTGCTCGCGGTCGCCGCCGCCATTGCGTCGATCTGGCTGCCGGGACGCTGGCGCGGCCTGCGGTTGCTCGGATTCGCCCTGGTCTGGGTGGCAGCTGAGGTCGTCGCGCTGGGGGCTGCCCTGGCATTCTGGGTGGCCAGCGGCTTCGGCGTGCTGCTGGGTACCCGAGTGTTCCAGCGTGCCCACTACGGCGTGCTGCGGCTGGTCCTGGACGCCGTTGTTGACGCGGCGCAGGTGCTCTTCCGGTTGCAGTTGGAGACCGACGGCGTGTCGTGGACACCGCTGGACGACGGCGTACCAGGTTCGACGAACGCGATGCTGGTGTTGAGCCGCCATGCGGGACCGGGGGACAGCCTGCTGCTCGTCCACACCCTGATGAATCGCGATCACCGGCGCCAGCCGCGGATCGTGCTGAAGGGCATTCTCCAGCTGGACCCGATGATCGACGTCTACCTGCATCGGGTTCCGGCCCGCTTCATCGACCCCGTACCGGGGGCCGGAGCGGACGTGGAGGCGGTCATCGGCGCGCTCGCCGACGACATGGGGGAGGAGGACGCGCTGCTGATTTTCCCGGAGGGCGGCAACTTCACCGCCAAGCGACGGCGGCGGGCGATCCTGCGGCTGCGGCAGCGCGGGCACCGAACTCATGCGGACGCGGCGGAGCGGATGCGGCACGTCCTCCCGCCTCGCCCCGGCGGCGTCATCGCCGCGATCGAGGCGGCGCCGTACGCCGACGTCGTGTTCGTCGCGCACACCGGGCTGGAGCACCTCGCCACCATGGCCGATGTCTGGCGGGAGTTGCCGGAGGACAAGACGCTGCATCTGCGCTGGTGGTTCGTGCCGGCCGCGGACGTGCCGGCCGGGCGGGAGGCGCAGATCGGCTGGCTGTACGAGCGGTGGGCGGACATCGACAGCTGGATCGAGAACCACCGCGGCTGAGGACGCTCAGTCGACCGGGATCAGGAGTCCCTCGAGCCGCACCGTGCCGGCGCCGTAGCGCTGGTCGTACGTCTCCTGCAGCTCCGCGGTGGCTACGAACACCTGGACGACGAGTTGCCCGGTCCAGATGTCGGGGGAGCTGCCCATGACACCCGGGTCGCGGTCCAACTGTTGCTGCACGGCGAGCAGCGTGGCCTCGTCGCGGACCGTCGGGCTGACACACAGCGACCCGCCCCAGACCTCGCGAATGGCGTTGTGGAGGGCGTCCACGTCCTGCGTGGTGATCACGTTCAGGACGAAGCGCTGCGGGTCGTTGGCACTCTCTTCGGTCATCTCTGACCCGCTCGTCCGCTGGTCGATCCACAGGCCGCCGTAGCCCTCGGCGGCCTGGGCGACCCGCCTGGCCGCCTGGAATGCGGCTTCCGTCACTCGCTCGGGGTCCACGGGTCGCCACCCGCTGGCCGGTTCGGGGCACGGTGTGGCGAACTGATCCTCCTCACTGTGCGGGCGCTCGACGGACCCGTCGTCCACAATGGCCGGCTCGGTCAAGGTGAACGTCTCGGCGCCGAACGTCCCGACAAGGACGTAGGAGCCCCAATGCGTCCCGGAGGCGGATTCGTGTTCGACTGCCGACCAGTCCCAACCCGCGATATCGGGTCCACCACACTGCGGCGGGTATGACTCGTCGACCCCGTGGCACAGCTGCGGGCCGTGCTCCGGGCTCTCCAGGACCGCAGCAAACGTCCGGAACCGTCCGTCATAGCCGTCGGCGACCAGCGTCGGGGCCGGCTCAGCCACGGGCGCTCCTCCCTGGTTCAGCTGTTCCGCGCAGCCGGTCACGAGCAGCGCACTGGCGGCAATGCTGACCGTCCTACCCAGGTGAGCTGCCGGCATACCTGCTCTGACGCTGCTGGGAACCAGCCGGTTCCATCGAGTCTGCCCGGTGTGGGTACATCGGAGGATGTACTCTGCCTGGATGCAGGTCGCCATTCACGCCGATGTCCTGGCTCGCTTCGGCCACGCCCTGTCGGATCCGACCCGAGCCCGGGTGATGCTGGCGCTGCGAGACGCCCCGGCATACCCGGCGGAGCTGGCCGAGCTGCTCGGCGTGTCACGGCAGAGCGTGTCCAACCACCTGTCGTGCCTTCGCGGCTGCGGGCTGGTCGTGGCGGTGCCGGAGGGCCGCCGTACCCGGTACGAGCTGGCCGACGCGCGGTTGGGCCACGCGCTGGCCGATCTGCTGGGGGTGGTGCTGGCGGTGGACCCGCAGCACTGCGCCGTAGCCGAGTCGAGGGGGTGTTGCTGATGGCCGAGTCGGTCCTCGTGACGAGCGACACGAGCGACACGCGACAGCGGCTGTTGTCGCGGCGGATCCGAATCCTGGTGGCGGTGACCATCGGCTACAACGTCGTCGAGGCCGTCGTCGCGCTCACCGCCGGAGTTGCCGCGTCCTCGGCGGCGCTGGTGGGGTTCGGCCTGGACTCGGTGATCGAGGTGGGTTCAGCCGCGGCGGTGGCCTGGCAGTTCACCGGCTCCGATCCGCAGGCGCGGGAGCGGGCCGCGTTGCGGATCATCGCGGTGTCCTTCTTCGCCCTCGCCGGCTATGTCGCCGTCGAGGCGGTCCTGTCCCTGTCCGGCGGCTCCGATGCCCGGCACTCCAGCGTCGGTCTGGTCCTTGCCGGGCTGAGCCTGCTGGTCATGCCGGTGCTGTCATGGGCGGAGCGGCGCACCGGTCGGGAACTCGGCTCCAAATCGGCGGTGGCTGATTCCAAGCAGACCCTGCTGTGCACGTATCTGTCCGCGGTGCTGCTCGTCGGGCTCGCGCTGAACTCGCTGTTCGGCTGGTCGTGGGCGGACCCGGTGGCGGCATTGGTGATCGCCGCGGTGGCAGTGCGCGAAGGCCGCGCCGCGTGGCGAGGCGACCTCTGCTGCGCCCCGGCCGTCGCGCCGGCGGCGGGCGCGCGGTCGCCGGGGACCGGCTGTGCGTGCTGTGATTCGCCGTAGGTCACCAGCCGCGCAGGTCCACCGGCCAGCGATCGATGACTACCTCCCCGTCGACGACGTGCAGGGCCTCGTGCAGGGCGACCGTCGGGTCGACGTGAGCGGGTAGCACCCGGATCCGTTGGCCCACCCGCACCGGTTCCTCCGGTGCGAACGTGGTGTGCTCGTCCGAGCAGAACCACACGGTCGCTCCTGGGATCGTCGGGTTGCCGTGGTCCATCCCCAGGGATTTCAGGCCGACGTCGGCGACCGCCCAGCCGGGGCTGACCGAGACGACGGTGGCAAGGACGGACAGCGCGTTGGCGAACGGCAGGTCCAGCTGGGCGTAGGCGGTGTCCATCAGCGCGTAGGAGCCGGCCTGGATCTCCGTCGCCCACGTGTTGACCGCGTAGGTGCCGGTTCCGCCGGCGCTGATCAGGTCGCCACCCACGTCGGCGTGCGCGGCCGTGAGCAAAGCCATGCACTCGGCGGTCAGCCGAGCCTGCTCAGCTACCGGCTGGGCCATCATCAGGTGGCCCTCGTAGCCCATCACACCGCGCACCGTCAGGCCCCGAGAACCGGCCAGCTCGGCGATCCGGCCGGCGTCGGCAGGTGCGCAGCCGCAGCGCGGCAGCCCGACGTTGACGTCGACCACGACCTCGGTGACGCCGCCCGCAGCGGCCGCCGCGACCGTCTCCACCGAGTCGACCGCAACCGTGACGCGGGCGCCGTCCTGGATCACAGCGCCCAGCCGGCGCGCGTCGAGCACCTCGTTGGCAAGCAGCAGGTCACCGCCGAGCCCGGCGCAGGCCATCCCCTCGACCTCGCGGATCGTCGCGCAGGTGAACCCCAGATGGCCCCGCCGGTGCTGAGCCCGAGCCAACGATGTGCACTTGTGCGCCTTGACGTGCGGCCGCAACCGGTTCCCCGGGAGGGCTGCTGACATGACGTCCAGGTTCGCCGTGAGCAGGGCTTGCTCGACGACGAGGGCAGGGGTCTGCAGCTCGCCGACGTCCATTGTCAGCCCAGGACCCGGTCGAGGTAGGCGTTGGCAAACCGGCCGCCTGGATCGACGTTGTCCCGGACCGCCAGAAACTCCTCGAACCGCGGGTAGCGGCCGCGCAGCGTGCCGGCGTCCTGATAGTGCAGCTTGCCCCAGTGCGGGCGACCGTCCAGGTCCTTCATCACCGCCTCGACTTCGCGGAAGTAAGTCTCGTATGGCTGCCCTTTGAACATGTGTACGGCGAGGTACGCCGACTCGCGGCCCGAGGCGGTGGACAGCGGGATGTCGTCGGCGGCGGTGAAGCGGACCTCGACCGGAAAGGAGACCTTGAGCTCGTGCCGCTCGATGACTTGCCCGATGCCGGCGATAGCGGCTCGGACAGCCGCCGCCGGTACGCCGTACTCCATCTCCACGAAGCGCACCCGCCGCGGGGACACGAACACCCTATGCGAGGCGTCGGCGTACTCACGGTCACCCATCAAGCGGGCCGCCATCGTGTTGATGCGGGGGATCAGGCCAGGACGCAGCCGCCCGAGGCGACAGGTCAACTCGAATATGCCGTTGCCGAACAACTCGTCCTCGAGCAGGGCGCGGGGACGGCTCAGCCGTCGAAGCGGCGCGCCGGCGGGCAGCCGGTTGTTGCGCTTGGTCAGGGTCTTGTCGGTGTGCGGGAACCAGAAGAACTCGAAATGGTCGTTGTCGGCGACCAGCGCGTCGAAATCGCCGAGGACGGCCGAGAGCGCCATGGGGCGTTCCTGCGCGTGCAGGCTGAACGCCGGCTCGGTCTGCAGGGTGACGGTGGCGATGATGCCGAGCGCGCCGAGCCCGACCCGCGCCGCGGCGAAAAGCTCCGGGCGTTCCTGCGGACTGCAGCTGACCACAGAGCCGTCGGCCAGCACGAGCTGTAGCGCCCGGACCTGGGTGGCCAGCCCACCCAACTTTCGGCCGGTGCCGTGGGTGCCGGTCGAGAGGGCGCCAGCGACTGTCTGCTGATCGATGTCGCCGAGATTGCTCAACGCCAAGCCGTGTTCGTCGAGCAGAGTGTTGAGCCGCTGCAGCGACATGCCGCCTTGCACCGTGACCAGACCCGTCGCTTGGTCGGCATGCACGAGATCGGCGAGCCGGTCGAGGCGGACGTGGATGCCGTCGGTCACGCCGATGGCGGTGAACGAGTGACCGGAGCCGATCGCCTTGATCCGCTGGCCGTCCCGCTCGGCGGCCTTGACCAGACCCGCGAGTTCGCTGACGTCGCGAGGAGATGCGACCAGCGCTGGCTGCGCGACCTGGTTGCCGGCCCAGTTGCGCCAGATGGTGCCCGTCGTCACTGCACCGTGTCGCGCGGCCGATTGGCGGCCGCCGACAGGGTTGTCGCTCCGGCGGTGCCGTTTTGCAGCCGCTTGTGCAGCCCGACGACGTACCAGAGGCCGGCCAGCGCCAACCCGCCGAGCACGACGTAGGTGGCGTTGCGGAACTCCGACGGCAGGATCAGGGCGGTGAGCGCGGCGAGCAGCCACACGAGCGCCGCGACGAACACCGGACCGGCCCACCTGCCGAGGTGGAAGGCGTCCGGGAGCGCGGCAAGCCGCCGCCGCCGGAGCCCGTAGGCGACCACCGTCAGGAAATAGACCAGGAAGGGGAGCAGGGCGGTGGCGCCGACGAGCGTGCCGAACGCGTCGCCGTTGGCGTAGCCGTAAAGCATCAGTGCGAGACAGATCACGAAGGTGATCAGCAGGGCGCTGATCGGTGTCCTGGTGCCCGGATTGACCCGGCGCAGCACCGTCGATCCCGGCAGCATGTTGTCCCGCGCCATCGCGAAGATCAGCCGGGCGGCTGCGGCCACGTAGACAACGGTCAGGGCGAACATCGAGAACACCACGACGAGCAGGAGCACCTTGGTGAGGGTCTCGCCGAGCCAGTAGAACGTGATGTCGGCCAGTGGAACAGGGGAGGCTTGCACCGCCGCGAGGTCGGGGATGGCGATGGTGAAGCCGATCAGGGTGAGCATGCCCAGCACGCCCGACAGGACGACGGACAGGATGATGGCGCGCGGGATCGTCCGCCGGACATCGACTGTTTCCTCGCCCATGTCGGCGGCTGCCTCGAACCCGGCCAGGGTGTAGACCCCGATCAACGCGGCGAGCACCACGGCGTACCACAGGGGTTGGCCAGGCAAGGTCGTGGTGGTGCCGAGGAAGCCCAGCCCGTGCTCGTCCGGAGTGCCCTTGGCCACCCACAGGACGAAGAGCACCACGGCGACTCCGACGGCTCCGACTATCTCGGTGACGACGGCGGTGTTGTTGACCCGGGCGGCGAGCTGGATGCTGATGAGATTGATGCCAAAGGCCGAGGCCATCAGCACGATGGCGACGAACAGCAGTAGCCGAGGGTTCTCGATGTTCCAACCCAACGCGGTGACCAGCAGCGGTGAGGCTCCGAGGAGCAGGATGCCGGGCATGCCGACCGCGACCAGCATGATGCCCAGACTGCCGACCACATAGCCGTAGCGCGGGCCGACCAGACGCGAGGCCCACTGGTAGTTGGCGCCGGCCAGCGGGATGCGGGTGGCGAGTTCGGCGACGATCAAGGCGACGAGCGTCTGTCCCACGGCGGCTACCGGCCACAGCCAGATGCTGGCCGGACCGAGATGGGTGATGCCGAAGGCGTAGTTCAGGAAGATCCCGGTCGTGATCGAGATGATCGAGAACGACACCGAGAAGACGGCGAACAGGTGCAGGACCCGCCTGAACTCCTGTCGATAGCCGAATTCGTTGACCGCGGCGTCTTCGGTCCCTGGCGCGATCTGATCTGCGGACATGGTGGCCTCCCGGACATGGTGAATCCTGGCCTGCAGAGACCGCGGCTGCGTTCTCGCGGACAGGATCCGACGTCCGGGCGAGTTGGTCAAGCGTCCCAGATGATTGACTCAGACGGTTGACTCAGTTGCTGACCGTATCCTGGTGAGCCGAGCGTTGCACCGAGGAGGTCGGGTTGGGGCGGGTCGCAGCCGGAGATCGGCGCCAGCAGCTGATCGAGGCCGCGATCCGGGTCGCCGAGCGCGATGGCATCGCTGCAACGACGACCCGGCGGATCGCCGCCGAGGCCGGCGCGAGCCTGGCCTCCGTGCACTACTGCTTCCGTTCCAAGCAAGAACTCCTTCAGGAGGTCCTCACCGCGATCATCACCGAACTCGCCGAGGCTGCCCGGGGAGAAGTCCGCCCTGGCATCGACGCCGGGACGCTGCTGCGGGAGGGGCTTCAGGCGCTCTGGGTGATCGTCGAGAAGGAACCGGGTAAGCAGCAGCTGACCTACGAACTCACCCACTACGCGTTGCGGCAGCCGGGGATGGACAGCTTCGCGCTGTGGCAGTACGAGATGTCCTACGCCGCCTGTTCCGCGCATCTGGAGGCGATCGCCGCCGCGGCTGGAATCACCTGGTCGCGGCCGATGCCGGTACTCGCCCGAATGCTCATGACTGTCATCGACGGAGTGGTGCTCGGCTGGCTGGTCGACCGGGACAGCCCAGCCGCACTGGCCGCCCTGGTCTCGCTCGCGGACCTACTGGCCACCCTGGCGGTCACGCCGCCATCAGACGAGCTTGAGGGAGCCGCCCTCGACGGTGACCTCTCGCCTGGGTAGCGGCATCTGCGCCGGCCCAGTGACCACCGAACCGTCGGCTGCGCTGTACTTGCTGCCGTGGCACGGGCAGTTGATCGTGCCGTCGACCACCTCGTTGACCGTGCACCCCCGGTGGGTGCAGATCGCCGAAAAGGCCCGGAACGCGCCGGCGGTGGGTTGGGTCACGACCACCTCCTGGTCGGCGAACACGGTGCCGCCGCCGACCGGAATGTCCGACGTCGAGCCGAGCGTTTTCTGGCTGCTGCGCTCGGCAGCCTGATCACCGCTGGAGCACCCGGCGACTGCGGCAGCCGCAACGACGCACCCGCCGGCGATGACGGTGCGCCGGGTCACGGCTTCCCGGCCCGTCATGCGGTGACCAGCAGTCCGGTGAGGTACATGATCAGCACCCCTGCGGCGATCCCGCCGATGGCGGCCGGGTTGAGCGTCTGCCCCGAGCGGCCGCGCAGCGCCGGCGCAATTTGGACGATCACTTGGGCGATCGCACCGACTCCGACCCCAAGTAGGAACGCGGACAACTCGCTGTTGTTCACTGCGGCGCCGAGCATCGCACCGAGGATCGCCGGTGCACCAGCGAGGAGACCGAGCAAACCGAGCTGCATCAGGGACGGTCGCTCCTTGGCCAGCGGCGCCACGATCGCGATGCCCTCCGTCGTGTTGTGCAGGGCGAACCCGATCACCAAGAAAGCTCCCAGCGCCAGCTCGCCGACGGCGTAGGCGGAGCCGATCGCGAGCCCTTCGCCGAGGTTGTGCAGCCCGATTCCGACGGCGATCATCACGGCGAGTCGCAGGCCGCTCGCCCCACTGGCCTCCGAGCGGTGACGGCTGCTTCGCAGCACTCGGTCTATGAAGGTGAGAGCCAGGAACGCCAGTACGGCGCCGAGCGCGACCAGGGCAGGTCCGCCGTAAGCGCCGCTGGAGCGCCCGCCCAACTCGAGCGCCTCGATCCCACCGTCGAGAGCCAGATAGGCGAGCAGCCCGACCGTCAGTGCGAGCAGCACCCGCACGACGGTGGGGCTCACCCGCCGCAGCAGCGGAAGCACCAACATGCCCAGCGCGACCGGGATGATCCCGACGTACGTTCCCAGCAGCGCCATCAAACCGAGGACACCGCCGGGGGAAGGGGTGGCCACGGCAGCGGGGATCTCGTGTTCGACGACCACACCGGTGGAAGTGAGCAGGGAGATCAGGTAGGGCTGGCCGTCCTGCCACGGATAGTTCAGCCGCACCGTGGCAGTGCCGAGCCGGTCGATGGGGGCCGTGCCGCCGACAACGTCGACGAACGCGTCGTTGACGAACACCTGAGCGACCCTCACCGGGTCCGGTCCGGTGTTGCGGATGGTCAGCTCGATCACTTGGGGGAGCAGGACGGTGCGCTCCACCGCCAGCTCCTCGACCGGCGGCCCGTTCCGCTCGGGCAGCGACTGGCCGCCGAGCAGAGCCAACCCGAACAGTGCCGCGGCCGCGACGACGATCGCGGCCAACGCCAGCGCCCACACGGGTACACGGCCGTTTACGTCGGCCTCGATCACGGATGGGTCGGCGACTCCGGCTTCGGCCAGCTTCGGGTCGGCGGTCATCCCAGCGCCTCCGCGGCGGAAAGTGCGTCGGCGCGCATCAGTCGGTGACCTCGAAGAAGCCCATCCAGCCCAGATCGGCGAACTCGGTCTTGTGCGCGTGAAACATGTACCGCCCGGTATAGGGGAAGCGCACCTCGCAGATGCCACGCTGGCCTTGGGCCTGGATGACCGTGTCGGTGAACTCTGAGGGCTCCAGCCGGGTTCCGGTGGGGTAGTAGTCGAAGAAGTTGCCGTGCAGATGGAAGCTGTTGATCGGGTCGTACTCGAGGATGTTGACCAGGTAGATCCGGACCAGCTCACCGCGGCGGACCTGCACGGGTTCGTGCACGTAGTGGAACGGGATGCCGTTGACGGCGTACAGCTGGTTGCCCTCGCCGTCGAAGGTGGTGTTGAAACCGTGCATGACCATCACCAGCTCGTCCGCGGCCGGGCGGTCCTCGGGCGGATCGATGATGAACGTGCCGTACATGCCACGGGCGATGTGTTCGGCCAGCGGCCCGACGTGGCAGTGGTAGAGGTGCAACCCGAACGGCTCGGCGTCGAAGGTGTAGGTGAAGCTTTCACCAGGCGAGATCACCCCGCGGCCGACCAGCGGAACCCCGTCCATCTCGGCCGGATGGATGCCGTGGAAATGCATGGTGTGCGGATGCGCGGAGTCGTTGACGAACCGCACGCGCAGCAGGTCGCCCTGCCGGCAGCGCAGCGTCGGCCCCGGAATCCTTGAGTTGAACGTCCAGGCCGGGAACCGGACGCCCGGGGCGACCTCGATCTCCCGATCGGTGGCGAACACCTCCCACTCGCGGACGGTGCGACCCTCCGGTGAGACCGACACCCGGCCGTAGTCGAAGTCGCGCAGGATCTCAGTGGGCTGGAAGCCGTTGGCGGCGTGGTCGACCGTTTCGCCCGCGCGGAAGGTGGGACCGTTGATCCCGCCGCCGTGCGCGGTGCCGGATTGGCCACCGTTTCCCGGAGCATGGTCGGCGGCCGCCGGAGCGGTGTCGAGCAACGCGCCGGCGCCAAGTGCGGCCCCGGCGGTTCCGAGCACCGCGCCGCCGACGAGGAATTGGCGCCGAGACGGAACCGCCATCAGCCGGCTCTCCGTCGCCGGATGGGCGTGGTGCCGGTCGTGACTACAGCGCCGTGCAGAAGATTCGTCAGCTGGGATCCGAGGGCGTGCTCGGCGCCGTCGACGGTGATCCACAGTGGCCCACCGAACGGCGCCCGCGCACCGACTTCGACCAGTACGCCGGGCCGCAGGCCGATGTCGGCCAGGTAGCGCAGCGCCTCGGGGTCGCGGTCGCTGACCCGCTCGATCTGAAATCGTGAGCCGGTGGGCGCCGCGGTGAGCGGATCGGCCCACCGCTCGTTGTGCGGCCCCGTCCTCGGGGGGATCGGATCGCCGTGCGGGTCGTGCGCCGGGTGCCCGAGGAGGGCGTCGATGCGGTCCTCCAGCCGGTCGGACAGGCTGTGCTCGAGCACCTCGGCCTCGTCGTGGACCTCGTCCCAGGGAACCCCGACCACCTCGGCGAGGAACGTCTCCAGCAGCCGGTGCCGGCGCACGACGCGCAGTGCCTGGACCTCGCCACCCGAGGTCAGCGTGAGGCCTCCCTCGCCGCGGCGGACCACCAGTTCGCCGGCCTCCAGCCGCTTCACCATCGCCGACACCGAGGGCGCCGACACCCCGAGCCGGCGCGCGATCGTAGACGTGGTGACCGCCTCGCCCTCGGTCACCAGGTGGTAGATCACCTTGAGGTAGTCCTCAACGGCCTCCGTAGCCTGCATGAACACTGATGTTAGACACGTCTAATCCGGCGCGCAATCGAAACAGTCTTTTCGTGACCGGCCGCTCCCCGGCTCTAGCATGACCGGGTGACCCGCCGCGGGTGGCTCCGCCTCCTCGACGTCGTCCTCGTGGTCGCATTGCTGGGCCTGCTGCTGGCCGTATTCGCCAGTCACCTGGACGTCTATCTCGTCTTTCTCGGTGAGCAGCCCGAGGTCACCGAGTCGGCGATCGACAGGTATGAATCCAGGGCGGTCGTGGGCTTGGTCCTCGCGATCGCATCGCTCGGTCAGGCCGTCGTACGCCGCAGCACGGGTGGCAGCGTCACGTTCGGCATCCTGCTCCTGGTCATGCTGGCGACGATCGTGGTCTTCGCCGTGCCCAATGGGCGGTGGACGGACCGAGCGCCGACCCCCGTCCAGGATCAGAACTACACGCCGTGCTTCAGTGGAAGCAACGATTGCGTGGGCGGCTGAGCGGCGAGCCTGAAGTGACCGGTGGCCCGGCTTCGGCTAGTACCGCTGCCACCAACCCTGCACCCTGGTCCTTCGGGTTGCACTGCTAGCCACCTGGCACGTTTCGCTCCGCGCCCCCTGGCAGCGTCGGTTGGGCTGCAACGAAAAGTGCCACCTCGGGCGGAAACTGGCACCATTCGCTCCACCGTGCTGGGCCATCACCCAGGCAACGGAGCGAAACGTGCCAGATCCGGCCGTGCCGCTACGGCTACGCGAGGTCGCCAGGCCAGCACGATCAAGCGGGCGAAGAGTGCCTGATGCAGCACTAGGTAGTCGGCGGCGGCGTCGTCCGGCAAGGTCGACTGAGCCGAGCCGCCGTGCTCCCGGTCAGCCCTCGGCCAGCTCTTTGAGGGTCAGCAGTTGTTTGCGCATCATGACGACGTCGCCCCAGCCGAGCAGGAGCCGGCGCAGGCCACCGATCGGGCCGGACCGCCCGACCAGCATCTTGACCACGAGCCGCGTGGTCGGACCCGCGGCACGAACGGCGTAGGTGATCGCCAGCGGCCCGAAGACCCGGGTCGCCGCAGGCAGCGAGACACCGGTGAGGTGGTCGTCGGCCGCGAAGTCGGCCAGGGAGAACACCAGGAACGGCTGACCGCGTTCCAGCCGCTGGACCCCCGGTGTCAGCTCGCGCGGGCTGCGCCGGCCGCGGTTGTCGAGCAGGTCGTAGCTGTACGGCGCGACCTTCAGCTGGCACAGCCAACGGAACACCGTCGGCGGCGATGCGGCGATGCCGACGGCGCGGAAGTAGGCAACCGCGCCGGGCGCCCCGTGTGAGTCGCAGGGATAGGGCGCTGCGCGCTCGGCAGCGGTCGCGCCCCAGTTACGAGCCGGGTCGATCACGCGGCAGGGCCAACTGCGAGAGCGCGCGCCGTTACCTGCAACCCGTTCTCGGCCGCTGCCACGACGGCGCGACGCTCATCGCGCCATCGCTGCGCCGTCTCGATCCGTTGCCGGATGAGGCCGGCGTGCTCACGAACCCGATCTGGGCTTGCTGACCCCGGCGCCCGCCGCGCCTCGACGAGTGCAACCGGATCCTCGACGGCAGTGAGCAGGTCGTCGGACACCCGCAGTCGCTCGCCGATGACCCGGTCCGCGGCATCGGCGAGCGATGCTGCGCTGAGCCGGTCGACACCGTTCGCCACGGCCGTCGCGACGGCCGCACCGACGATCCGGTACGACGTCCGGTAGTCCAGCCGGTGGCTCAGGGACAGGTCCTCGGCCAAGTCAGCGGCGCCGATGAAATCCGCCGCCGCACCGGAGGCGAGCACTGCGGTGTTGACCTGTAGTCCTCGCACCACCGCGGCTGTCAGCCGTACCAGCCGACCGGCCAGCCCGAGTGCCCCCGCAACCTCGCCGTACGTGTAGAGCCAGTTGTCCGTCCGCGCCGACGGGGTCCGGGCGGTGGTGATCAGGCCGGCGAGCCGCCCGGACAGGGTGCCGGCCCCGCCCCGGATGACCGCCAGCGCGTAGGGATTGCGTTTCTGCGGCATCAACACGCTCGCCCGGCACAGCGCCGCGTCGAGTTCGACGTAATCGAAGGCCGGGCTGGCGAATATCTCCAGGTCCTCGGCGAGTTGGTCGGCGGTCAAGACCGCCTGCACGCCGGCGAACACCGCGTCCAGCGGCGCGTCGACCGACCACATCGCATCCCGGGTGTTCGCACCCACCCGGTCGAACCCGAGCAGGTCGGCCACCCGCTGCCGGTCCACCGGGATCCGGCTGCCACCCGCCCCGCCCGACCCACCGGGGCAGATGTCGGCGGTCCGGTAGGCCGCCTCGATCCGCTCCAGGTGGCGCAGCGCCTGCTCCCCGAACTGACCCAGGTAGTGCCCGAACGTCGAGGGCTGCGCGGGCTGGAGGTAGGTGCTGTCGGCCCATATCGCGCCAGCGTGTTCTTCCTGCCGCTCGGCGAGCACAGCGGCGAGCGTGCCGACGTCGGTGTGCAGGTCGAGCAGCAGCCGGCGCAGAGCGATCCGGAACGCTATCCGGCCGGCCTCGCGACGGGTCCGTCCCAGGTGCAGCCATCCGGTCACCGACCCGAGGGTCTGCTCCAACTCCCGCTCGCGGGCGTTGTAGGCATCGCCGTACTCCGGATCGTAGCGAAAGTCGGCGGGGTCGCTGTCGACGAGTTCGAGCAGCCGGCGAAGGAGCGGTCGTACGACGTCGGGCTGCACTGCGCCGGCCTCGATCAGCGACACCTGGTGGGCCAGGTCCGCGAGGGCCAGCCCGCGGTGCAGCAGCGGCGCGTCGTCGGTTTCCAGCTGGTATCCGGCCTCGACGAGTTCGGGCGCCGGCCCCTTGGTGATCCGGCCTTCCGTGCCGAGATAGCCCTCGGGTCGGGTGCCGTGCTCACTCACGGCTGCCCCGCCGCTGCGAACAATGTCGAGGCACCACCGCTGACGAGGAACGCCACCGGACCGACCACCTCACCGGACCGGCAGGCGTCGATCAGTGCGGCCATCGCCTTGGCGCCGAAGACCGGATCGAGGAACACGCTTTCGGCGCGGGCCACCAGCGCCGCCGCTTGCTCGCCCTCGGGAGAGGGGACGCCGTACCCCGGCCCGATCCAGCCGCCCCGGATGTCCACGGCCGGCTCGGTCACCGGCGTCCCGAGCAGCTCGCCGGCGGCCGTGGCGAGTCGGCTCACCTGCGCCGTGATCTCCGGTACCGGTCGACTCACCGTGACACCCACGACGTCGTACGACGCTTGCAGCAGCGCTGCTCCGGCGACGAGCCCGGCGCAAGTTCCGCCGGAGCCGGCGGCCAGCCAGAGCGCGGTCGGCGGCTCGGGCATCCTGACGAGCTGGGCTGCCATCTCGACGCTCGCCCGCACATAACCGAGCGCTCCCACGGCTGTGGCACCGCCGCGGGGAACGACGTATGGATGACGCCCGAGGCCGCGCAGTTCAGCCGCGAGCTGTTCGATCCCACTGTCCACTGAGGATCGTTCCGGATCTGCGGTGAAGTAGATCTTGGTGCCGAGCTTGCGGTGCAGCAGCAGGTTGCCGACGTCGGGAACGGGGTCGCCGTAGCAGACGACGAACGGTTCCAAGCCGGATCGGAGCGCGGTCAGGGCCGCCAGCATGGTCCAGTTCGACTGCGGTCCGGCGCCGGTGACCAGGCTGTCGCAACCCTGACCGAGTGCGTCGGCGAGCAGGTACTCCAGGGGCCGTACCTTGTTGCCGCCGAGGCCGATGCCGGTCATATCGTCCCGCTTGAACCAGATCGGGACGGCCAGCTCGTCGGACAGCCTGCTGGCGAGTTGCAGCGGGGTGGGCACGGTCGCGAGTTCGACCCGGCTGATACCCGCAAGGGCGGCGCGTACCCTACCGAGCGGTGTCATCTCACCTCCCCAGCCCGGCCAGCACCCGATCGACGAACGCGCCGGCGGAACCGAGCGCTCCGCGCACGTCGAGCAGGGCGGTGAGCTCCTCGTCGGTGATCACGTCGAGCCGACGATCGGCCCGAAGGGCGGTCAGGAAGTCCTGCCCGGCTTCGATCCCGGTCATTGCTGCCTGATAGACCACATCGTGCGCGGTGTGTTTACCGAGCCGATCGGACAGCGCCCGCAGCACCGGCTCGGACATCAGATACCCCTGGTGGGAGGCCAGATTCCGGCTCATCCGCTCGACGTCGACCGCCAACCCACCGAGCATGGCGACCCCGAGTTCGCAGCTCGCGGAAAAGGCAAGACAGGCCTCTGGCAGCAGCAGCCACTCGGTCTTCCACGCCCGGCCGTCGCGCTCGTGCTCGGACACGATTCCTTCCAGGGCCAGCCCGGCCTGCGCCCGCACCACGCGGGAAAGCGAGACCAGCTGCTCGGAGTTCTCCGGGTTCCGCTTGTGCGGCATGGTGATCGATCCGACGGTTCCCGGCCGGAACCCCTCGCGGACCTCGCCGATCTCCGGGCGCTGCAGTTGGAAGACCTCATTCCCGATCTTGGCCACGGTGGCGGATGTGGCTGCCAGCAGGCAGACGAACTCGGCCACCCGGTCGCGGGCGCTCAGCCAGCAGATCTCGGGGGCGCCCAGCTCCAGTCGGGCGGCGAAGGCCTGGAGAAGGTCCGGTGCCCGCTCGCCCCAGAACTCCATCGTGCCGAGTGCCCCACCGAGCTGGACCACTTCCCACCGCTGCCTGCCCTGGGCGAGCCGGCTCAGGTGTCGATCCAGCTCCGCTGCCCACACCGCCGCCTTGAAGCCGAACGTGATCGGCAGGCCGGGCTGGCCGTGAGTCCGCCCGCACATGGGCGTGTCACGGTACCGGCGGGCCAACTCGGCGGTCAGGTCGCGCATCGCCGACACGTCGCGGGCCATGATGTCGCCGATCGCGCGGCAGATCAGCGCACCCCAGGTGTCGGACAGGTCCTGGACCGTCGCGCCGTAGTAAACCCACTCCCGAGCGCTGTCCGGAAGGGTGGCCCGCAGCGCCCGGATCAGACCCATCGTCGAATGTCCGCTGGCGCGGGTCTCGGACCCGACGACGTCGAGGTCGATGCGCTCGACCTGCGCGTGGTTGCGGATGATGTCGGCGGCGGCGCGGGGCACCAGGTCGACGTCGGCCTGCGCCTCGGCGAGCGTCGCCAGTATGTGCAGCCACGACTGCACCCGGCCGTTGTCGTCGAACAGCGTCCGGGACTCCGCTGTCGACCACAGGTGGCCGAACAGCCGGGAGTCGGCCGGGTGCGCGCTCAACGCCGCCCGTCACCAAGAAAGCGCAGCCGCCCCGCCCCGGCGATCATGACGGTTTCAGTGCCGGGCGGCAGCGGCGAGGACGGCGGTCGGGGCGGGGACGAGGTCGATCGGCGCCGGCTGTGGCAGGCCGCACAGGGCGCGCAGAGCGGCCCGAACCTCGTCCAGATTGGACCCCCACGGGACGACGGCAGCTCGGTCGGAAACCGCGATTCCGCGCTCCAGCAGGCAGCACTTGGCCAGCACGGCTGCTCCGTCCGGACGGTCGATCCGGGCCCGAGGGCACAGCTCCACGCGGGCCGGCTCCGCGCCGTAGAAGTGCTCGTGGAACTGCCGCGAGCGGTCGCACCCGATCAGCAACCAGTCCAACTCCGCTCCGGGTCTGGTGTCCAGGAAGCTGACCTCGCCGGGCAGGTCGACGCCGCTGCCGCGGCACGGCAGCAGGTAGTGCGGCGCCGGGTGCGCGCCGGCCAGCTCGCGGATGTCGACCGCGTCGAGCACCAGCTCGACGGGGGGCAGGTCCTCGTCGAAGGCCAGCACCTGCTCGGCCATGGCATACAGCTTCGGTGGGTGCGGCGGGATCACCTCGGTCACATGGATCAGCAGCGGCACCGGCCGCCAGATGAAGTTCACGTGTTCGTAGCGACCCTGTACGACGTAGGCCAGCGCACCGGCCGGGCCGTGTTCCAGCGCCGTACGGGCCAGGGCGCTGGCGTTCCCGACGTCGGTCTCCGGGTCGTCGATCCACACCGTGTCGGCGGGGCCGGCGAGTACCCGTAGCTCGCTGACAGGGGCGAACAGTGGCTCCCGATTCTCGGCCTGCACGGCGACCAAGGCGGTCTGCGAACCGTTGCGCAGCGCCAGAAAGTCGGTCCGGCGGTAGACCTCGCGGCCGAGCAGCAGCGCGCTGATGGCCTGGTCAGTGAGCGGGACGTCGACGTCCTGGACGGACAGGCCACGGTAGGGCCGCGTTACCGTGTTGGGCGCGAGGTCCGGCAACGCCGGGGTCATTGGGGAATCTGCACAGCGGCGGTGTCCGCGCGCAGCCCCAGCCGCAGCGTCTCCAGCGGCAGCACGGACGACGGCTCGATGTTGCCCAGATTGACCTCCGCACCGAGGCACGTGATGAACCAGGTCTGCTGGGCCTTGAGCGGCGCCTCGAAGATGATCCGGTCCGGCGGAATCTGTCCGATGATTGCGCTGACGATCTCCTCGTGCACCGCCTGATCGGCGTCGTACAGGCCGACGGTCCCACTTTCCCGCCCCTCGGCCACGACGAACTGGGCACCCGCGTCGAGGTCCCTGACCATTTCCTCGGCCCAATCCTCCGGCGTTGACGGGTAGCTGCCGTCCTTGGAGCCGGTCTCGGCCAGTACGACGAAGTCCGCGGCCAGCTCCTTGATCAGGCCAAGCTTGCGGTCATCGGTGAGCGCTTGCAAGCCGTTGGAGACCTCGATGTGGCTGACGCCGATCGACAGCGCCCACCGACGAAACCGGGCGACCTGGTCCTGCCGCGCGACGATCTCGGTCAAGGTCCCGCCCAGGCACACCGGGACACCGGCGTCGGCGTACGCGGCGATCCGCCGCGGCAGCGTCGGGTCGACGTAACCGATGCCCCAGCCGATCTTGACGATGTCGATCAGGTGCGCGGCCTGATCCAGCAGGTCCTCGGTGGCCGCCTGCGGCAGGCCCTTGTCCAAGATGTGCGTGATCCCGCGAGAGCGCGGCTTGCTCATGCGGTCGGGCAGCGCGAGAAAGGTGGGACCTTCCGTCACAGCTGGCCTCCCGCCGGGTCTGCCCGACCGTATGCGGAACGGAGCCAGGCGGCGTTGTCCTCCCGGGCCAAGGATCACCCGAAGTCTTGCCCCGGCGCGACGCCGCTTGCTGGGAGACAGCGCCGCGCCGGGAGCTGGTCAGCCGCGGAGCTCGGCCCGGACGATGTCCCGACCGGCGACCAGCGCCTTGAGCTTGGCCGCGCCGATCATCCGCGGCAGGTTGGGCAGGCCGCAGTCGGTGGTCAGGCCCAGTCGCTCGGCCGGCACCACCTTGAGCACCTCGCGGATCCGGTCGGCCACCTCGGCCGCGCTCTCGGTGATCGTGGTCTTGACGTCGATGACGCCGGCGACGAAGTCCTTCTCCCAGTTGTTGTCACGCAGCGGCGTCAGGTCGTCGACGCCGGTTCGCCCGACCTCGTAGTTGAGCGCGTGGATGTTGGCGTCGAGCACGTGCGGGAAGATCGCGTGCGCGCGCTCTGGGGCCGCGGCGTCCTGCGCACGGCTGGCGAAGTCGTACGCACCGAATTCGGTCTTCGTCTCGTCGGGGAAGTACGCCGGCGTACCTGAGTAGTTGCCCCAGCAGGTGTGCACCCAGAACTGGCAGTTCACGCCCTCGACGGAGGCGTTGACCGCTTCGATCTCCCAGTCGCCCATGCCGTAGGGCCAGACGAACTCGTCCAGCTGGATGACTTCGCAGCCGTTGTCGGCGAGTTCTTTGAAGTCCTCGTTGAACGCCTTGGCCAACGCCATCGCCAGCTCTTTGGTGTCCTTGTAGTGCAGGTTCTGGGTGGCGGCGGCGATGACGCCGAGGCCGGTGTAGGAGATCTTCACCGGCTTCTTGGTCGCCTTGCGCACAGCACGCAGATGGGCAAGGTGGAACGGGTGCTCGCGGTTGATCTCACCGACGCAGGTGGGGGAGTACAGCGTGGAGTAGATCGGCAGGCCGACCGGCGGACCGGACAGCCGCCAGCCCGACATCCGCTCGGAGTAGTAGTAGAGGATCGTGCCGTACGGCGAATCTCCGCCGTACACCTTGCCGTCGGCGATCACGTCGAATCCGGCAGCCTCCTGGTCATGCACGATCGCGCCGACCGCGTCCTCGAACGCCTCCCGGCTGATCGCGTCGAAGATGAACTCGCCCTTGGGGACCGTGGCGAAGGCCTGGCCGTCGTACCACCGCGGGTTGGGATAGTTCCCCACCATGGTGGTGGGCAGCAGGATGTCCTCATTGCCGATGCGCATGTGCGACTCCCTTGACGATCGTTGGATAGCCCCACGCTAGGGCCGCTGTGATCGCGGTCACTTCCCCTCGTCGGGACAGTTCTGGTCGGCCTTCTGCTCACCAGGGGTCGAATCGTCGCGGTGAACGATCCGCCAGTCGACGGGCCGGACGCCGGCCGCGGTCGCCAGGACCGGGTTGAGGTCGATCTCGGCGATCTCCGGTACGCCGACCAGCAGGTCGCCCACCGCCACCATGAGATCGGCCAGCGCGGCCGCGTTCACCGGCTCGGCTCCGCGCACGCCGTCGAGCAGCGCGGCACCGCGCAGCGAGCGCAGCATCGCCTCCGCGTGCCCGGCGTCGACCGGGGCGACGGCGAACTGGACGTCGCCGAGCACCTCGACGGTGGTCCCGCCGAGGCCGACCATGACGACCGGCCCGAACCCCGGATCACGCAGGCCGCCGACGACGAACTCCACCCCGCTGGCCTGCCGTTGCACCAGGACGCGCGCGCCGGAGCGCAGCGCCAACAGGTAGTCGGCCGCCTGCCGGACGGCTGCCGGGTCGGACAGGCCGACGCGGACCCCGCCGACATCGCTCTTGTGGGACAGCGCCGGGTGGACAACCTTGAGTACGGCGGGGTAGCCGAGTCGTCGAGCCGCCGCCACGGCCCCATCCGCGTCTGTGCAAACGGCGACAGGGGCAGTGTCGATGCCGGCCGAGGCGAGGTACTCCCTTGCCTGGACGGGATCGGTCAGGTCCGTGTCCGGGGGCAGGACTGGTGTCTCCCGGGCAGCTGGGATCGAGGGGTCGCGGCCCAGGGCGCTCGCGCAACGGTGAGCGGCGCCGGCGGCCGCCGCCGTCCGCTCCGGCCAGGGCAGGCACGGGACGCCGGCCTCCTGCAGCGCGTCGGCCTGGGGCTGCCGGGACCGCTCAGCCACCCAGCAGCCGTAGACCGGAACGTCGTTCCCGTCGGCACGCATCGCGGCCACGGTCGCCGCCAGCCCTTCGACCACCTCGGGGGAGCCGCCCCGGGCCAGCAGGATCGGGATGACGATGTCGACCTCGCCGGACCGGGCCAGTACGTCGACCAGGGCCGGGTACAGCTCGGCATACCGCGACCAGATCGGTGTCATGTCCACGGGATTGCGCGGACTACCGTACGACGGCAGCAAGCGGCGCAGGTCTGCCTGCAGCGCCGGGCTCAGCTCGGGCACCTCGAGGCCTTCGACGTCGAGCAGGTCGGTCAACTCGACGCCCAGACCGCCGGAGTTCGTGACGATGCCGACCCGGCCCCCCGCCGGGATCGGCTGGGCGGCCAGCAGCTTGGCCGCGTCGAGCATGGCCAGGCCAGAGGACGCGCGAACCACCCCTGCCTGTTCCAGCGCGGCGTCGCGGATCGCGGTGTCCGATGCCATCGCCGCGGTGTGTGACAAGGCGGCGCGCTTGCCGGCGGCGCTTCGTCCGGTGACGGCGGCGATCACGGGTTTGACCGCCGTGGTCCGGCGCGCCTGGGCGAAGAACTCCCGCGGATCGGTGATCGACTCCAGCAGCAGGCAGACCACCCGGGTCGCCGGGTCGTCACGGAGATAGGCCAGTGTCTCGGCGTCGGAGATCTCCGCCTTGTTGCCGGCGGCGTACACCTTGGCGAAGCGCATCGCCTCGTCCAGGCCGAGCGCGTGCACGGCCATGCCGTACGAACCGGACTGGGTCACCAGGCTGATCCCGCCCCGCTCATCACCGGCGGGCGCGCCCGGCGCGATGGATGCGTTCAGCGGCAGGTCGCAGTTCTGTACGCCGAAGCAGTTCGGACCGACCAGCCGCACGCCACCGGCCCGGGCGGCTGCCACGACCTCCTCCTGCAACCGCGCGCCGTCCGCTCCGATCTCGGCGAAGCCGGCGGTCAGGACGACAGCCGCGCGCACCCGTTTCTCCGCCGCTGCTCGGATCGCGCCCAGCACCCGGTCGGCGGGCGCGCCGATGACAGCGAGGTCGATGTCGCCCGGCACCTCGGTGAGATCGGCGTACGCCCGCGTCCCGTCGATGCTGGCGGAGCGGCTGATCGGGACCACCTCACCCGGGAAGTCCCGCAGGTTGTCCCACAGCAGCCGCCCCATCGTGCCTGCGCGGTCGGACGCCCCCACCAGCGCGATCCGCCGCGGATTGAACACGGCGTCGAGTCCGTCGGTCACGGCGACCGTCCTTGGCGTGCTCGACCAAGCACGAAACTGGTCACGAACAACACCGAAACCGACCTTGGGGATGTTGTTTGTGACCAGTTACCGTCCGGCCACGCGTCACGACGACGACCGCCGCGCAGCCGATAGGACCAGGCACCCGGTCAACAGGCGCAGCCGATGGCCGGATCGTGGTCGAACACCCGCTCCAGTTCGGCGGGAGCGAACTCGCTGCGTCGGACGCCGAGCGAGTCAACCGCCCGCAGCGCGGAGAGTTCGGCGCTGGACGGAGGCGGCACCGTCCTCAGGTCACCGGCAACCCGAAGCTCGAAGCCGGTGGCGGCGCCGATCTCATCTACCGTCACGTCGGGAAAGTGGTGGGTCAGTCGGGCGTGGCCATCCGGGAAGTCGAACATGCCCAACTCGGTGACCATCCACTGTGGACCACCGCCGGTGAAGCCGAGTTCGGCCCGGTCACCGGACGGCGTGCGATGCCCCATGTCGGTGATGAAGTCGCACTCCTCCACCAGTGCCCGGCCGGAGCGGTGCCGGCTGCTCCACAGCGACAGGTGCCGGATCGTCGCGGCCAGGTTGCAGCCGCCTCCTCCACCGCCGAGCTTGACCTTGAAGCCGTTCTCGGACGGCCCCATCCCGGTCACGTTGGTGTTGCCGTAGCCGTCGATCTGCCCACCGGAGAGGAACATCCGGTCGACATCGCCGCGGACGGCCGCGTCGAAGAACTCCTCGAACCGCATGCTGTACGCCGCACCACGCTGCAGGCTCGCGTCGTTGCTGGTCGGCGGGATGAACCGCGGATCCGGATTGACGGCGTACGTGGCCCCCTCGATCAGGGTCATGTCCCGGGCGTGCGTCCGCCGCGCGACGTGCATGGCGACCTGCGCGCAGGGACTGCCGAAGCCGTGGAACACCGTCTCGGCCGGCCGGATGGTGCGGGCGAGCAGGACCACGAACCATTCATCGAGGCTGAACTTCATCGGAACAGCCCCTTCCAGTCCGCTGTGGACTGTGCCCACCGGGCGAGCTCCGTCAGCCGCTTGCTACCGATCAGTTCCCGGTACTCCTGCTCATCTGCGACGCCGTACACGTAGGTCTTCAAGTAGCCGGCGAGATCCTCGCCGCCGGACTGCGCCGCCTTCACGTAGGTGGACAGATGCTCGCGGTCGTAGGCGTACTCGGGATAGCAGGACGTCGGGTGGGCGCCGAAGGGGACTTCGGCGACGGCCGCCACCAGATGCGCCGGAATGGTCACGCCGTTGGCGGCAACGTCCGCAGTGGACACCAGACGTTCGACAGTGGCGACGACCCGTGCGGATGACGAAGCGAACCGCTCGTCGAGCACGTACGGCTGCTGGAGGTGCAGGTTGCCGTACCGGTCGCCGAGCGGCGCGTGCAGGAGGGCCACGTCCGGTTTCAACGCCGGTACGGCGACGAGCACCTCGCCGGTGAACGGACAGGTCACCTCGGCGTACTCCGGGTGCAGCCGCACGATGTCCGAGCCGCGCACACCGCGCACCGGGAGGAACGGCAGCCCCAACTCGGTGGCGCGAAGCTGCGCCAGGATCGTGACGCAGCAGCTCTCGGCCACCTCGATGGTGCCGGTCTCGGCGGCCCGCCGGTACGCCGGCGCCAGCCCGAGGTCCTGCTCGAAACCGACGTAGCTCTCCTCGCAGCGGCGTACCGCCTCGGCAGCCACGAGCAGGTCGACGTCGATGCTGTGGGCGGACCCGACGAGATGCAGGTCGCGCTTGCGCTGCCGGATCAGTTCACGGACAAAGGCCATCGGCAGCCGTGCCGACAGGCCGCCGCCGAGTGCGATCATCGCGCCGTCCGGGACGCCGGCGATGGCGGTGGCCACGTCGACCACCTTGTCGCGGAGCGGTTGCAAACCCACGGGGACTCCTTCAGGAGACTGCGGCGGACAGGCTGACCATGGCACGTTGTGCGGCGATGAGCACGGGGTCGTACACCGGCGCGAACGGCGGCGCGTAGCTGAGGTCGAGCGCGGCGAGGTCGGCTACCCTCAGCCCGGCGTAGAGCGCTGTGGCCAGGACGTCGACGCGTTTGGCCACACCGTCCCGACCGGCGAGTTGGCCGCCGAGCAACCGACCGGTGGGTTCGAACACCAGCCGCACGTGCAACGGATGGCCGTCGGGGTAGTACTTGGCGCGCGAGCGGTGCACCACGTCACAGGTCAGTGCGTCGGGTCCGGCCTCGGCCGCGCTCAGGCCGGTCCTGGCGACCTCGAGGTCGAAGACCTTGACCACAGCGGTGCCGACGATTCCGGGGAAGGACGCGCGCCCTCCAGCCGCCACTGTCCCGGCCACCCGGCCGGTCTTGTTCGCCGCGGGTCCGAGTGGGACCCACGCCGGCGCGTCGAGTACCCGGTGGTGATGCGCCACGCAGTCCCCGGCGGCGAACACGTCGGCGATCGACGTGCGCATCTCGTCGTCGACGACGACAGCGCCGCTTGGCAGATGCTCGGCGCCGGCGTCGGTGAGCAGCCGGCTGTCCGGCCGTACGCCGGTGGCCAGTACGACGGCGTCCACGTCGAGCGCGTCGCCGTCGGACAGCTGAGCGGTCAGGGCATCGCCGCGGGACTCCAGCGCCGTGACAGCCGTGTTCAACCGCAGCGGGACGTGAGTGCGCAGCTCGGCTTCCACCAGATCACCGATCGGGGCGTCCACGCTCATCGTGACCTGGGGGAGCGCCTCCGCCACCTCCACCTCGACGTCCTGGGCGGCGAGCGCCTCGGCCGTCTCCAGTCCGATGTATCCGGCGCCGACGACGAGCGCCCGGCGCACCACCCCGGAGTCGATGAGGGTGCGGAGCCGGATCGAGTCCTCCAGCGCTCGGATCGTGAACACCCGCTCGTGCTCCACTCCGGGAATCGGAGGTCGGGTCGGTCGCGCGCCGGCCGCGACCACCAGTGCGTCGTAGGTGATCTGCTCGCCCTGTCCGGTCTCGACGATGCGCCGGGTCGGATCGAGGCGCACCGCCCGAGTGTGCAACCGCAGGTCGAGACCGCGGTCTGCGCGGAACGTCTCCGGTGGGTAGGCGAGCAGGTTCTCCGCCTCGGCGACCACGCCACTGATGTAGTAGGGCAGGCCGCACATGCCGTAGGCGGCGTACCCGTTCGCCTCCAGCACCACGATCTCCAGTGCGGGGTCCTCGCGCCGCGCGGCGGAGGCCGCCGACATCCCCGCCGCCCCGCCGCCGAGGACCAGGAGGCGAGGCACCGGACCAGCATGTGTGCGGCGTCGACGTGGCAGGCAGGTCTCGACAGGACGAAGGGCACCAGCAAGCTCGACCCGGCAGAGCAGTGAACGTCGGCCGCGTGGTCGCCACTCTTGAGACATGGCTGATTTGACGGACCAGGCGAAAGGGCAGGTCACGGACGCGGTTGGGCGGGCGCGCGCGGCCGCCCAGGCAATAGCTGAGTACACCCAAGAGCAGGTCGACGAGCTGGTCACCGCCGTGGCGTGGGCCGTCGTACGCAAGGACAACGCCGAGGCGTTGGCGCGGCAGGCGGTGGAGGAAGGCGGGTTCGGCAACTACGCGGACAAGGTGACGAAGATCAACAAGCGGGTCGTCGGCGTGCTCAACGACATGCGCACCGTGCGAACCGTCGGTGTGGTCGAGGAGTCACCCGAGTTGGGTCTGGTCAAGATCGCCAAGCCGGTCGGCGTGGTGGCCGCGCTGATCCCGACCACCGGGCCGGACGCCACGCCGCCGGTCAAGGCACTGTTCGCCCTCAAGGGGCGCAACGCGATCATCGTGGCGCCGCACCCCCGGACCCGACGGAGCACCGAGTCCGTGGTGGAGGTCATGCGGGCGGCCTGTGCTCAGGTAGGAGCGCCGGAGGATCTGGTGCAGTCCCTGGCCGAGCCGTCGCTACCCAAGACCCAGGAGCTGATGCGCCAGGCCGACCTCATCGTCGCCACCGGTGGCGCCGGCATGGTCAAGGCCGCCTACAGCTCGGGCACCCCGGCGTACGGCGTGGGCGTGGGCAACGCCGTCCACGTGGTGGACGAGACCGGCGACCTGGCCGACGCGGCGGCGATGATCGTGGCGGCGAAGACGTTCGACAACGCCACGAGCTGCCTGGCGGACAACTCGGTGATCGTCCATACCTCGGTGTACGACGACCTGCTGTCCCGGCTGACCGACGGCGGCGGGCACCTGTGCTCGGCTGAGGAGGCCGCGGCCCTGCAGCAGGCGATGTGGCCCGACGGGGGGCATGTCCCGACGATCGACGTCGTGGCAAAGCCGGCCGGGGAGATCGCCGCGCTCGCCGGGTTCTCAATCGAGTCGGACCGCACCTTCTTGGTCGTCGAGGAGACCGGGACCGGCCCCGAGCACCCGTTCTCCGGGGAGAAGCTGTCGGTGGTGCTGGCGGTCTACCGGTACGACGGGGAGGTGGCCGAGGCGGCCAGGCTGGTCAACGACATCACCGCGTACCAGGGGCTCGGGCACACCTGTGGGATACACACCAGCTCCGAGGAGAACATCCAGACGCTGGCGACGATGACGAAGACGTCCCGTGTGCTCGTGAACCTGAACCTCAACGAGGGCGCCGGGAGTCCACGCTGCGGCCTGCCGTTCACTCTGAGCCTCAGCTGCGGGACGTGGGGCGGCAACATCACCACCGAGAACGTCAACGCCCGACACTTCGTCAACCTGACCTGGGTGGCCCGACCGATCGAGCCGCGCACGGTCAGCGAGGAGGACCTTTTCGCCGAGCACTGGCAGAAGCACGGCCGCTGACCCTGGGCACCGGGGCCAAGGCCGCGGTGGCGAACGAGCATCATTGGATGCCGATTCGGTTAGCCTGCGGCCGAAAACGCATCCAATAACGCCAGATCTGCACGGACACCGTTGCCGCCGTTACGCGAAGATCGGTGGATGTTGGCAACATCGGTCGGAAGGTCGGCGTCCGCGCCAGAAGGGCACTGTCATGTCCGCTCCAACCCAGCTGACCAGCGTCGGCCAGATCGCGTTGCTCGTCACCGACTTGGAAGAGGCCGAACGCTTCTACCGCGACGCGCTGGCGCTGCCGCACCTTTATACGTTCGGCGACCTTACGTTCTTCGACTGCGGCGGAACCCGCCTGTTCCTACGCGCGGTTCCGGCCGTCGAATGGAAGCCTGGCTCGATCATCTACTTCCAGGTCGGCGACGTGCACGCTGCCTACGATCGGCTCACCGCCGCAAACGTGCGTTTCGAGGGCGCGCCGCAACTGATCCACCGGCACGAGGACGGCACCGAGGAGTGGATGGTGTTCTTCACCGATCCGACCGGCAACACGTTGGCCCTGATGAGCCAGCTGCCGCCGGCGGGATGACGAGTCAGCGGGTGCGGGAGGCGAGGAAGTCGTCCGGCTCCAGGTAGTAGGGGTTGTCGATGACCATGCCGCCGAGCATCACCTTCGGATGCGTCTTGAGCACGTCCAGCACCATCTCGCCGCCGCACCGGTTCATGTCGTACAGGCACAACACGATTTGTGGGTAGCTGCCCATGATCCGGTTGAGTTCGGACTCGTACATCGCCAAGTCCGCGACCCCAGGCTTATCCCGGTGCGCCCACGTCATGTCCCCGATGTTGCGCACGACGTTGCCGTCGGCACTGCCCGACCAGCGAGCCTTGCTGGCCCAGAACTTCAGCATTCGTTGCGGAAGGAAACCGCCACCGTCGAAGTACGTCGCATCGGAGTCCAGCACCTCGAGCTGGCCCTGCTCGACGCATGGGCCCACGTCCACGGTCTCGGCCAGCCGCTCCAGGACGTGTACAGGGGCGCAGCTGTCGACGACGCACGTGCACTTGCTCCCGTTGGTCAGTCCGCCGAGCAGGTACGGGATCAGGATGTCGTCGCGCTCGTCGGGCTGCCGGTAAAAGGCGCAGATGTGATCGCCGGCCTGCAGCCGGACCCCGGGCAGATCGACGGTGGCGGTTCCAGTCACTTCACAGCTCCGCTCGCACCATCTCAACCGCCTGTCCCATGTTGCGCAGCTTGGCGTACGCCGCCGTACGGCTGAAGTATCCCAGGCCGCAGTCGGGGGCCACGAGGAGACGGTCGGCCGGGACGATCTCCAGCCGCTTGCGGATCCGGTCGGCGATGATCTCCGGCGACTCCGCGTGCAGGTTCTTGGCGTCGACGACGCCGAGGCCGAGCACCTTGTCGGTCGGGAAGTCGCGGTAGGCCTCGAGATCGCCGAACTCGGCGGCGCACGACTCCAGGTGGATCACGTCGGCGGTGGACTCTTTGAACAGCGGCATCATGTCGGCAGTCTTGGCCTCGAAGACGTCACGCTGCCCGTCGACGCTGCCGTAGCAGACGTGCCAGAACTTCAGCGCATCCACGCCGTCGAACATCGTGTTCTGCACCTCGATCTGCCACATGTCCTGGGTGTACGGCGCAAGCACGTCGATCAGCTGCACCGCCTCGAGGCCGATGCCCACCAGATACTTCAGCTCCTGGTTCATCGCGACGGCGAGGTCCTGTGCGACCTTGATCGGGTCGCCGTAGAATTGGTCGTCGACGATGACGCTCTGCTGGGCTGGACCCAGAAAGGCGACCTTGAACGGCTTCTTCGTCGCGCCCTGCATCGCGGTCACGACGCTTTCGAACATCGGCCGCTTCCACTCGATCTTGCTGGTGACCGCGGCCTTGTAGAACGGCTTGTACTTCGCGCCGTCGCCGGGCGGCCCGTAGGGCTGGAAGCCGGCCAGGTTCTCCGGGATGAAGTGGAAGATCGGCTCGAGCTGGAAGCCGGGCGCCTCCCACTCGTAGTACTGCGCGCCGTCGGTCAGGATGTCGAGGCCGGCCGCCTCCTGCTCGTGCGCGCACAGCTTGACGGCGTCCTCGTAGGCCACCCGCAGGTTGTGGCTGCGGTACACCGGCTCGTTCAGCGTGCCCAGAATGCGTCCCTGCAGCCAATGCGGCCGCG